>JAQYVT010000069.1 GCA_030145345.1 Desulfobacterales bacterium
ATCAAGGCCGCCCCAGTTAAATATGCTTCGCATTTCACGGGGCAGGCACAAGGGTTTTCGGTGAGGCATACTCCCTGTATGCCGCAGCCGGAAACCCGCGGAGAACGCAGATCCGGGCAAAAAGGGCCATTTATGGATGGAAACTACCTAATTGAGCGAAAACGTTCAATGAAAGTGTCGGGTGTCAGGTGTCAGAAAACGGTCTGCGGTTGTTTTCATACAAAAAAATAGACACAATAGCAAACCCTAAAGTTGCATAAATAACATGGCAAAATGAATTTAAAGACTATAAGGATCATCATTTCCAGATGTTTTCTCTGGTTTGATGAAATTAACCCCAAGTGACATCATGAAAATAGTGAAAACAGCCATGTTATTTACCCGATGGGAAAGCCCTCCAGAGGCGGACAAGCCGATGGCGCCGCATCTCCAGTGTTGCCAAAGGTTCGCAGTAAATTACTACGGCTTCACCTTCGGCGCCTTGGATCTGCAGCACCCTCGACTTTTGCAACGTTAGGGTTTATCAGATCTGAATTTCATTAGAATTTGTATTTGCGTTTCAGCAGCAACGCATTTCCGGTGACGCTGAGGCTGCTCAGGAGCATGGCGCACACAGCGACGATGGGCGTCAAGAGTCCGCTCATGGCAATGGGTATGCTGATGGTGTTGTACACCAGAGAAAACATCAGATTCTGATGAATCTTTCGGTTTACCCGTTTGGCCAGATTCAGATAATCCAGAATCTGACGGGGATTTCCCTGCATCAGCGTAATATCCGCGGCCTCTTCGCCCAGGTGGCTGCCGGAGTGGACGGCCATGGCCAGATCCGACTGTACAAGGGCCGGGGCGTCATTGATGCCGTCACCCACCATGGCGACGATTTTTCCATTTTTCTGCATATCCCGAACCAAATCGGCTTTATCCCCGGGAAGTCTTCCGCCGTATACATTCTGAATGCCCAGCATATTTCCGATGGCCCGAGTGGTATCCTCTCCATCCCCCGATACCAGGGCCGTATGGTATCCCTTGTTCTTCAGTTTTTCAACGGTGTCGGATGTTGTTTTTCGGAGGCGGTCTCCAAAAACGAACACGGCACACAATTGTTTCCCATAACTCATATAGACCGCTGACTGCACTATGCCATCTTTTTGTCGGGCTGCCGGTATTGCCGAAGGTTCTTTCAGGTTTTCGGCAATAAAACCTTTGGATCCTATTCTGACTTCGTCTTTTCCGAGTCTTCCGGACATTCCGTTTTCAAAACACTGTATGTCTTCCACGGGCGCCGGCAATGCCGTGGTTTCTCGCGCTTTTCTTCTGATTTCGCCGGCGATGTAATGGTCGGACGTTTTTTCCAGCGCGGCTGCCATGGATAGGATCTGCTTTTCGACAAAGGGTTCCATAACAACGATATCCCGTAAGATCCATTCCCCTTCGGTGAGGGTTCCGGTCTTGTCGAAGACAATGGTATCGGTTCTCTCCGCCTGTTCAAAGGCCGAAAAATCCCGGACTAAAATCCCGGTATGTCCTGCCAGAGAGATCCCCGCGACGCGGGTGATGGGTATGGCAATGCCCAGGGCACACGGACACGAAATGACCATGACCGTGACAGACCGGATCATGGCGGTTTCAACGGACAGGCCAGACAAAAGACAGACCCCTCCGGTTCCTATGGAAAGCAGGACGACCAGGGGCACGAACCAGCGGAGGATGCGATCGGTTTTCGCTTCAAGGGGAATCTTTTTTCCCAGGGTTTTTTCCATAATTTGGATCATCTGCCCCAAGGTCGACCCATCGCCGATGCCTTCGGCTGCAGCCCTGAAGGTTCCCTGCAGCACCCGGGTTCCGCTCCGGATTCGGTTCCCGGCTTTGATTTGTACGGGCAGGGCTTCACCGGTGAGAGAAGATTCATCCACCGTGCCCGAGCCATCGAGTATCCGCCCGTCTGCAGGGATAATTTCATTTTCTTCTACCCTGAAAATGTCTCCGCGTTCGAGGGCTTCCACCGCGACATAACGGCCGCGGGGGAATTCATCACTGCAGATTTTGACCTTGGTGGGCCGGAGGGAGAAAAAATTTGAAAGATCTTTCTTCACCGTATCTTTGGCTTTTTTTTCGATGGTTTTGCCAAGCAAGGTCAGGGTAATCAGCATGGCGGCGGTATCATAATAGAGATGAATGCTTCCGGAAAAAAGATTGACCGTACTGTAAACGTAGGCGGTAAAAGCGCCGATGGCGATGAGCGTTTCCATGCCGAAGGCAGCGGAGATAAATCCGGCCCAGGCTTTTCGAAATATTTTGGGGCCGCCGTAAAAAAGGACGATGCTGGCGAGTATAAAAATCGGCCAGGAGAGTTTATGGACGGTGTCCGGGGTCAGGTGGATGAAAAATCCGGAGTAGAGGGAAAAAGAGAGCATCATCACGTTGGCGGTGAGAAATGCAGAGATGGCAAAACGAATGAAATCCTTTTTGGTTTCGACCGCCAGGGTATCTTCTTCAGGTTCCGCCGCCCCATATCCCAGTCGGCCGATGGCCCGGATAATTCGTTCCGGGGACGTTAGAATCGGATTGTATTCACATCGGACCGTGTCCGTTGAAAAATTGCACGCGGCATGCACGACGCCGGATTGTTTGCCGAGGGCGTGTTCGATCACCCAGGCGCAGGCCGGACACCACATATCGTTGACTTTCAGGTGAATGCCAAGGGTGTTGGATGGGGATTCACTCCCTCCGTCTGTTTCAGATTCAATATCTGTTTGCTCCAAAGGAAGGGGCGGTTCCGAAGGGTCTTCGGCCAGGCGCGCTTCCAAATCCGATTCCGAAACCGGGATAATTCCCATTTCCTGGCACGTTTTGAACAGCGGCGTCTGTTTAAATTGCACCGGGTCCGGAGCATCGGAAGCTTCCATGAGCATGATGAACACCTGCCGGCAACCGGCACAGCAGAAGGAGAATTCTCTGTCCTCTGAACGCCATTTAATGGTGCCGTGTCTTAAGGAGAGGCCGCAAAGGTGGCAGGAAACAACGGAAGGATTCATTTCATTCGCGGGGTCCCAGAGATTTTATATAGGCAATGATCCGCCAGCGATCGTTTACCGCGATGGTGGTGGCAAGGGCCGGCTGCCTGCCATTGGGGATTCCGTAACTGATTTCTTTAAAGAGGGTGCCTTGATGCAGGGACTGAACCCGGGCACTCTGCAGATCTCCGGGTAGGGGATGAAAACTCTGACCCACCGTGCCGTTGCCGTCATAGGACTTTCCATGGCACTGGGCACAGTAAGTAAAATAGAGAGACTTTCCCGACTCAATGACCTGGGGATCGTCATTCTCAAGCGGCGATATTAGATCTTCTCCCTCCAGATTTCTAAAGACAGCCTCTCCGCCGGTAACGGGTATCACCGCTTTTTCCATAATCAGCATCGGTTTTTCGTAGGGCCGAACCGCAGGGGTTTCCCACATGCGTCCGACCTGGAGGTTTTCATCGTACAGCGTCAATACCGTATATACCGTTGTGAGCACAACGGCCACCAGCAAAATTAGAATCGTGATTCGCTTCATCTATTCCCCCTTGGCGCCTTTCACGTGCTGAGGGTAGGGGAGCACCTGGTAGAGTGCGTAGGGCGATTCCCCGGGGACATCCTTGACCGGGCGGTAGTTCCAGGTGGGTTGGCCCATATTTCCAACCACAAAAAACGAAAAAAACCCTTTTCCCAGTATCCATGCCAAAAGCAGAATAATGATGACCCAGGTGCCAAAAGTGGACTCTTTTCCGGTTGAATGTGTCATTTTATATTTTTACTCCCAACAGGCCGGTACCCAAAACATAAAAGAAAACCCAGGCGATGGTACCGGCGATGATCAGCATCATGGACAGGGGAAAAGGGGCGTTCCTGTCTTCGATCCCTTCGGGGAAGCGGTAAATGATTTTTTGTTTCCGCTCGTGCTCATCTTCGCTTCGAAGGTGGCTGAAGGCCAGCGCCAACCCGAACACCACCATAAAAATCAGCGTTGGAAACACATACAGCACGATATGCTGGAAGTTCAGCAGATTAAAATGTCTCATGGGGTTTCCTTTTGTTTACGCTCCGTTGGCGTTCAAAAGTGCAAAGATCAGCACCGCCCCGCTGGCGGCCAGGCCTGCCACTGCCAGCAGCACGAGGACATAGGCCTCATACCGATGAAAGGTCGAGATCTTTGCAGCAGATGGTTCGTGCTCATCTTCCAAGGGCAGAAACCGTGCCCGCTTCTGATCTTTAAACTGGCCGTTTTTCAGGGCCCAGAAAAAGACCGCGAGGCTGATGGCAAAGCCCAATGCCATGTATGTTATGAAATACGGAAAATACATTTTTGAATGTCAAATTAAAAAGATCAAAGTTCAAATCAAATTCAAATGCATAAATACTAAAAATTCATTTTCCTTTTCTGGAAGTATTAAGTATTGTAAAATCGATTATTCCTTCTCCAAACAGAGCCGTTCTTTCTTCAAGATCGTACACCTTTTTGTCATTTGAATTTTGGATTTCACTTGTCATTGGTATTTTGAAATTTGTTATTTTCTATTTCCTTTTAGAGAGGTATTAAGTATTGCAGAAAAAATTAACGTTAGTTCCTGTGCCTCTTGCCAAATTTTTTTGCATTCTTTTTTTCTATCCGGATTCGCTTTGGCGATCATTCTTATCCAATGTTTGGTTTCTTTTGCTTCCTTTTTGCAGAGGGCTACTTTGTGCCTGAAATCTTTTTTCGATTCTGCGCCATCGGCTTCCATATAGTTGGCCCCAATACTCGTACCGGATCGAATGAATTGCTTAACGAGTTCATTGCTTATCCGGTCATGAGGCAGTGTTTTTGCAAAATCGATTATTCCTTCTCCCAGCAGAGCAGTTCTTTCTTCCAGATCGTAAACCTTTTTGTCATTGGTATTTTGGGCTTCACTGGTCATTTGGATTTTGAAATTTGTTATTTCCGATCATGGTTCATACGCCGCGTCGATCCCCTTGGGTTCGGTATCGGCATCGGTCTGATTGATGAAGTTGACCGCCACATAATTGCCCACATCCCAGATTTTTTCCGACTCCAGTTCGCGTTTGAAATAGGGCATGGCCGTGCCGGTGATGCCGTTCATAATCTGGTAATATAGAATTCCTCCGGAAATTCCTCGACCCTTCAAAATGGTAAAATTCAAGGGCGGTGGATACACATACGGCTGCGCCGGCCCCATGCCGTCACCGATGGGGCTGTGGCATCCGAGACAAAAATCCTGATAAATTTTATGCCCCCTGGCCAGTCCGGCTTCGGTGGTCGGATAGGGGTTGGGGACGTTTCGCCAACCTTCAGGCACGGTTTCGTGAAGCCATTTCACATTGGCTTCGGGGCCCTTTTCATAGGCCTCGATGGCTTCTTTTTTCCAGAATTGTTGTCTTTCAACCCGTTGGTCTGAATTTTTGAGGCCAAGGCTCTGGGCGTACGTCGTTAACTTCTTAATATCTTCCGTGCCGAGAAAGGCAAATGCCGGCATAATGGACAGGGGCCGCGTATATCTTGGGTTGATAAAATGGGCCATATGCCAGTCATCCGGATGCTCCCCGCCTTCCTGAGAAAGATCCGGACCGGTGCGTTCCGAGCCGAGCAAAATGGGTTTGTCTTGAATATAATCACCGGCCTGGGCGATCCGTTCCGCGCCCAATCCCCAGTCTATGGAACGGATGGATTGACTGTGGCAATAGACACAACCGTTGGCAATATAGATGGACCTGCCGTCGGCTTCCTGGGAGGTCCGTGAACGAAAGATATCCGAGGGTGCTTGGATACGGGTGGCGTAAGGCACGACCACGACCATAAACACAATGACACCCAAAATCAGGAGGCTCCCGACCACAACTGTCCTTGGTGTCATATTCATGAGATTTCTCCGGTGTTGAAAAATATGGATCTAACGATGTTGTACAATCCCATAAGCGCCGAACTGAAAATCATGAGCCCCAGAGAAGCCCGGGTAATATAGTATACGTGCATTTCCGGGAGAACCCGGTAAACGGTTTCGCCGTTGAGCCAGGCATTGCCTTGAATCAGCCCCACAATGGTCAGCACCACGGTGAAGCCGATGACGCCGATGAGGATCATCCAGTACTGAAAATCCGCCAGGAATCTGCTGTAGAGGGGTCTCCCGGTGATTCGTGGCAGAATGTAGTAAATTCCGCCGAGCGCAATCATTCCGGCAAACCCCAAAACACCGACATGGGCATGGGCGACGACCCAGTTGTTAAAATGCGTTACCCGCTGTACATCCGGAAGCGCCATCATGGAACCCTGAATGCTCACAAAGAAATACATGATGGTGCCGGTAAAGACAAATTTGGCGCCGATGTCGGCGTGAATTTCCCCGAGTTTTCCTTTGGCCGTGTACCAGATGTTAATCAGAAAGGCCATGACCGGTATGACCATGGCTACGCTGTCCACAATAGAAATGACTTTGAGCCAGGTGGGCACCGGCACCTGAAGCAGATGGTGGGTTCCGATATGGGTATAGACCACCAGCAGCGACCAGAAACCGAACAGCGAGAGGGTGTGGCTGTAAAGCGGCGCCCGGCAGGCCCTCGGAATCACATAGTATGCCACCCCGGCGGATAAGGGGGTCAGCAGCAGACCGAAAACATTATGGCCATAAAACCAGAGAAGAATTGCATCCGGGATGCCGACCAGAGAACCGGTGTTGGGCCGCCAGATGACGTTTCCAAGGCAGAACGTAACAGCGGTCAGAACAATACCGGCGCAGACATACCAGACCGAAACGTAAAGGATCGGTTCTTTGCGCCGGGCAACGGTCATGATCAGATTGACGAAGACCAGGGAAAACCCTCCAACGATCAACATGTCGATGGGCCAGATCATTTCAGCATACTCTCTTCCTTGGGTGTATCCCAGGGCCAGGCTGACCACGACGAAGACCATGGTAAAATTCCACGCCAAAACGGTGATCACGCCCAGTTTTTCGCTGTAGAGTTCGGTCCGAAGCAATTTCGGCACATAATAAAAAGCGGCGGCAAGCAACCCGGGCGTCACAAATCCGAAAAGCACCAGATTGACATGGATGGGTCGAATCCGACCGAATACGAGCCAGCCGACGTTTTCCGTCAGATCGGGTGCGATGAGTTCTGTGGCGCCGAGGAGTCCCATGGAGGTGGCAACAACCATCCAGAACGCCGAGGTGAGGCAAAAGCCTTTTGCGGTCGGGTAATTCGTCGGCATTGTTGGTGTTGGGTCGGTCAATTCTTTCTCCTCGAGTTTGGGGCTTCGCCCCAATTGGAATGATGGAATGCTGGAATATTGGAATAATGGGTTCCAGGATAATGTAATGTTATGTTAACTGTAAAATTTGTGTTGTCTATAAAATTAAAAATGGATTGTATCCTTTTTAAAAACAACCTTCCAGCATTCCATTATTCCATATTCGCGGCAAGCGTTCAAACCTTAAATATTTTCATATATTTTCAAAAACTTGCAGAATTTCCGATATGCTCAACTGTGACAGGCCAGCCAGCAGTCCAGATTGGCCCCTTTACTTTTGTGACATTCAACGCAGAATCCCATTTTGAATCGTTTTCCTCCAATTCGATCCATGGTTTCGATCTGTCCATGGCATTTTTCACATTGGACTTCCTTTTTAATATGCCGCTGATGATTGAACAGAACGTGTTCCGGAACATAGAAGGCTTTTTTCCAGGGGGTCGGCGTCCGGGTGTTAAAATATTCATGTTCCTTCTGAATCCAGGGGTGATTGGCGATGATGTACTGGTGACAGTACAGGCATTTTTCAACCGGGGGAATTCCCGGATGAATCGACCGTTCCACATACGGATGGCAGAATCGGCACTGGATGGCCTTGACACCGGCATGGACCCGGTGGCTGAAAGGGATCGGCTGCTCGGGACCGATTCGGGTGGCCGGCGGCATGTAAAAAAAATAGAGAAAACCCAGAATCAGCGATACACACAGTCCGGTCCATAAGAGCGGAACCCAGTTCTTGGCCAACGAAGATAGGGTGTCACCGAAAGCGGTGATAAATCGCATGGGCTTGCCCCCGGTACCGACGATCACGGCCAGTACCAGAACCGATAGTATCGCGATGGCGGTGATCAATATTTCCATCACGTCACCTCCCCGTCGGTAACCCGGAGCAGTTCGGGAAACAGGTTCAGGAAAACGGTAACGGCCAGTGCCATGAGACCCGAAAAGCCTAAGAAAATCAATCCGTCCATAAGGCCCAGGGGCAGGGCGGAACCATGGGGATTTAACGCCGGCCCAATGAGCAGAAGATGCTCCAGCCAGATCCCCATGATAACAACCGCGCAAAGTATGCTCATGAACTGAGGCTTGGTTTTGATCTTTTTGTTCAACAGAATGAAAAACGGAAGGATAAAGCAGATGATAAAGATAAACCAGGCCAGAGAATTCCAGGGCGGGGTCATGGTTCGTTCGATAACATAGGCGGTTTCTTCGGGAATGTTGCCGTACCAGATGACCACCAGCTGGACGTAGAAAAAGTCGGCCCAAACCAGGCAGAAGGCAAAAAAGAGTTTTCCGATATCATGGAAATTCGACGGTTTCAGCCTAAATTCGATTTCCGGATACAGATGAAGTGCCGATGCGAGGATGATGAGACCGCCCAGGCCCACATAAAATGCCTTTACGAAGGTATAGGCGCCAAAGAGGGTGGAATACCAGTGGGGATCCATGCTCATCACCAGATCGAAGCCGATCAGGGACAGGATCAGCGCAAAAGCGAGAATATAAAGAATACCGAAAACCGTCATCCGGCGGTTGCATGTTTGGGCATCCGGGATGCGTTGATCCCACCGTTTGTATAAAAAGGTCCGGATTCTGCCGGAAGATATGGAGCGGTCCAGCTTCAGCCAGAAGGCATGGTAAAGATATAAGAATCCCAAACCGTAGAGGATCAGCAGACCCACAGAATCTCTGGTAAAAAGAAACGGGATGTTCAGCCAGACCTCTTTACCGTGAAGATCCTGATGGAGCCATGGGAAAAGGTCATTTCTCCCCAGAAAGAGAATTAAAAAGAGGCCGAAAGAAATGGGAAAAAACGCGGTAAACGACTCGGCGAGGTTCGACAACGGCCCGCTCCACCGGGCCTTGACCGTGTGCATGACCACAGAGAAAAGGAGACCGCCCTGGGCGATGGACGACCACAGCAAAAAATTGATCAGATAGGCCTGCCAGGCCCGTTCGGGGTGCCGGCCCATAAGCCCCACAATAAATGCCCCCAGGCCGATAATGACCAGAGACAGACAAATGAGAACCCACGGTTTTTTCTTTAAAACGGCTGTGTTGTTATGTGACGGCATATCGTTGATTAAAATTAGTGTATTTGCCCTTAGTACTATCAATCTAAGGAAAACTTATTTGCGCTGAAAGTGCTTTCCTTAATTTTAGGCACTTTAGGCATTTTAGATCACTTTAGGCATTTAATTCTCTGCAATATTAACTCCTTATACTGACGAACCAAAGCCAAATCCTTGCCCTATGTATTTTACGGGGGTTCTTGTTCTTCTGAAAAAATATTTATCTCGCCGCCTCTGGTTTGAAAAAAGGTTTTGAGTCCTTCCAAATCATCTGCTTTGCAGGCGGCCAGAATCCCGAAGTGCTCTCCCGAGCATCGGGGATCGTACTCCTCGAGTCCGGTGAATTCCGGGAGCTGCATCTGGTGGATGAGACCTGCCACATTGCCGAAAACCGCGAACAAAATGGTAAACTCGAACCCCACGATAAAAAACGGCACCAGTGCGATGACCGGCTTTCCGCTGACAACGAGATTCCATTGAGAGGCGGTAAATGCGGCCAGGAGAAAACCGGCAAAAAAGCCCGCGATTCCGCCGGCCAGCGTAAAATAGCCGACCTTGCTCTTTTTCAAACCCAGTGCATCGGATATTTTATGGCTGGGAACGGGACTGTGAACCCGACGCAGGGGCCAAGGTGAATCCTCGATGGCCTCGATGGCCGATACGGCGCGGTTTTCGTCCGTGAACAGACCCATTACCCGATACTCAGTCCCCATGGCCGGCTCCTTGATCGACGGTTTCCTTCATCTCCGTCATCGAGACCGACGGCAGGTGTTTGACAAAGAGTAAGAAGAAAAAAAAGAACAGACAAAAAGCACCCAGCATGATACCGAATTCGATGATCGTCGGTGAATAGAGGCCCCAGGCATGGGGGATAAAATCACGGCTCACACTGGTGATAATAATGACGAAACGCTCATACCACATACCGATATTGACAAATATTGAAATGCCGAACAGCCAGAAAATGGTCGTCCGGATCTTTTTGAAAAAGAAGAGCAAGGGGATGATGGTGTTGCAGACGACCATGATCCAGAATCCGAGGGCATAGTCGCCGGTGGGGCGATATTTGAAGATGGCCATTTCCACCGGATTTTGGCTGTACCATGCGATAAAAAATTCCGTGCCATAGGCAAACCCCACGATCAGGCCGGTGAAAATAATGGTTTTGGCGACGCTTTCCAAAACTTCTATGGTGATGATTTTTTCATAATGAAAAAGCTTTCGAATGGGAATCATCAGCGTCAGGACCATGGCCAGTCCGGAATGGATGGCGCCGGCCACGAAATAGGGTGCAAATATCGTCGTGTGCCAGCCGGGGACAACGGCCAGTGCAAAATCCCATGACACCACGCTGTGAACGGAAATCACCAGCGGTGTCGCCAGGGCCGCAAAAAAGAGATATCCCCGGGCATAATGTCGCCACTGTTCATGGGCGCCGGTCCATCCTAAAGAGATCACCGTGAAGATCTTCTTGCGTATTCCCGTGGCGCGATCGCGCACGACGGCGAGATCCGGAAGCATGCCGGTGTACCAGAACAGTGAACTCACCGTAAGATACGTGCTGATGGCCACCACGTCGAACATCAGCGGTGATTGAAAATTCTGCCACAGGTTTCTCTGATTGGGGATGGGGAGCATATAAAAGACCAGCCAGACCCGGCCCAGATGAATAAACGGAAAGAGTCCGGCAATGCAGACCGCAAAGACCGTCATGGTTTCAGCGGCCCGAGCAATGGGATTCCGCCATCCGGCCCTGAGCAGATGTAAAATGGCGGAGATGAGGGTTCCGGAATGGGCAATCCCCACCCAGAACACAAAATTGATGAGGTAGGTTCCCCAGGCCACCGGGTTGTTCATTCCGGCCACGCCGATGCCCGTTAAAATCTGGTAGATCCAGCAGCCCGCCCCGGCCAATGCCCCCGCAAACAATATCCCCACGGTCAGCCAGTAAGTGCGATCCGGCGGTTTCAGGGTGTCCAGTACGGTCTGATCTATTTTTGCAAATGTCAATTCGGTCATTTTATCTTCATCTCTATAAACATAGCTGCCGGACGGACAATTATTCTTAGGCCCTGCCAAAGGTGGTTCAGAGTGCCTAAAGTGAACTAAAATGAGCTAAAGTGCCTAAAGTTAATGTATGCTGAAATTTTAAGATTCCAAATAGATACGCCTTAGACCGGCAACATACACACTCTGAATTACATAATTCTGACAAATTATTTCGCCGAAGGCGGCCATAACTTTAGGCACTTCAAATTTTAGGCACTTTTTCATTCAACTTTATATCTCCTGAGTAACTTTTTTCAGGTAAATTACGGCCGGTTTGGTGTTCAGGTATCCCATGACCTGATAGGCCCGGGGATCCGTTGCCTGTTTTCTGACCCGGCTTTTCGGGTCCATGAAATTCCCGAAAACGATGGCCTCGGTGGGACAGGTTTGCACGCAGGCCGGAATCACGTCGCCGTCTTCGATCATTCGATTTTCATTTTTGGCGACACCGTGGGCATACTTGATTCGCTGAATGCAGAACGAGCATTTTTCCATGACCCCTTTGCTGCGAACGGTGACATTGGGATTCAGCTGCAAACTCAGTGGATCGGGCCATTCCCAGTCGAACCAGTTGAAGCGCCGTACTTTGTAAGGGCAGTTCTGGGAGCAAAAGCGGGTTCCGATGCAGCGGTTGTAAATCTGGTTGTTGAGGCCCTCTTTGGAATGGTGGGGGGCATACACCGGGCACACCGATTCGCACGGTGCATTGTCGCAGTGTTGACACATCATGGGGAGAAACGTGATTTTTTCCCCGGGTTCAGGATCCTGATAACGTTCCACCCGCAGCCATGCCATTTCACGGCCTTGGACAATCCGTTCTACGCCCACCACCCCGATGTTGTTCTCTGCGTAGCACGCCGCCGCACAGGCGCCGCATCCAATGCATTTGTCCAGGTCCACCGTCATGCCCCAACGATAGGTGTCATGGTCATGGGGGGGATAGAAGTCTCGTTGGGGATCGTACCCTTGGGGCAAAGGAAGGGTAAACGGAAAGTCTTCCATAGTCAAACCGTGTTTTTCATGGGATTTTTCGTGTTCGAGTTGATCCAGGGAAACAGAGAGGGCGATTTTTCGGCCATGCTGGATCCGACTGCCGTCGGTATGTGCCAGTTTTACAATGCGTCCGGTTGCCCGGACCGATACGGTCGTGGTTGCCCAGAGCGGACCGCCTGAAACAGGGTCCGTTTCCCGAGGAAGCAGCACCAGCGGATTCGTTCCCGTTCGGTCGGCATACCTTCCGTAATCCTGATGCCCCTGTCCGATGGCCATCACCAGGCTGCTCGGATGGACCCCTTCGGTTTCATAGACCGGGGCATTCAATCGACCCGTTTCAGACTGAATTTCAACCATGTCTTCCTGGGCCAACCCTTTTGTTTTCATTGTCTTCGGATGCATCAGTACCGGCGTCTGCCAGGCGATCTGGGTCAGCGGGTCCGGCACCTCACACAGCCAGGGCCGGTTGGCGCCGCGGCCGTCGAAAAACCGGATCGACGGAACCGCCATGAACGCCAATTCGGATGGCGGCGATACCGAAAGATTGTCAAAAGCTTTGTGCAATAACGCCGGTTCGATTTCAGGGGGCCGAAAAGACGGGGCTCGACGGTTCTGCTTGAAAATACCGCCCTGTTGAAGGGCCTGAACCCACCCGTTCGTGTCTTCGATGCTTTTCTTTTCCGTCAGATGACGGAAGAGATATGCCGTGTAATTATCGGGTGTGTGGCCGCCGTCGCTGCGTAAGAATAGGTCTCCGATACCGGGGGCCTCGGTCAAAGGCCCCATGGCCGGCTGGAGGGTGGATACCATGCCGCCCTTGCCGCTGTATTCATCCCAGGTTTCCAGGGGAAGTCTTGTGGGAATCACCAGATCGGCCCGTGCGGTGGTTTCATCCATAAAGTTGGAAAAACTGACCACAAAAAGGCGTTTCTGCTTCAATGCTTCGGTGACCGTGGGTTCCCATGGCATTGAAAAAACCGGATTGGTGTTATTGAGCAGCAAGAGGTCGACCGGATCTCGATTCAAACGTTCAAAAAAGTCAAGAACTTGAGATCGCCGGGCTGCCGTCTCCACCCGATGTCGTCCCTCGAAATCGAAAAGCATCAGTTGGGGGTCGAATATCAAGTTTAGCAGATTCGCCGCCATGTTCGCTTGGAGGGCGTTGTCGCAGGCGGTGCCGGGGCCGATAATCAGGGGTTTTTTAGCCGTTTCCAGGCGGGTTGCCGTCCGGTCGAAATTTTCAGCCGAAATGCCCGAGGCCCGGACAACGGCTTCTTTATTGAAGGGCGACGATACCCGTTTAAGGGTGGAAACAAGGGATTCCGACAGATTTTTTCCCCGGCCGGATCTTATGGCCTGATGGACCAAGCCCATTGCCACATGGACTTCGGTTCCGGGTTTGCAGGAGAGCCACAGATCGGCATTGGCCCCGGTTAAAGACCGATACCCGCTGACATGACAAAAGAAGCCTTTTCGTCCGTGGTTCAGGGCGTGCATGGCCTTGAACTTGCGTGCGTATTCCACCGGAGACAGCCAGGTTTCCAGAAAATCGGCTCCCAAAGATACCAGTACATCCGCTTTATCCATATGGTAGGCGGGGAGGCCTTGGATCCCGAAAATTTTTTCATTGGCGGTTTTCAGGGCCTCATAGGCATAGGGCTCAAATACAAGGGGCGGTGGCGAGTCCCATCGCTGTAATGATTCTGTAAAAAGGGTATTGAGGCTCTCACCGACCACTTCTGTCAACATATAGATTTTATCGGGTCCCTTGTGGGCGGCCTGTGACGCTCGCTCGTATAAAAGGGCTTCTGCCCGGGAGAATGAAATGGGTCGCAGTCGATCCTTTTCTTTGAGCAGGGGCGTTTTGATCCTGTCCGGATTGTAAATCCCTTGCAACGCCGCTTGGCCCCGCATGCAAAGTTTGCCTGCATTGATCGGGTGTAAGGGGTTGCCTTCAACCTTTACAATTCTTGCTTCTCTGTTTTTGGCGATGATGCCGCAGCCCGCAGGGCATTCGCGGCAGGTGGAGGCGTACCAGTCTGCTTTCCCCGGTACCATGTCATCGGGAGCTTCGACGAGGGAAAAGAACGTGCTCTCAGGATTGGATGTGCAGCCTGCAGCGAAGGTTATGCTGGTCATGCCGGCAATTTTTAGGAAGGTCCTCCGATTCATACCCAAACGTGCTCCCAAGCTGGAATGCTAAAATGAACCGTTTGTTTCAGGGGAAATGTAACCGAAAAGTCTTTCATAGCGGGTGATGATCATTGATCGCTATGAATATTTAATATAGATAACTATACCCTATGTGTCAAGCTGTTTGCCGTCTCTCAGCCATAAGCGCCCGTTGTTACTGGATCGATGGTATTGTTTTAGAAATTTATCCAGCCTTTTGGGGGAGACACCGGGCCGGGTTAAATTTATTGATTCTACCGATAGATGTGGTAGGTTCGATGGGCAGCAGGTTTATTTCGCAAATAACGTATAACCTAAATTGAGCGATTTTTAGTTCGATCTATACCGATCTCTTGCGCATCAAGGATTCGCAAAAATCCTCGACATATCCATGGGTATGCACCCCAAGGGCATTTCCTGCGGGGCACCTGTGGTTTTCGCAAACCCTGCTGCATCAAGATCTCGGCACATCTCTTCCCTAAAAATCGCTCAACTTAGGTATAAATGGAACGGTGTCCATGAACATCATATTCGTACTCATTGTTCTGGTTGCATTTTTATTTGCCGGCTGGCAGCAAATTTTCTTTGTCCCCGGCCAAGGGGGCCCTTTGCCCATGGAAATCCTATCCAAAGCCATGGTCGAATCGGCCGCCGGGGCCGTGGAACTGGCTATTGGACTGGTGGGCGTAATGGCGCTGTTCCTGGGACTGATGAAGGTGGCCGAAGCCGGGGGCTTGCTCACCATTTTGGCGCGGCTGATCCGTCCGCTGATGGTAAAACTGTTTCCCGATGTGCCGCCGGATCATCCGGCTATGGGCGCCATGATTCTGAACCTTGCGGCCAATGCACTGGGGCTTGGCAATGCCGCGACACCGTTCGGCATCCGGGCCATGCAAGAGCTCGACACCCTTAATCCTCAGCACGGTACCGCCACCGACGCCATGGCCCTGTTTCTGGCCATCAATACCTCCAGCGTGACCCTTTTGCCCACCGGTGTCATCGCCCTGCGTGCAGCGGCCGGTTCTTCAGATCCAGCCGCAATTTTGCCCACCACCTTGTTTGCCACCATCGGCTCCACCACAGTGGCCGTAATCGTTGCCAAACTGTATGGGAAATTGGCGCCCCTCAAAAATAAAGCCGGCACCGATGTGGAGCAGATGTCTACCAACGACGGGGTGGAAACGGTACCCCTGAAAGACGCTGCCGAAGGATATCCCTTGTGGGTCAGTCTCGGGGCCCTTGGGGCTCTGGTGGGGTCGATCCCCCTTGCCGTGGTTTACGGGCGGTCCGTATCGCCGTGGATCATACCGGTCCTTATGGTCGGGTTCTTGGGCTTCGGCGTTGCGCGCCGGGTGCGCGTCTATGAAGTGTTTGTCGAAGGCGCAAAGGACGGATTCCGGGTGGCCCTGCGCATTATTCCCTATCTGGTGGCCATCCTGGTGGCTGTAGATATGCTGCGGGCCAGTGGTGCCATGGATACCATCGTCGGGGTTTTGGGGGGCATTACCGGCCGTTTCGGCCTTCCGGCAGAGGCCCTTCCCATGGCGTTGATGCGGCCCCTTTCCGGATCGGGGGCATACGGTATTCTGGCTTCCATCATCAACGACCCGGCCGTCGGACCCGACAGTTACACCGGATATCTGGTTTCCACCCTCCAGGGATCCACTGAAACGACCTTTTATGTGCTGGCGGTTTATTTTGGAGCGGTACAGGTACGCCGTGTCCGGCATGCGCTGGCCGCCGCTTTGACGGCGGATGTGGCCGGCGTGGTTTTTGCGGTTCTGGCCTGTTCGTTTTTTTTCCTTTAGCGCGCGGATGTGTCGGACAGTTACGAATGGGGTGCGCGCCAAGGAAGGGAATTTGCTCAACGTCGGATAAGTAATGAACTTCTTATTACCTGAGATTTGCACCCATAATATCCAGAACCTACAAAACCACTTCGTTTGGATTAATCGATAAACCCTAAACTTCTACCGATTTCCTTCCACTGGACAAAGGATGTCGATTTTAATCCTTTTAGATCGCACTGCGGAATCCAACCTACGGTAGAGTTTGGAATATAAAAACAATTTTGCCCCTTAAAAGGTCCGTCTTCGATGACCCATCCATCTTGAACGGCAATTTTTTTACCTGCAAGTTTTTTTGCATCGGTATTGTAATTCATCTTCTCTGACGGACGAAAGATTGCTTCATAAAACATGACGAACTTTCCTTTCTAAAAAAACAAGGACACGCCCTTGTAAGTTGGGGAATGTCCTTTTTTCTGATTTAAATTTTGAGCTAAACCGCACCGACATTCGCTGCAGATGGTGCTCTATGTCAAATGTAAACGTGACGCCTTCATCAAGGACTTGAACCGGTTGCATGGAATCCTCAACAATGAACAGATACATTCGGACCATCTTCCTGCTGGATGAAGCCATAGCCTTTTCTTCAGAACGAAATCGGCCCACCGGTCAAAGACGGGCCGTCATGAATCGTTTAATAATAAGATGGTGTTGAGATAAGTCAAGCCATTATTTGCTCTTAAACCGCAAAAAATTTGCGCCAAGATAGTTTTTCATTATTAAAGGATGAAGCGTTGATTGAACGGATCCGCCCAGGTCATCGATCTCGAGATTCAAGCCCTTGCAAAATACTCTAAAATGCCATATGTCATATACAATGTTCAATAAACAATTAATACTAGTGGTCTCTTTATTTCTTGGGTTTCTTTTAAATTTTCCATCTTTGTCATCCGCATACGCCCGAGCAGATCGCCGAAGTTTTCAGCGGTCCATCGTAGATTTCCGTTCGCGGTTGAACCCGAGGTT
>JAQYVT010000070.1 GCA_030145345.1 Desulfobacterales bacterium
ATTTCTGCTTGATTCCAACCGATTATTTTACCATAGTGTTCCGTTCTTTTTTTTGAAAAACCGCTGAATGCCCGAGCCCTGAGTTTGGGTAGTCAGGAGGTATATATTCAGAGAGGTAGCCGATATGAAAAAATTATACATCTGTATACTGGTGTTCTTTGCGCTGTTGTCGTGGCAAAATCATAACCAAGAAGTTTACGCCTTTGATGGCAATGCCATGGAGTATTTCAACCTGGGATTAAAAAGCTCGATGGCCAATGAAAAGATCAATTATTTTACCACGGCCTTGGACTTGAACCCGAGACTCGCCCCTGCCTATGAAAGACGAGGATTGCATTATTATTTTCAGGGGAAATACGACAAAGTCATTGAGGATTTTACGAATTATATCCAACTAGTCCCCGATAAAGCCGATGGCTACCGGATGTTGGGGATGGCTTACCTCAAAATCGGAACCTATGAAATGGCCATTGCCAACTTCGACCAAGCCATCAATTTGGCACCGGATATGAGCGCGGCCTTAAGTTACCGGGCGGAGGCCTTTCGCAAGAACGGTCAACTGAGCGAAGCCCTCGATGATGCCGAGAAGGCCATTGCCCTGGAAGGTGATCTGCAAATATTGTCCGACGTTTATAGGACCAGAG
Organism: Desulfobacterales bacterium; assembly: GCA_030145345.1. Taxonomy (GTDB): domain Bacteria; phylum Desulfobacterota; class Desulfobacteria; order Desulfobacterales; family UBA11574; genus JAAXQD01. The sequence continues at coordinate 645 of JAQYVT010000070.1, forward strand.
GCAAGGTTTACCAGGAGTTGGGTCAAGATATGTCGGCCAACGCCAACTTCAAAAAGGCGGAGGAAATCGATCCCAGATACGTCTTTTACCGCTATATATCAGGATATGCCGACCTTGAAGATGTCAGCAAGGCAGGCTTATTCGGTATGATCGGAATGGTTTTTGTGTTTATCTTCGGCTTTAAGTTAAAGCCTCCCCGAAAAGACGAATAACCGGATGTGCTTAGACGCCATTTCAAAACCTCAAAATTACGCGCGTTATCAAGAGTTCGCAGTAGACGACGGCGGTTTATCTCGCTTTGGGGGGCTGCAGGGACCTTCAAATCGGGTTAAGGGGATAAATTTAAATCCATATTGAAGCTCCCCGCCACTTGCGGCGGGGAGCTTCAATTGGTTCTGATAATTCAATATAACCTATCCAGACATTCCATGGTGAACGTTTTTATTTCATCAAATCGGCCTTGGACGACTTTGGTCGCCCAGGTGGGATCCGCCAGCAATGCGCGTCCAATGGCCACCAGATCGAATTCATCCCGTGCCAGGCACCCCAATAAATCATGGATCGTTTTTTCTGACCCTTTGGCTGTTTCTCCCTTTATTCGCATGCTGACAAAATCCGTATCGAGACCGATGCTGCCCACCGTAATGACGGGTTTTCCGGTTATTTTTTTGGTCCATCCGGCCAAATTCAACGGGGATCCGGGAAATTCGGGCTGGGAAAAACGCCGTGTACTGCAATGAAAAATATCCACACCCGCTTCTGACAAAGGGATTAAAAACTGTTCCAATTCTTGGGGGGTATGGGCTAACTTTGCATCAAAGTCGCCCATTTTCCACTGGGAGATTCTCAGGCAAACGGGAAAATCTTCACCGACTTTTTCTTTAATGGCCCCAATTATTTCAGCGGCGAAAAGGGTCCGCTCACCAATTGTATCCCCACCGTAGCGATCCGATCTTCTGTTGGTTCGATCCCAAAAAAACTGGTCGATCAAGTATCCGTGGGCGCCGTGGATTTCTATGCCGTCAAATCCGATGTTCTCGGCCTGCTCCGCTGCCTTGGCAAATGCCGTGATGACACCGTCAATATCACTGATGGACATTTCTTTGGGCGGTTCGCCGTCTTCTATGGAAGGATGCAGAATCGGGGAAGGACCATATCCCGGCAAAGAAGGGTCGGGTGCCATTCCGGTTTGGCGTACGCTACCGGCATGCCAGAGTTGTGGAAATATTTTTCCACCCGCACCGTGAACTTTTTCAACAACGGTTTTCCAGCCTTGTAAAGATTCTTCCCCATAAAAATTGGGAACATCGGGATAGGCATGGCCGGTGACGTCTACAACGGTACCTTCTGTTATGATAAGTCCCACGTGGTTTTCCGCTCTTCTTCGGTAGTAATCCGCCACGTCGGGTCCTGGAATATTGTTGGGTGATTTGTTGCGTGTCATCGGGGCCATAACCACCCGGCTGGGCAATGACAGGGCCTTCAGCGTAAAAGGTTCCAGCAAGTGTTTAACATTCATCATGTCCCTCCTCTTTGAACCCTAAACCCGAATGATTCAGAAATTCGAGTTGGTTGGAGGATTCCGGTTTTATCCCCCGGTGAGAATCCTGCGCAGCACGTACTGGAGAATGCCGCCGTTTGCATAGTAATCGACATCGATATCTGTATCCAGACGGGCAATGACTTCAAAAATTATCTCGCTTGCGTCTTCCTTCACGGCCTTTACAGATAAAACTTTTCTCGGTTGCATATCTTCAATTCCGCTGATGAAAAAGGTTTCTGAACCGGTTAATCCCAGGCTATCCAGATTCTCATTTTCCTTGAATACCAGCGGCAGTACCCCCATTCCCACCAGGTTGCTTCGGTGTATCCTTTCAAACGATGCTGCCAAAACTGCTTTTACACCGAGGAGCGCCGTGCCCTTGGCGGCCCAGTCTCTGGAAGAGCCTGTGCCGTATTCCTTGCCGCCCAGGACCACCAGCGACTTTCCTTCATCGACATATTCCATGGCGGCATCATAGATAAATTTTTCTTTTTTATCCGGGAACTTTAAGGTGAAACTTCCCTCCTTGGGCGACACCAGCTTATTTTTAATGCGGATATTTCCAAAGGTCCCCCGCATCATGACTTCATGATTTCCTCTGCGGGATCCGTAAGAATTAAATGTTTCAGGGGTAACATTTTTCTCGATAAGATATTTTCCCGCCGGATAATCCGGTGAAATCGCACCTGCCGGAGAAATGTGGTCTGTGGTCACCGAATCGCCGAGAAGCAAAAGTACACCGGCATCGTCCACATTTACAGGTTCTGATGGATCAAGACTGAAATCTTTAAAAAACGGCGGTTTCTTAATATAGGTGGACGCTTCATCCCAGCTGAACGTTGCGCTTTCAGTGACATCAAGGGAATGCCAGAATTGATCCCCATCAAAGATTTTCCCGTATTCCTGCTGGAAGAACCCTTTACTAACATGTTCTTTGACCAGGCTTTCGATCTCATCCTCGGCAGGCCAGATGTCGCTCAAATATACCGGCCGGTCGTCTATATCAAACCCAAGGGGTTCCAAGGTTAAATCGATATCGATCCTTCCGGCGATGGCAAATGCCACCACCAGTGGGGGTGACGCCAAAAAATTGGCTTTGATACTCTGATGGATTCTGGCCTCGAAATTCCGGTTCCCGGAAAGAACGGATGCCACAGTGAGGTCGTTTTTGGCGATGGCTTTTTCTATTTCAGGATGTAGCGGGCCGCTGTTTCCGATGCAGGTTGTACACCCAAAGGCTGCCAGATGAAAGCCGAGGGTCTCGAGGAACGGCATCAGGCCGGCGGCTTCCAGATATCGAATGACCACCTTGGATCCCGGTGCCAGAGACGTCTTAACATACGGCGGAATTTTCAAACCTTTTTTTACCGCATTTTTGGCCAAAAGTCCTGCTCCAAGCAGAACATAAGGGTTTGAAGTGTTCGTGCATGAGGTGATGGCAGCGATAACGATGTTCCCGTTGCCGATGGCCGCAGGCTTTCCATGGAGATTTACCTCACAAGCTGCCGACGTTATGGGCCGGCAAACCGATGCCCGGGCTGTTTGGCAGCCCGATTCGTCGTGAAATGTAGATAGCGCGCTCATATCCGCGTTTCTGTCATATTCACATCCCAGCATCGCTGCAAATTTGCCCTTTAAATCCGGTAGCTCGATTCTGTCCTGGGGTCGGGCCGGGCCGGCCACCGAAGCTTCCACGCTGGAAAGATCGAGTTCGATGACGTCAGAGTATTCCGGTTCCTCATCACCGGTGTAAAAAAGACCCTGGGAACGGGTGTAGACATCCACAAGGGCCGAACGATCTTCTCGATTCGTCAGTTTAAGATATTCAACGGTCTTTTCGTCCACCGGGAAAAAGCCGAGGGTGGCACCGTACTCAGGCGTCATGTTCGCGATGGTGGCCCTGGCAGGAATCGTGAGTTTCTTCATTCCCGGACCGAAAAATTCGACAAATTTTTCAACCACGTTGTGTTTCCTGAGCAGCTCGGTGATTACCAGTACGAGGTCGGTGGCCGTAATGTCTTTTTTAAGTTCCCCGACCAGCCGGACGCCGATGACCTGAGGAATCGACATGTAGTAGGGCTGTCCCAGCATGACGGCTTCTGCTTCAATGCCGCCGACGCCCCATCCCATTACGCCGATTCCGTCGATCATGGTGGTATGGGAGTCCGTACCGATCAGGGTGTCGGGATAGGCTGTGAATCGGCCGTTCTCTTCTTCGGCCATCACCACATGTCCGAGATATTCAAGGTTTACCTGGTGACATATTCCCGAGTTGGGAGGTACCACCTTTAGATTGTCGAAGCTTTTCTGGGCCCATTTCAAAAGTGCGTATCGTTCCCCATTCCGTTCGTATTCTTTTTCTACATTCTTTTCTAAAGAATCTGCTGAGCCGTAGGAGTCCACCTGAACGGAGTGATCGACAATCAGGTCCACCGGAACCAGGGGATTGATTTTCATGGGATCTTCCCCAAGATCTTTTACAGCGTCCCGCATGGCGGCCAGATCCACCACCGCAGGCACGCCGGTGAAATCCTGCATCAGGACCCTTGCGGGGTGATAGGGTATTTCCACGGGCCGGTCATACTGCTTTTGCCAGCGGGCGATGTTGATCAGATCTTCTTGTTTAACCGTCCGTCCGTCGAGTTTTCTTAAGAGATTTTCCACCAGAATTTTTATGGAAAAAGGAAGTTTTTTAATGTCAGCGATCCCTTTTTGTTCCAGAAGCGTGATATCTGAGATGGTGTATGCTTTGCCTTCAACGTTTATCTGCTTAAAAAAATCTTTCTTATCCATAATTCCTTTTCTCCGATGCCTGCATTCAATATGTTTAAATTTAAGGTTCTTCTCCGATTTAGTTGGAGAAGAGGGTCCAAGGATCCAAGGGGTCGAGGGTTCAAGGGTTTGTTATTCAACGATTTTGTTAGCACTTTGAGCATCCTTTAAACTTCCTCTGTATCATCCCCGAAAGCCTTTTAATTTTCTTTATTTAAATAATTTAAATCACCTGTAGGACCTGGGTTCCAATTCGCAAAAAGAACCATCGGCAATATATAATGCCCTCAAGTCATCTGCAGTTGTCTTCCTGCCATATTCTCCTTTTAGAAATTCTTTTGTTATTTATAAAGATCCAAACAGCGCCTGCACGACAGTTGCCAAACTGTCAGATCTTTTTAATTCTTAAGCATTTCACTCGAATCCTTGGACCCTTGGACCCTCGAATCCTTTCAAAATCATCAACGCATTTTGAGATGATTCAATATTTAAAACAGCCGGTTTTAAACGGGCTTCAGGTTTGATTGAATTCAATTATACTTGAAGCGATATTATTTTCAAGAGATTATAGGGTTGTCGTCAGGGCAAACGCATTTGAATCCCAATAGGGAGCGAACGCTCCACGACGGCGTACATCTCTTTCCAACCGACTGAAACTTGTGCTTAAGCACCCGTAAGCCCGAGCCGTTCCAGAGTTATAAAGAACAATTCGTCAATAAAATATCCGATGGATGTTATAAATCATAATTTCATCCGGCTCGGACTAACGTGTGCTAAAGCCCTTCAAACAGCCAGTCGGTTTCCAAGAGAAACACGCCGTCGCTTCGCTGCATGAAAATCAAATGTATTAACCATGGGGTTGTCCTGAACTCAGGCTTCAATCGATCCGGCTCAGGTAAATCCCGAACCTGCGGTGCAGGTGTAGCAGTGGTCGGCCGTGGCAATATGACTTTGGGGCGGTGGAGGGCCTGACATTTCAGAGACGTGGATTTTCTGTCCTCCCATGAAAAGCTCCCTGGCAAGGTTGAAATCACAATCGAAAAGATAACCGTCCCAGGATACGGAAACCAGGGACCGGCACATTAAACCGTCCACCGAACACGGATTGAAACTCGAATAGAGCTTTTCCATATATTTGCCCAAATTATTCGTCTCCACCAGCCACTGGCGGAACCTGCCCAGGGGCACATTGGCGAAATTAAACAGGTTGTTGAAAACAATCCCCCATTTTCTTTTCAGGACCTGTCGGAATCGCTTTTCTGTTTGGGCCTGATTGGGCGGGAGAAACGCGCCGGTGGGGTTGGATACCAGGTTCACCTCCAGGCCGGAACCCTCGTGGCCGTACCCCATGGCATTCAGCTTTTTAAGGGCATCGATGGTTATTTGAAAAATACGGTCGCCTCTTTGTGAATCGGTTTGGACTTCATTCAAAGAAGGAAAAGACGCCACGATGACGATACGATACGCTTTCAACAATTCGAAAAGATATTCTCTTCGCCCGTCGTTCAGGGCGGACAGGTTGGAGCGCAGCAAAATTCTGGGGGATAGAGAAAAGACTTCTTCGATCAGCATGCCGATATTCGGGTTCAGTTCAGGTGCCCCACCGGTAATATCGATGGTTTCAAATTGGCTTCGTTGCGCGTATGATATGACTTCGCGTATGATTCCTGCATCCATATTTTCTTTGCGACCGGGCCCGGCATCAAGATGACAGTGCCTGCAGGTCTGGTTACAGCGAACGCCGAGATTAACCTGTAACGTATGGGTGCTGTTCCGGTTTAATTGAAGGGCATGACGGGACAGGGTTTGGCTGAAGGGCTCAATACCCCAATGTTCTTTTGATGATACCATGTTAGTTTCAATCGATGACATATTTGATACGTTCTCGTTTAACAGTTATCCAATCGCATATTGTCTGTTTTACATGGACATTTTTTCAGCAATATTGCGCATCTGAACGCCGTGAACCAGCGATGCGCCGCCGCGAATGGCCGTGGCAACGTGGACGGCTTCAGTCATTTCAGCCAGGTTGGAGCCTTTTTCCAAACAGTCTTGTGTATACGCGTCGATGCAGTATGGACACTGTACGGTATGCGCCACCGCAAGGGCGATGAGTGATTTTTCCCGCTCCGTAAGTTCGCCTTCTGCAAATACGGCACCGTAATACTCAAAAAACTTCTGGGCCAACTTGGGTGAATCTTTTCCGATTTCTTCAAATTTCGGCAGATCTTCAGGTTTGTAGTATGTCTCCATTTGTGTTCCTTTCCATTGGATTTTTGTAACACGGATGATATTTTATGTTTTTCCGGTTTGTATTATTCAAAATTAACCATCAATCATCGCAGGTTTCGGGACCGCAGGCTCGCCCTTTAAGATTGAAAAAGAATTTAAGCCCTTTTTTAATTTTCGCTGAAAAAATTTTGGGCGTGAAGAATGTCCCGGCGACCTTTTTATTGATTTCTCCGATGGTGGGGTAGGGATGTACGGCCGCTGCCAGCGTAGAGAGTTTTACCTTTCCATTTAAAACCGCCACCCATTCGCTGATCAGATCTCCTCCATGGGGTCCCAAGATCTGAACGCCGATGGGCTTTTCTTTTTCATCTAAAATCATTTTGATTCTGCCGATCTTTTCACCTTCTGCAAGACTGCGATCATTGTCTTGAAACGCTTCGACCCAGACCGAATAATCGATCCCGGCAGCTTTAGCGGTTTTTTCGTTCATTCCGATACTCGACAGTTCGGGATCGGTATAGGTGCACCACGGCAAATAGGTGTAATCGGTTTTTCGGGGAAGATGGAAGATGGCATTGCTGACGATAATTCCCCCTTCGTATCCGGCCGCATGGGTAAATAGAAAGCCGCCGCTGACATCTCCTGCAGCATAGATATGCTTGTGATTGGTTCTCAACCGGTTGTCTACCGCAATGCCGGTTCTGTCTGCTTTTACACCGATGTCTTCGAGGCCCATGACATGGGTGTTGGGTGTTCTTCCCACCGCAACCAGTATCGTCTCTGCTTTTAGGCGTATGGCCCTGCCGCCCGGGTCTTTGAGGGTCACTTCTTTTTCCTTTCCAAGGTCTTTGACGGCTTCAATCGAAGAATTTAAATGAAATACGACACCTTCGGATTCCATTACGCTCTGGATCGTATCGGCCATGTCTTTGTCCTCTTTGGCCAGAATCTGGTCGCCCCGGTCAACAATGAACACTTTTGTTCCCAGACGGTTAAATGCTTGTCCCATTTCGCTTCCGATGGGGCCACCGCCAAAAATGATCATCGATTTCGGCAAATGATCCAAGTAGAAAATTTCTTTGTTGGTGATATAATCGATTTTATCCAGGCCGGGTATGGGGGGAACAAAAGGGGAAGATCCGGTGGCAATCACCCAGTTTTTGGCCGAATACGTTTGTCCGTTTAGACGAACCGCATGGGCATCAATAAACTTTGCATTTCCGAATTCAACTTTTGCACCCAGACGGCAGAATCTTTCTTCGGAATCATGCTTTTGAATGATGTCTATCACGGATTTGATTCTTTTAGATACATTTTTAAAATCTACCGGAGGCACGTTTATTTGAGGGAGTCCGTATTTTTCGGCGTTTTTCATCATGTGGTAAACATGTGCCGTTTTAATCAGCGTTTTGCTGGGCACGCATCCGAAATGAAGGCAATCGCCACCGAGTTCTTTCTCCTTCTCAATGAGAAGTGTTTTGGCCCCAAGCTGGGCGGATCCGGATGTGACGGTCAGGCCGGCCGCACCCCCCCCGATGACGCCGATATCATATTCATAACTGGCCATGATCGACTCCTTTTATTTAGTATTGAAAAACCCCCGCATTGCGGGAGTTAAAAACAACGGCTATGGCATCAATCGGTTAAGCTGGAATATTGGAATAATGGAGTGTTGGAGTAATGGGTTTTGAACCCTATGATTAAAATAAGATAGTTTTCGCTTTTAATACCCAACATTCCAATACTCCAGCACTCCATCATTCCGGCCGGCATGTACGGTAGACTTCACCCCTCTGGAGTGACACCAAAGCCGGGTTCTCCCCAGCGTGGCGGGATCTTCGATGGGCCCGGATTCTTTACTGCGCGAATCCTTACAGCAGAATTTGTATCAAATTACCATTTTAAAAAATGTTGCATTCAGAAAATCGGTTTTTCCCGGCTCAAGATGCATAAATCGAACATTTTCGAACCCCCATGGCCGCTTCTTGCAAGGCTTCGGAAAACGTGGGATGGCCGTGAACGGTTCGGGCGATGTCTTCGGAACTTGCACCGAATTCAATGGCCAGAACACATTCTGCGATCATGTCGGCCGCCCGGGGGCCGATGATGTGCACACCCAAAATTCGATCGGTTTTAGAATGGGCGATGAGTTTGACAAAGCCGTCCTTTTCTCCCATACACCGGGCGCGTCCTGCGCCGGAGAAAGGATAGGTCCCCACACAGTAAGTAATGTTGCGTTCTTTGACCTGCTCTTCGGTAAGGCCGACGCTGGCAACCTCGGGCCAGGTATAGACCACTGCCGGGATGGCATCATAATTCACTTCACCGGGAAGACCCGCGATGCACTCGGCCGCCGCGATCCCTTCTGCCGAGGCCTTATGGGCCAGCATGGGGCCGGGAATAAGATCTCCGATGGCATAGATGCTTGGAATATTGGTGCGATAGGCTTCGTCCACCAGAACATGGCCGGTGCTAGAATCGGTTTTAACGCCGATGTCTTCCAAACCGAGGTTCTGTGTCAAGGGCCGTCTTCCCACAGAGACCAGGAGACGATCACAGGATAACGCCTCTTTTTTATCGCCGTTTTCCAAAGTCATTCGGACCTTGTTTCTTGAAATTTTGGCTCCGGAAACCCGGGTGTTGAGACGAATTTCCAGTCCCTGTTTTCTCAGAATACGATCCAGAGTCCGGCCCACCTGACCATCCATGGTGGATGCGATTTGGGGCAGCATTTCAACCACGGTCACTTTTGCACCCAGGCGCAGCCACACCGATCCCAGTTCAAGACCGATATAGCCGCCGCCCACAATGCCAAGATGCCGGGGAACCGCCTTAAATTCAAGGGCTTCGGTGGACGTGACGATATGCTTTCCGTCGAACTCGAGTCCCGGAACCTGGACCGGCGTACTTCCGGTGGCCAGTATCATCGATTTTGCCTCCAGAGTTTGGGTATTTTTATCGCCGGAAGCGCCGGCATTTTGTCGAACTTCCACACGATCTTCTCCGGCAAGGCGGGCGGTTCCGTGGATAATTTTGATGGTATTCCCTTCCAGAAGCTTGCGGACATTTCCGGTGAGTTCCTCAACCACCTGATCTTTGCGAGCCATCATGGCGGGCAGATCAATGTTCAGCCTGCCGGTTTTAATGCCGTGTTCGGCAAAGTGATCCTTTGCCAGGTGAAAGTATTCACTGGAATCGAGGAGGGCCTTACTGGGAATGCAGCCAACATTCAGACAAACGCCGCCCAAACGGGTCTCCTTTTCGACGCAGGCCGTTTTCAGCCCCAACTGAGCTGCGCGAACCGCTGCCACATATCCTCCTGGACCACTTCCGATAATGATAAGGTCGTAGAGCTCTTTTTTCGCCATTTTTATATCTCCATCATGATTATTTCCGGATTTTCAATACATTCTTTGATTTTTACCAGAAATTTGACTGCTTCTCTACCATCCACGATGCGGTGGTCGTAGCTTAACGCCACATACATCATGGGCCGGATTTGCACTTCGTCATCGACAACCACAGGCCGCTTTTCAATTTTGTGCATTCCCAATATGCCGCTTTGGGGCGTATTCAATATGGGGGTGCTGAGCAGAGATCCAAATACACCGCCGTTGGTGATGGTAAATGTGCCGCCCTCAAGGTCGGCCAGTTCCAGACGATTGTTTTTAATTTTGTCGACATAGTCGACAATGGCCTGTTCCAATTCGGCGGAACTCAAAACGTCGGCATTACGGATAACCGGGACCACCAGACCCCGGCCCGTACCGATGGCAATGCCGATATGGTAATAATTGTGAAAAACGATCTCATTCCCTTCGACAAATGCGTTAATCTCAGGAAATTCTTTAAGGGCTTCAATGCCGGCTTTGATAAAGAAAGACATAAAACCCAGGGAAATCCCGTACTTTTCTTTAAAGGGTTCCTTGAACAGTGCCCGCATGGCCATGGTTCGACTCATATCGATTTCGTTGAAGGTTGTGAGCATGGCGGTATTCTGTTTGGCTTCCAAAAGGCGGGATGCAATCCGTTGCCGAATGGGGCTCATGGGCTTACGGGTAACCTCTTCTGCCAGGGACGGGGTCGGTTTGGCGGATATTTCACGCCCAACAACGGCAACATCCTTCATTCCGGGAGCACCTGCCGGGGTCTGTTCCAGATACAGGAGTACATCGCCCTTGGTAATCCTGTTTCCGGGTCCGGTTCCGGCAATGGCGGTAACATCGATATTTCTTTCGGCCACCAGACGTCGGACGGCGGGGGAAAGGACTTGCCGGACATCGGGCGGTTCCGGTTCCATGGGGGCTTCTTCGGGTGCTTCTTCAGCCACAGGCACAGCCGCTTCTTCCGGTTCCACCGGCGGTTCCGGCGGCATTTTTTCTTCTTTGGGCGGTTTCGGTTCCGGGGTCGGAGCGGGTGCCGCTTCGGTATCGAGGGTTCCGACCACCGCACCGATACCCACCGTCTGACCTTCGGATATGAGGATGTTTAAAACCCCTGATGCTTCAGCCACAATCTCAAGGGTGACCTTGTCGGTTTCCACCACAAAGAGGGGCTCATCTTTTTGAACGTTGTCGCCGTCCTTTTTATACCATTCCACTAGAACCGCTTCCTGAACCGATTCCCCCACGCTCGGAATTTTAATCTCTAGTTTCATAGATGCTCCTTTGTTATGGTTTTTAATACCTTGTCCGCTTGTCCGAGTAGGGCGGAGACCCCGTCTCTACAGGGCGGCGAAGAGTTTCATTGTTTGAATGGAATTCATATCATACGGTCCCCAGGATTCCTCTGAATGGCCATTACAAGGCTTGGGTCGTTTATCCCTCAGATTCTGGAGGACCCAGTGCGTTGTCTATTATGGCGGTCTGTTCTTTACGGTAGATATTGGGAAAACCGGTGGCCGGGCTGGACGCGGCCTTTCTTCCGATATATTCGATGGATTCTCCGGTAACTTTTTCAAGACGAGGCCGCACAAAAGACCATGCACCCATATTCTCGGGTTCTTCCTGGACCCAGACGTACTTCCGGGCCTGCTTGTATGTCTGAACGGCGGTTTTCAATTGCGTCTCCGGGAAAGGATAGAATTGTTCAAGGCGAACGATGGCGGCATCCGAATTTTTTATTTTCCGGCGTCTTTGAAGTAATTCATAAAATATCTTTCCGCTGCAAAAGAGGATGCGACGGACCGATTTTAATCGGTCCGGGTCGTCAACGACTTCTCTGAATGATCCTGAAGTCATATCTTTTAAATTTGACACCGCCAGCGGATGACGCAAGAGGCTCTTGGGTGCCATAAGAATCAGTGGCTTCCGAAAATTACTTTTAGCCTGTCGGCGGATAAGGTGAAAGTACTGGGCCGGTGTGGTGAGGTTGCACACCTGGATGTTGTCCCCGGCACACAACTGGAGAAAACGCTCCAGGCGGGCGCTGGAATGTTCCGGTCCCAATCCTTCCCAGCCATGGGGGAGCAGCAGAACCAGGCCGCTGAGTCGCTGCCATTTGGATTCTCCGCTGGCAATATAAAGATCGATCATCGACTGTGCGTTGTTGGCAAAATCTCCGAACTGTGCTTCCCAGATGACGAGCCCTAAGGGTTGCGCCATGGAAAAACCGTATTCGAATCCCACAATGCCGGCTTCCGAAAGCATGCTGTCATACACGGAAAAGGGAGCCTGGCGTTTTCCGAGGGCGTTAAGGGGTGTATATTCTTCACCGGTTTGGGTATCGATCAGAACGCTGTGGCGCTGGCTGAACGTGCCGCGGCCGCTGTCCTGCCCGCTTAAACGAATGGGTACACCTTCTGTGAGCAAAGACCCAAAGGCCAGCGCTTCTGCATTGGACCAGTCGATGTTCTCCTTTTTTTCAACGCTTTTCAGCCGATTTTCCAGAAGGCGTATCAGTTTGGTATTCAAAGAAAAATTAGATGGAACGGCGTTAAGCTTGCGGGCAAGAGATGTGAGTTTTTTGGAGGAGACGCCGGTTTCCAAAGGATCATGCGCGTAATTTCCGTGAAAATTTTTCCAGTTTTCATAAAAACGGGATTGGGGAAAGACGCAGACACTTGCCCGAACCGCTTCTAACGCTTCTTCCAGATCTTTGTTTATATTTTCTTCCAGAACATCCAGATTTTCCGGTTTGGCAAGACCTTCCTCAATCAGCTGCCGAGCATAAACTTCGTTTAAAGGGCGTCGCCCTCGAATCCGTTCATACATCAACGGTTGGGTGAAATAGGGCTCGTCTCCCTCGTTGTGTCCATACCGCCGGTAGCAGATCACATCGATGACAACGTCCTTGTTAAAGGTTTTTCGGTACTCGGCGGCAAGCCGGACAACGCGAACAGCAGCTTCCGGATTTTCGCCGTGAACATGAAAGATCGGGACCATGAGCATTTTGGCCACATCTGTGGCGTAGCGGGTGGAGCGTGCGTTTTCAGGGAGCGTAGTATATCCGATCTGATTGTTGATGACCAGATGGAGGGTGCCACCGGTCTTATAGCCGGTTAGCTGGGACATGTTTAGGGTTTCGGCAACAATGCCCTGACCGGCAAAAGCAGCATCGCCATGGATAAGAAGCGGTAAAACAGCGTTCCTCTTGCTGTCTCCCAGAATCTCCTGGCGGGCCCTGACAAATCCCTGAACCACCGGATCGACGGACTCCAAGTGACTCGGATTGTTGACCAGAAACACCCGTAACAAAGCGTCCGGGTGTGTTTTTATATCGGCCAAATAGCCGTTGTGGTACTTCACATCGCCGGCGCCGTAAGTGTCCCCCGGATCGTAGCAGCTTTCAAATTCACTGAAAATTTCTTCATAGGATTTGTTCAGTATGTGGGTTTGAACATTTAAACGTCCTCGATGGGCCATGCCGAGAATAATTTCCCGGCAATCGTTCATGCCGGCCCAGCTGGCAAGGGCGTCGAACATGGGAATGATCACTTCCGCACCTTCAATGGAAAAGCGCGTCTGGCCCAGATATTTTTTGTGGAGGAACTGTTCAAAAAGGGCGGCCTGATAAAGCTTTTCCATGATCCTGAGTTTATCTTCGGACGTTAGATCAGGACGGTTTTGCCGGGGTTCCATGCGGTTTTGGAGCCATCGGCGTTCATCAGGGTCCTGTAGATGCATGAACTCCACTCCGATGGAGCGGCAGTAAGTTTCTTTGAGTATCCGGATGATATCCTTTAGTGAAGCCCGATCGTTATTGACCAGGCTTTCAGCATAAAATTGCGTGTCCAGATCTTCTAAGGCTAAATTAAATGCTGAAAGGCTCAACAGCGGGTGATCGGTGGGGCATGCAGTCAGGGGATCGAGGCAGGCGAGAAAATGTCCGATATCGCGATATCGGTTTATGAGGGCATCCACACGGGATTGACGTAAAACATGTTCCTCGTCGCAAACATCCGTGGTTTCCCGTTCCATGGCACCGGCTATTTCGAAGCCTTCAAAGAAAAACTGCCAGTCTCGGGAAACCGCCTTGGGATCGGCTTTCCACATCTTGTATTGAGCATCGATATAGTCTTTGCTCAAGGTCTCAGGTATATCCATGGTGTTGTTCCTTGAACCATTTCACGACTAATTTAGAGGTCTTCAAGCGATGTTCATCGTTGCTGAACATATGATCCGCGTCCGGTATAATGGCCAGCTTTGTATTTATTGGATCCAACTCCTGTGCCAGATACGCATCCTCCACCGAAACAATTTCGTCGTGGTCACCGTGGACGACCAACAGCGGTGCCTGTAAAGATTTAAGGGTTTCCGGTAGATTATATTGCTCGGCGTCGGCGAAAAAGGCCGTTGAAAGTTGAAGTGGACGTCCCCGGCTCCTGAAAGAGACCCTTCCGGTGTCATGAAGTTCCTTGAGCTGGGGTTTACTGAAAAAATGGGTTGCGTTTAACCCGGATAAACGTCCTGCCAGCGCGCATACCGCCTTTACGCGGTTCATCCTGGCTGCTGTGAGAATGGCGATAACCGCACCCATACTGTGTCCTGCAAGGCCGATCCAGTCGGCGCCTTTGTCAGCGATAATGTCGACGGCGCTCTGAATATCGGCGATCTGTTTGGAGTAGGTGGACGCCCCAAAATCGCCTTGGCTCTGACCATTGCCCGAAAAGTCGAACCTTAACGCAATGAACCCTTCCGCCGCCAGATCACTGCAGATATGACGGATAATACGGGTGTTACGGGAGCAGGTGAAACAATGACCGAAAACCACGCCGCCACCCTCGAATTCATCAGGCAGATGGAGCGTTCCTGCAAGTTTTTCTTCCTGATGATTATAAAAATGGACCGGTTGTTCCATGAACAGAACTTAGGGGCTTGGCCCCGATTGGAAAGTTGGAATACTGGAACAATGGGTTTTGGGATGATGGCGTAAAGATTTAATGGCAACATTCATCAAGATGAGATAATTTAAAAATCAATATGCCACCATGCCATCGTTCCATTTTCCGGACAAAAACTGGAAACCTCAAAAAACCTATATTTTTTATTTGGCAGTAAAAATCCGGGATGTTTGTTTGGGCATAGCGCTAATTGTGCCGGATTTCCATTGGGGTCTTAGTCCCCCTGTTCCGCCATGTAGTCGTCATAATGACCTTCTAAAAAGAGTTTGTGTTTTGCTTCTTCCTGGCAGAGCATCTTGAGGACCTTAATTTGTTCGGCATTGTCGGTTTTTTTCTGAAGTTCATTGTACATTTTTAAGGCCTGTTCTTCCCGTTTCATGGCCAGTCGCAGGATGTCTGTATAGCTCATCCCATCTTCATATTTCATGTCTATCATATAATCGCTGCGCTTCATATCCGGAATCCATTTGAACTTGTATTCCTCTACAAGCGCCTGATTATTTTCCATGTTTTTAAGCATGTTCCCATGCTTTTTTTCTTCTTCAGCCATTTCTTCCAACGCATTTTTTACACCTGAAAAAGAAGTTCGCCCAGCGAGATCTGTATAAAAGGCCGCAGCTTCTTTTTCTTTTTCTATTGCAAATTCAATCAGTTCCTCAAAAGATTCAAAACTCATAACATCCTCCTTTAATTTCCCCTTTTCCCGATTAAAATTATCTATTTGTTGAAAGTGCGTTTAAGTATCACGGAATTTCCGTCCGCGCGACACGGAAGAAAAAAAGTATTTTTTGAGGCTTGAATTTGCACCTCGAACATGGAATAATCTATTAACATGCCGTTTAAGCTCAAAGAAATGAATTTTTAAAAATTGTAACAAGAGATCTTAATTTTATCAACCTAATTAGTGCCCATCCACAATTGTAAAATAGACACCGTAGGTTTCCTATTCATAAATGAGCATTTTTGGGTCGGATCAAGGCCGAACAAGGGTTTTCGGTGCGGCATACTTCCTGTATGCCGCAGCCGGAAACCCGCGGAGAACGCAGATCCGGGCAAAAAGGGCCATTTATGGATGGAAACTAATTAATTCTCGACAAATCTGACGTCATTCTTTTAAAGAGGTTCAAATAGAGATATCAGCCTTTGTAAATTTTTTCAACGGAATAAACCATGAAAACAGGATTGAAAAAGGAGGCTATGCAAGAATGTGGATCGTTTTTTTATCGGCGTTGCAGGCGGCACGATCCTGATCAGTCTTCTGCTATACAGGTTTCATAACCCAAACTGGGTATGGTTTACCGGGTTTGTAAGTGCCAACCTTCTTCAATCTGCTTTCACAGGATTCTGCCCCCTATCAAAATTCGTAACACTGTTTGGCGTCAAGCCCGGCAAGGCATATTTCTAATGTTACCCTAAAGTAGCAACGTTAGGGTTTATTAAGGTCTTATTTCCCGTGGCTTTTTTCGAGGAAGACCTCAACATTTTGCCTGCAGGGTCCGGGTGTCACTCGCTGGGTGCATAGTAGCATCTTTTGGGCGATGTGACCTTCCCCTGTTTTTTCAGGGCGCTGATGATCTTTGAAACCGCCTTGCTTTCTTCTCCGATCATCTCGGCCACTTCACCGGGCCGCACCGGTTTTCCCGCT
>JAQYVT010000071.1 GCA_030145345.1 Desulfobacterales bacterium
AAGGTGAAAAACAACCAATGACATCTTGCACGGTTAAGGTCGAAGATGACATGGTTGTCAAAACCGATACTCCGGCTGTGAGACAGTTGCAACGAGCGGCCCTCCGACTGCTCCTTTCGGTTCATCATGTGGATTGTAAGCATTGTCCGGCCAATAGAAAATGCGAACTTCAGCGCATCGCCAAATTTCTTAAGGTCGGCTTAAAGCCCAAGGGTCTTGAACGATACCTTAAAGAGACAGAAATCGACCAGAATCACCCTTTTTTAAACCACTATCCGAATCGATGTGTTTTGTGCGGCAAATGTGTGCACATTTGCCGGAGAGCGCATGGTCAATCTGTTTTGACCTTTGCAAAACGGGGGTTCGATACCGTAATCAGCACTTATGGTGAAGCGGGCGCGTCGTCGCTGACCTGTGAAAAATGTGATGTCTGTGTAAAAATATGTCCGGTGGGTGCCTTGACGTTAAAGGATGTCCAAGAAGGCGGTTAACGAATTGAACTGCAACAGGTCGTCCAGTTGAATTTCGGGGATTTCAACAGGGCAAGCCCATCGCCCGCAGCGACTTGACCGAGCTCGCCGAAGTTCTAGTGCAGGAAGACTCAATCTTAAATAGAAGAATTCAGTTATGACTGCTTGATGATTCTGATGATTTTCGGTTGGTATTCGTCTTTTTGGGCCAGCTTGTTTCCCCTTGATTTAACGAATAGAAGTGTAAGCCCAAAAAATGAAAAACCCATAATTGCAGACAGCATGGACGTGTCGAAATTAAAATTGGGCGCCAGTTGCTGACCGATAAAAGCGCCGACGAGCATGGTTAAAATCGGAAACACGTAAAGCAGAAACGTGGCTTTTAGCAACGGGGATGTGTCGAAGCTAATCACCACCTTCTGACCCACTTTCGCTCCTGCACGATTAATTGCTTCCACCTCCATTTCCTTACCGCCACCCAAGCTGTGGCAAGAGCTCCTTGCAGCACACGCCTTACACGCACTGGTTTTCGTGGTTTTTACCCATGCTGTTTCGGAATCGATTTTGATCACAATACCTTGTTCAGTGGCCATAATATTACCTTCTTTGCGGGTCGATGCTCGGACTCGATGTCTTTTTAACCCACAAAATAACACATGTTTTTAAAAAGTCACGACCGTTAGGGCTCGCGAAAAAAATAACTTCACATTTTTGCATCTCACCTTCAGCCCATTTTTGACCGATACCTCACTCGCAAAATCCGCGAAATAGCTCGCTATTCCTGTGGTTTTGCTCTCTCGGATCGGCCAAACCTGAACCAAATCTGAGCGCCAATTCTGCGAAGTTATTTTTCCGGAAACCCTTAGAAGAAATTGGGTGTCGAAAATGTTTTGATAAATCCGATTGAGTGGTTGTCGAGTTTGCCGGAGATGCAAGGCGCAGGGTGCGTAGCTGTAGTCGGCTACCGCAAGTGCCCTGCAACACAGCAGATCCGGTAAAATCGGCAATCACTCAATTGGATTAATACTCTTTCGGCATATTATTCAACTGGTCCAGCGTAAAGACCGGACCGTCTTTACAAACGTATTCTTTGCCGATGTTGCACCGGCCGCATATTCCGATGCCGCATTTCATGCGCATTTCAAGGGACATGATAATATGATCATGGGCATAGTCCAGGGTATCCAAAACCGGCTGGGTAAACTTAATCATAATGGGAGGTCCGCAGACAATGGCATAGGTGTCCGGGTTGCCGGGGGGGGCCTTCTGATCGGTAATGGTGGGGACAAAGCCGATATTATATTTCCAGTTGGGATCGTCCGTAGCATCCACCGTAATATGCATGTTGATATCGTCGCGTTTTTCCCATTCGGCCAGTTCGTCCCTGTAAAGAAGCATGCCCGGCGTGCGAGCGCCGTATATTACATGGATATCTTTAAATTTTGGTCGGTTGGCCGGATCCAGCATATATATTATGGAAGACCGAAGGGTCGTAAAAGCAAACCCGCCGCCGATAATGACAACATTCTTGCCTTCCATGATATCCCAGGGGTACCAGTTTCCCAACGGTCCACGGACGCCCATGATATCTCCGGCCTTCATATTGTGAAGACAGGATGTTACCAGGCCCACCTTATTGACGGTAAACATTAAAAACCCTTTTTCCGTGGGAGATGAAGCGATGCCGATGGGAATTTCTCCTTTTCCGGCAACTGAAAGTTCGGCAAACTGACCGGCCTGGTATTTAAATTTTTCTTCGTCCTCCGGGTTTATAAAGACCAGTTTAAATGTTTTCAGATTTTTATCTTCGGTTTCGGTGATGATCTCTTCGATCCGAACCGGATACGGCAAATACGGATTTTGCACTTCTACTTCTCCTTTGAGAATTGACTTAGGATTAAGATTCAAAGCTATTCATCAAATCGCAAACCTTACGTATATCGATATTCACCGGACAGAGACGGATGCATCGCCCGCAGCCGACACATTGAATGCCGTTTGCATATTTGTCGACGTAATATTTCAGTTTGTGCATGAAACGCTGGCGGACCCGCTGCATTTTCATGTCCCTGGGATTGTGTCCGGATCCGTGATGGGTAAACAGCGGATACATGCAGCTGTCCCAATTGCGAATGCGGATGCCGGAAGACCCGAAGGTTTCGTCTTGAATATCGAAACACCAACACGTGGGACACGCATAGGTGCAGGTTCCACAATTGATACAGGCAAACGCCACATCTTCCCAAAAAGATGCTTCAAAAAGCGCTGTGGTATCTTTATCCTTTAATTTGTCTGTGGAAACCCGGGCGGTTATTTTTGTTTCCGCAGCCTGTTTTAGGGTTTGGACCTGTTCTCTTAAATCATTGGCCCCGGCCGATGTGTCCCAGCCGGCCGCTGTGATGAACTTTTCTCCCTTTTCACTCATAATTTGGGCAAGATAATGATCCGCTGCATCGACCAGGAGTACATCCAGCCCTTCTTCATGAAACGGTCCGCACCCGGCTGTGGTGCAGAAGCAGTTGCTGCACGGCGTGTTGCATGCATACCCGATCAAGGTGACGGCTTGGTAAGCTTTGATCCAGTAGGGGTCTTTATATTCGGGTGTGTCAAAGTTCCGTTTTACCAGGAGAAAGGCTTTGGCATCACACGGTCGGATGCCGACGACGGCCCGGGGCAAATAATCTTTATCAATTTCTTTTAAAATGTGATGATCTGCCTGTTTTTCATCCAGCGTGTATTCGAACAGGGTTTCCGACTGGGGGTAAACCACCGATTTTGGAGAAAGCCGTGTGTTTTGCAAACTCAGATCCGGAAGCTCATCTTTATGGAGTTCCTTAAAAATATGAAACTCATCCTTCTGAACCGGACCGAATAATGGAAATTTATCTGCCAAACGTTTCAGCCCTTCAGCCCAGTTCTTTTTATCGATTTTTATGACTTTCATCGTATGTGCCTTTATCTTTTTTGCCAGCAGTCACGTGTTGTGGGTTCATACATTCTTTTTACAAACGGATAATGACCCATGACGATGGACCATGTCCAATACCTATTTAATAAAATCATCCGGATCATCGGGCCTGTAAGTATCCAGAGGCGGCCGTTTTTCCAGGGTCAAACCGGACTCCCAGTCGAACAGCTCAAGGCAGTCTTTTTCCAGTTTCTTTGTTAAGATTCTGACCTTAATTCCCATTGGACAGGCACGCTCACATGCCCCGCAGTCGGTGCACCGACCGGCACAATGATATGCTCGTAAAAAGTGAAACGTCCTTATGTCTGTGGGGTTTTGACTTTTGCCCACCCACTGGGGCTGTGACTCATCCACGAAACAGGTGGGGCAATAGCAGAGCGGGCATGCATTTCTACAGGCATAGCAGCGGATACACGTCGAGAGGAGATCCTCGAAATATTCCCATTTCTCTTCGGGTGTCATGTCTTCAATTCTGCGAATATCCTCGTACTTGTCCACATCTGTCTGCTCTTCGACAAGATCGGCGGCAAGTTCATCGTAGATGACCGGGTTGCGATGCGTACAGATGGTGCAGTTTTGCTGCAGGACATCTTTTTTATCGATGGCTGTATCGACACCGTCGCCCTTGATATTTAGTCGGCCGTCGGCCTCGGTGACCGCCTCGATTTCGGTATCAAACATGGCTTCGATTTTGTGCCGGTCGATCATTCCTTTGCAGGGGACGCCGATAATTACAACCTGATCCCGTTTGATTTTATTTTCGATGATATGGGTCACAATGTTTCTGGAATCGCACCCCTTAGAAACAATACCGATTTTTTCCTTTCTGTTGGCAAGGTAGTTCGCCAGATTGATTCCGCAGTTGCTGTCCCATACCAAACCGTCAACCGCTTCCGGGGTTTTTGCAAAACAGGGTTCGTTCATCATCGGCACCGTTCCTTTTCTGAACCCGATAATGAGATCAACCGTGGATTCTTTTAACAGCCGATTCGATATTTCTTTAATTTTTTCTATGTAGGCGAACATGTTAAGCGACCTTAGCTGTTGTTTTTATAAAATTGTTGTTCGGTCCAAGGGCTTTGACAGCCTCCACGGTCTCTTTGACCACATCCACAAATTTTACCGATTCTGCAGAGGAGATCCATGAAAAATGGAGGCGACCGGGTTCGATCCCCATATATTCAATAAAGTTTTTAAATAAAGCAAATTTTCTGCGTGCATAGTAATTACCTTCCAGGTAATGGCAATCTCCGGGATGTCACCCGGATACCCATACGCCGTCTGCGCCCTGTCTGAAGGCGGCCAGAATGAATTTCGGGCTCATCCGGCCTGTACAGGGGATTCTAATCACCCGGATGTTCGGCGGATATTCCATCCTGCTGACGCCTGCAAGATCAGCGGCACCATAACTGCACCAGTTGCATAAGAAACTGACGATTTTGGGTTCCCAGTTTGACATATTATAAATTCTCCTGACCCGGATACACCGGGAAAGTGCCTAAAGTGAACTATGATTTTGGAATCCTTCTTTTTGTTAAATAATGGTCATCCTTAACTTTAGGCATTTTAGGCACTTTTAATTTTAGGCACTCTTTTGAGCCGCCCATGATTGTATTTAAAAATATTCGGTTACGAAAAATACAAAATAACGATTATCCCGTTTTATTCAATGCAAAGATCTGTGCAAAGATCTGATCATTGTCGAATCCTTTAAGGTGGATGGCGCCGGATCGGCAAGAGGCGACGCAGAGACCGCAGCCTTTACACAGAACCGGATTGATCCGGGTTTTTCCGGTAAAAGGTCCCTCTTCAATAAAACTGGGTGCTGAATAAGGACATTCGGAAACACATACCCCGCAGGAACTGCAGTGGGCAGGGTTTGTTTCAGCGACAATGCCGCTGGTCTGGAACACCCCTTTGGCCAATACTGTTACGGCACGGGAAGCGGCGGCCTGCCCCTGAACGATGGATTCATCGATGGGTTTGGGCGCGTGGGCCAGACCGCACACGAAAACGCCGTCCGTGGCAAAATCCATTGGCCTTAGTTTGACATGGGCTTCGGCAAAAAATCCATCGGCATTCTGGGGGATTTTATACATCTGCGCCAGGGGGTTTTTAGAATCCGGAACAATGGCCGAAGCCAGGACCAAAAGTTCAGGCCGTATCTCCATCATCCGTCCCAGAACCCGGTCGGTGAAACTGACCTTGAGCTCCCCGTCTTCCGTTGCCACGTCGAGGTCTTTTCCCGAGTCATAGCGGATGAATGCAATTCCTTCAGTGCGCGCTCGGCGGTAAAGATCTTCCCTGAGACCATAGGGGCGTAAATCCCTGTAAAGAATAAA
Source organism: Desulfobacterales bacterium (assembly GCA_030145345.1). Classification (GTDB taxonomy): domain Bacteria; phylum Desulfobacterota; class Desulfobacteria; order Desulfobacterales; family UBA11574; genus JAAXQD01. Next base: position 5,781 of record JAQYVT010000071.1, read on the forward strand.
AACGTCCATTTGCGGGTTGATTTCTTTAAGTTTCAGAGCGCTCTTAATGGATTGTGTGCAGCAGACCTTGGAACAGTAGGGTCTGTCCGGGATTCTGGAGCCGACACACTGAACAAACACCGCCGTGTCGATTTGCTCGATGGACGGGTCCTTGTCGATAAACCGCTGCTGAAGCTCCAGGCCCGTTACGACGCGGGCGTCTTCTGGGTATAGATATCCGTCGGGCTTGAATTCCGAAGCCCCCGAGGCGATGATGGTCACCCCATGCTCCAGGACGTTGTCTTCGCCGTTGCAGGAGACGGTGGTTTTAAAGTTCCCTACAAATCCGTCAACATGGGTAATTTCGGCATTCAGAAAAACCGTTATGTTATCATCGGACTGAACCGCAGCTGTTAAACTTGTCAAATATTCCTGAATGTCCTCACCCCGCCAGGTTTCATGGAGATGACGCGCTTGCCCCCCGAGGGCATCGGTCTTTTCAACCAGAAACACCTGATATCCCTGTTCCGACAGATTTTTGGCGGCCGCCATCCCGGAAACCCCGCCGCCGACAACCAAAACCGACGGGTTGATTTCCATGGTCGATTCCGACAACGGCTCCTGAAGCATGGCCTTGGCCACCGCCATCCTGAGAATATCTTTCGATTTTTCAGTGGCCTTGGCCGGGTCGTCTTTATGAACCCACGAACACTGGTTCCGAATGTTGGCCATCTCAAACAGATACTTGTTGATACCGGCGTTAATTAAGGTCTCCTGAAATAAGGGCTCATGCGTCTTTGGGGTGCAGGCGGCAACCACCACCCGATTCAGTCGATGCGCTTTAATGACCTCGGTCATCTTATCCTGTGTGTCCTGGGAGCAGCTGAACATGTTCTCTTCTACGTGGGCAACTCCGGGGAGGTCTTTTGCAAACTCCGCAACTTCAGGGACATCAACGATTCCCGCGATATTGGTTCCGCATCGGCAGACAAAAACACCGATCCGGGGCGGGTCACCCCGGACATCCGTTTCATCCGGGATTTCTCTGGTTTTTGTGAGGGTCCACCGAGATTCGGCCAATCTGCTGCCTGCCACACCCGCAGCAGCGCTGGAATCGATCACCGAAGACGGGATATCTTTGGGCGCTTGAAAGATACCGCAGGCATATATGCCGGGCCTGGACGTCTGAACCGGATCAAAGCTGCTGCTGCCGGCAAAGTTGTAGTGATCCAGATCGATGCCCCATTTTTTTGCCTGGGCGGTTGTTTGCATCGATGCCGTCAGCCCAACGGACAGAACCACCATGTCAAATTCTTCTTCCACACGCCTGCCGGTCTCGTCCACATACCGGATCATCTGCATCCCCGTCTGTTCATCCGGGTCGATATGGGTCACTTTGGATTTAATGAACCGAACCCCCAGTTCATCTTTGGCACGGTTGTAGTATCTCTCAAAGTCTTTCCCGTACGTGCGGATGTCGATATAAAAAACGGCTGCATCCAGGTCCTCGCTGCTATGCTCTTTGGCCAGCATGGCCTCCTTGATGGCGTACGTACAGCACACCCCGGAACAGTAACCATTGGCACCCACATGGACATCCCTGGATCCGATGCACTGCAGCCAGGCAATTTTTTTCGGCTCTTTATGATCCGAAGGGCGCACCATATGCCCGCCATAGGGCCCGGAAGCCGAGAGGATCCGCTCAAACTCCATAGACGTCACCACGTTGGGATGTTTTGTGTAACTGTAGGTGTCGTGCCGGGCAGGATCATACGGCTCACCCCCCGGCGTCAAAATGATGGAACCCACATCGATCTCTATGGTTTCATCCTTTTGAGAATGGGTTTTGAGGGTGAGTGCTTCGGCCTTGCAAACCTTTACACACTCGAGACACTCACAGCATACCATGCAGTTCAGGCATTTTTTTGCCTCGACTACCGCCGCCGCGTCACTCAGACCCCGTTCAACCTCGGCAAAGCTTGTTTTCCGCGCTTCCATGGAGATTCTGGGCATTTTGGCCCTTTTAACCTTTGGGATATCTTTTTCAATGGGGTTGAAATTTTTCTGGGGGATCTCAATGGGTTTTCGCCCTTCTTTTAAATCTGAGCCATCAAGATATCTGGATATGGAAATTGCGGCCTCTCGTCCGGCAGCCACCGCTCCAATGGCGATCCAGGCGCCGGTCTGTGCATCACCGCCTGCAAACACGCCGTTTCTGGTGGTTTCGAAGCTCACCGGATCGACGTCGATGTTGTTCCATCGGTCCAAATCAACACCTGTTGAGCCTTTAAGAAACGCCGTGTCGGTACGCTGGCCGATGGCCGGTATGATAACATCCGTATCGACGACAAATTCACTTCCTTCGACCGGAACCGGGCGACGACGGCCGCTTTTATCCGGCGCTCCCAATTTCATTTTAATGCATTTGAGACCCACTGCCTTACCGTCTTTGTCCATTACCTCCACCGGGGCCATAAGAAACTGAATATCGACCCCTTCTTCAAGGGCATCTTCGATCTCCTCCGCCCGAGCCGGCATCTCTGTACGGGTCCGCCGGTAAAGGATACTGACGTTATCCGCACCCAGGCGTAAAGCTGATCTCGCAGCATCGATTGCCACGTCCCCGCCGCCGACAATGGCAACATTCCCCTTGACTTCCTTGATGTCGCCAAGTGCTGTATCTCTTAAGAATTTAACACCTGGGATGACACCTTCGGTATCTTCGTTGGGGATGTTAAGTTTCATATTGGCATGACAGCCAACGGCGAGATAAACCGATTTGTACCCGTTGTCCATCAAGCTATCAATGGTGATGTCTCGTCCAAGGGCCGTATTGAATTTTATCTCAACGCCGAGCCGGGTGATCCACTTGATCTCTTTTTCAAGAACATCCGGTGGGAGCCTGTAATCCGGAATTCCGACTCTAAGCATGCCGCCGGCGACAGGAAGGGCCTCGAAAATTGTAACCTTGAAACCATCTTGCGCCAGAAAATATGCCGCGGTCAGACCGGCAGGTCCGGCGCCGATAATAGCAACCTTTTCGTCCCTTGGCGTGATCTCGGTTAAGGGCAGGTCATCGATATCAACCTGGTCTGCTGTAAAACGTTTGAGTGTGCAGATGGAGATCGGTTCATCCACGTCTTTCCGCCGGCACACGTCTTCGCACGGGTGGGGACAGATTCGACCGAGAACACCCGGAAGGGGCAGCGTCCTGGTGATAACCTCCAGGGCCTCCGTATATTTTTTCTGGGCAATCATGGCCACATATCCGTGAGCATTTACATGGTTCGGACAGGCATGGGTGCACGGCGAAGGATCTTTTTTGTCTATGGAATAGGCTCCGGGTACGGCCTGTGCGTAAGGCTTATAAACCGCTTTCCGGTTTGTGAGGCGCTCATCGTAGAGACTGGGAAGACTGACCGGGCAAACTTCGGTACAATCTCCGCACCCCGTACATTTGTCAAGATCGATATATCGCGCACCTCTGTTCAGGGTGACCTTAAAATTGCCGGCTTCGCCGGATATTTCTTTAACCTCGGTTGTGGTGTGAAGCTCTATGTTAATGTGCCGGCCGACCTCGACCAGTTTGGGTGAGATAATTCACATGGCGCAGTCATTGGTGGGAAAGGTCTTGTCCAGCTGTGACATTATGCCGCCGATGGCCGGTGACCTTTCTGCGAGGTGAACATAAAACCCGGAATCCGCTAAATCCAGAGCAGATTGCATTCCGGTAATTCCGCCTCCCACAACCAGTACCGATCCGATTACATCTTTGGACATGGTTTAATTCTCCTGATGAAAATATAGCATAATTCTAATGATATTCGTATTTGATGGCCTTGCAAACGATCAAAAAAGGGGCCTTTTTACGAGAATGGTTTGTGTTTAGCACAAAACAAAATTACTATATGTTGTAAAAAAGCATGTCAATAAAATTTGATGAACTCGTAGAAAGTCTGATTTTGCTCGCTCCGCAAGCAATTTTGGGATTCATGACTCGCCTGGCTAAATTTCAAGAACTCGGGCTAACGCTCTCAAACAGCTTGCAATTTTTAACGCCAGACGCATCATGAATCTTTCTCCAAAATTGCTCGATGTCGCTCACAAAAGACTTTTTACGGAGCAGGCAAATTTAAAGCTTGGTTTTTCGTCTTCTTGACGGTGTCGAAATGTTGGATTATCATTCTAACTCGGAAGGGCCGCAACCCAAAAACTTTGTCACAAAAAGCAAAAAATTACAACCGGGGAACTCATTATGAAAAATTATCAACATAAAGCGGTTGAAACTTCAGAATTCTTGAAAAAACACATCAAAAAGCCACCCCAGATTGGGCTTATAACCGGCACGGGTCTCGGAGAAAGCTCGAAATTTTTAGATATATCGGTATCCTTTGAATATGAAGATATTCCGAATTTTCCCATATCAACGGTTGAGAGCCATTATGGGAGGCTTCTTTTCGGAGAAATTCGGGATAAACAGATCCTGGCCATGCAGGGGCGTTTTCATCTTTACGAAGGCTATTCACCGCTCGAAGTGACCTTTCCCATACGGGTGATGCAGGAACTCGGTGTTAAAGCGCTCATCCTTTCAAATGCTGCCGGCGGTCTGAACTCCGGATTTAATATCGGTGACATTATGATTATTCGCGATCATATCAATTTAACCGGATCAAACCCCTTGATCGGCCCCAATGAAGCGCGTTGGGGGATTCGGTTCCCGGATATGAATGCGGCCTACGACAAAGGGCTGATGGAATTTGCGAAAAAGGCTGGAAAGGATGAAGGCATCCGTTTGCAAAAAGGGGTATATGTGGGACTTAAGGGTCCGTCCCTTGAAACGCCGGCCGAAGTCCGCTTTCTAAGGACCATCGGTGCCGATGCCGTAGCTTTTTCAATCATACAGGAAGTCATTGCTGCGACCCATGCAGGGATAAAGGTGCTCGGCCTTTCGACCATAACCAACGTGCATGATCCGGATCAACCTGTTCCCGCAACGGTTGAAGAAATTATCGCCGTGGCCCAGCAGGCCGCGCCAAAGCTTGAAGCGATTATTAAACATGTGATTAAAACAATTGATCCGGACATCCCCGGCTTGCCGGGAGAAAACTATAATTGCTGTAAAAACAAAATGTTGAAAAAAACTTCTTGACAGGAGATTCAATCAGTCGATATCATTTTTAAAAATCGACAGTCCATTATCTTGCCATTCCATTACGCCCTGTTCGAGTTAAGGATATACGTCCAATATCCCTTATATTCAAAAAACTGTAGAATATTTGAAACCTTTTATAAATCCTTAACGGTGAAGAAAGGAGGAGGTTATGCGTCATATTATCACGGTGTTATTTTCACTATGTCTAGTTTTCATGGCGGCGACGGTTGGATCGGCAGGCGAGTCTTTGGTCGACACGGTGGCAAAGGGCTGTGAAAAGGAACTCAATTCCTTTTGCGCCAATGTTACCCCCGGTGAGGGCCGAATTCTGGCCTGTTTGTATGCACACGGAGACAAACTTTCCGGTCAGTGTGAATATGCGCTTTACGATGCTGCGGTTCAACTGGAGCGTGCCGTAGCTGCGTTATCCTACCTCGCCAATGAATGTGACGCGGATTTGGAGAAATACTGTTCATCGGTTACCCCCGGCCAAGGCCGCTTGATCGACTGTCTCGATAAAAATTCCAAGAACATCAGCAAGCGTTGCAAAAAGGCCATCGAGGACGTCGGCCTGAAATAAACAGCGAACACGCCGACGAAGAACGACCGGTACGCCGGTCTCGGCGGTTCATCGGCCGGCCATGGGAAATCGCAGTTATTTATGACAGCCAAGACTTGATCTGAACCGATTTTTCCCTGGAGCGTGCGATTATTTCATCAAGATCCAAGGTCAGTAATTTGCGATCTTCCATGACCAATTTGCCGTTGATCACCGAGTGTGTGACATCGTTTCCACTTGCAGCATAGACCAGATGGGACACCGCATTATACATGGGCGTGAGGTGGGGTTTATGGGTATCGATGACAATAACATCCGCCTTTTTGCCGATTTCCAATGAACCGGTGATATCTTGAAGCCCTAAAGCTTTCGCGCCATCGATGGTGGTCATTCTCAGAACGGTAGCGGCATCCACGACCGTCGGATCCATGGCATGAACCTTGTGAAGTTTCGCAGCGGTATCCATCTCTGAAAATAAATCCAGGTTATTGTTGGATGCGCATCCATCTGTTCCCAAGCCAACCGTCACGCCCTGCTTGATCAACTCCGGGACCGGCGCGATACCCGAAGCAAGCTTCATATTGCTTTCCGGATTATGAACCACCTTTGCGCCGTGTTCCGCCATTTTCTTAATGTCCGATGGTCCCAGATGAACACAATGGTCTGCAATCAAGTGGGTACCCAAAAGCCCCAGGGAATCGAGATGCTCTATGGGTGTTTTTGCATATTTTTTCTTTATTTCAGAGACTTCATTTAATGTCTCGGCCACATGGAGAATGAGCGGAACACGATGCTTCAATGCCAGTTCATTGGACGCCATCAGCAGTTCCGGGCTGCAGGTAAAAAGGGAATGGGGTTCTACCGCTATCGACACAATGGGATCGTCCCGCCATTTTTGAATCAACGATTCCGTATACTCCAGGCCGTTTCCCACCGACCCGTAGTTCGGCGATGGAAAATCATACAGGACTTCTCCCACCAGACATCTTACCCCCGCTTTTTTAGCTGCCTTTGCCACTTCTTCCTCAAACAGATACATGTCGCAAAACGTTGTCGTGCCGGACAGTATCATTTCGGCAAGGGCAAGCAGGGTTCCGGTATAAACAAACTCTGCATCCATGTTGCGCTCTGCCGGAAAAATGTAGTTTTCAAGCCATTGCATCAACGGAAGGTCATCGGCGAGCCCCCTGAAAAGGGTCATGGCTGCGTGGGTATGACCGTTCACCAGGCCGGGGAGAACCAAACCGCCCCCGGCATCGATCGTCTTGGCTGCTTTAATAGAAGGCATATCTCCGGTTCCCATATGGGAGATATGATCGCCGCGAATCGCTATAAATCCGTTTTCAAAAATTGAGTTTTTGGAATCCATGGTCAAAATGGTGCCGTTTTTTATGATGAGATCTGCGTCTTGCATCAGCCATTCCCCCGTCATTGTTCACGCTGTTTGAATTTCAGAGCCACTGTTCCGGTCCGTGTTCAGGGGGTGCGTTTCCCCGAGTAACGATACCTGCCCGCTCGTGCCTTGCATGGCAGGCGGGTTGGCGGAGTGGCCTCGTTATTTCAATGACTTAGCAGTGGGGGAGACCGCGGCTCCCGCATGCTTTTTGCGGGAGAACGCGGAGGGGGCAGGAATGCCCCCGCTGCTAAGTCATTGAAATGACCAGACACGTAGACACCCGAGTGAAGCGGGGGAGCGCACCCCCTGAACACGGACCTGTTCCGTACTTTAAGTTAAGGGGGATTATCCGTCAACCTCTCTTGACAATAAAATGGGATTGTATCATGAAGGAAAACAAATGGTTTTTGATCTGGTCATACATAACGGCGTCATCCTCACCGTAAATCGTGATTTTGATATCATCGAAGACGGTGTCGTCTGCATAAAGAACGGAGAAATTGTAAAGATCGTAGCACGTTCAAACGATTCTCCCGTGCCTGAAGGGGATGAGATGCTGGATGCACAGGGCGGCATTATTATGCCGGGTCTCGTGAATACTCACACCCATCTTCCCATGGCGCTTTTCAGAGGCTTAGCGGATGATCTGCCCCTTTCCGTATGGCTGAATGAATGGATCTTTCCTGCTGAAGCGAAGCATATTAACCCCGAATCCGTCCGGTTCGGCGCTCTATTGTCTTGTGCCGAAATGATACTGTCGGGAACGACCACCTGCTGCGACGGATACTTTTATGAAGATGTTGTTGCCGCCGCGGTCGATGAAATCGGGATGAGAGGGGTATTGGGGCAGGGCGTTATCGATTTTCCGGCACCGGGGGTGCCGGATCCGGCGGATAACATTAAAAGCGCTGTGGCGTATGCTGAAAAATGCCAGGGGTTGTCTCATCGGATACATCCTTCGATATTTTGTCATTCTCCGTATACGTGTTCTGAAGAGACATTAAAACGGGCGAAAGCCGCTGCCGATTCAAGAGGGCTTGTTTTTCAGATTCATGTGGCCGAAACCCGAGACGAATACGTTCGGTCTCAGACAGAACATCGTACAACACCGGTAAAATATCTGGACCGGATCGGCATTCTCGACCCCAATACCCTGCTGGTTCATGCCATATGGCTCGACCCTGACGACATCGAAATTATTTCCAAGCGCAACGCAAAAGTCTCCCATAATCCTGAAAGCAATATGAAGCTTGCTTCGGGGGTTGCCCCGGTTTTAGATCTATTAATGGCCGGTGTAACCGTTGGTCTTGGCACCGACGGGTGCGCCAGCAACAATGATTTAGATCTTTTTCGAGAAATGGACACTGCGGCAAAGCTTCATAAGGTGAATGCCCTCGATTCCACCGTCATGAATACCCGGACCGTACTCAACATGGCGACCATCGGGGGCGCTAAAGCCATCGGCCTTGACGGCGTTATCGGTTCCCTCGAAGCCGGCAAACAGGCGGATGTCGTTGTTGTCGATACCTGCCGGCCACACCTCGTTCCGATTTATAACCCCGCATCCCAAATCGTTTATGCCGCCAACGGCCAGGATGTGCGGGATGTCGTTGTTTCCGGGAATATTCTTGTCAGAGATCGGGAACTGTTGACCGTGGATCTGGAAGATATCCTCGAAAAAGTTCGCAAGATAAGCGATGACATAAAAAAGAAATGAAAAAAATGTGTTCTTGTGCGGGTTAAGAATATAAAACCTAAACGGATCGGTTCCAGGTTCAGGACCTTTTAGCCCCAGTTTGTTCGAGTTGGAGAATTTATATGGATTTGAAACGCGTTATCAGGGCAGCACGGGGCGATGGAACGGTAGATCTTCTTTTGACCCATGCCCGAATCGTCAATGTCTTTTCGGGTGAAATCGTTTTCGGGGATATTGCCGTCGCCTGCGGGCGTATCGTGGGATTTGGGGAATATGATGCCAAAAAGACGATCGATATGGGGGGGCGATTTGTGGCTCCGGGATTTATCGATTCCCACGTTCACATTGAAAGTGCCATGACATCCATCACCCAATTTGCCCGGGCAGTTCTTGGTTTAGGTACAACCACCGTAGTGGCCGATCCCCACGAAATCGCCAACGTGCTGGGGGTTGACGGCATCGACTATATGCTTCGATCCAGCGAAAATCAGTCCATGAACATCTATTTCAATCTTCCGTCGTGTGTTCCTGCCACACCCATGGAAACTTCAGGCGCAACGCTGACGGCCGAAGATCTTTTACCGTTTCTGGACCGCCGGAGAATTTTGGCGCTGGCTGAAATGATGAACTATCCCGGGGTCATCCATGAAGATCCGGAAGTCTTGCGTAAAATCGAAAACACCCGAAAACACCGCAAACCTGTCGACGGCCATGCCCCCGGCCTCACCGGGCGTGATCTTTACGCGTATATTGCAGCTGGAATTTCAAGTGATCATGAATCTATTACAGCCCGGGAAGCCACGGAAAAACTGAATGCCGGAATGTATATTATGATTCGTGAAGGCACCGGCGCTAAAAATCTTAATGACCTGCTTCCGGTGATAAATTCAAAAACATCCCGCCGTATGATGTGGTGCACGGATGACCGGCATCCTCACGATCTCTTGGAAGAAGGACACATAGACTCCATGGTTCGTCGGGCAATCCAGGCCGGTGTAGATCCGGTGACGGCCATTCAAATGGCCACCATTAATCCAGCTGATTATTTTGGATTGGGTCACTTGGGTGCTATCGGACCCGGGAGACAGGCAGATATGGTTGTGTTTTCAGATATTGCCGACATTCAGGTAGAACAGGTGTATCATCAGGGTCTTCTCGTAGTCGAAGACGGAAAGATATTGCCTGAAATCGATACCCCCGAATCCATACCCGTGCGGCCGTCCATGAACTTAGAGATTGAGAAAATAGATTTTTCCGTTCCAGAAGAAGGCAGACACATCCGGGTTATCGAGGTCGTCCCCCATCAGATAATAACCCGCCAATGTATCAAGGAAGCGTTAATATCGGAGAAAACGGCCGTTTCCGACATTTCCCGGGATGTTCTTAAAATTATGGTGGTTGATCGGCACTCCGGCTCCGGCAATACCGGAAAAGGTTTTGTCAGCGGTTTCGGCTTAAAGCGGGGTGCCCTGGCATCGAGCGTGGCTCACGACTCTCACAATATCATCGTTGTCGGGACCAACGATGGGGATATGAAAACAGCCGTTCAGGCCTTGATCACCATGGGCGGGGGGCTTGCAGCAGTGTGTGACAACAGGATTTGCGCGGATCTATCCCTTCCCATCGCAGGTCTTATGTCTTTCGAACCCATCCAAACCATAAACGATCAGCTGGATCGTCTGCTCAACGCCGCCCGTGAATTCGGTTCAACGCTCCACGATCCTTTTATGACGTTATCGTTTTTGGCGCTTCCCGTCATTCCCGAGCTAAAAATCACGGACAAAGGTCTGGTGGATGTCACGCAGTTCAAGGTGGTGCCGCTGTTTGTTGATTCGTCCGAGTAGAGCGGATGAACCCACTTGACATAAAATCACGGTTTCAATAATCTATATGTTCAAAAAATGGGCCCAACCCAACCTTCTCGCGAAATCGGGGTTAAAATTTTGACCCTATGGGCCTTTCATGAAAATCACAGGGGGTGCCATGCTCAAAGCAAAAGATATCATGACAAGAGCGGTGATAACCGTCTCGCCCGATATGGAGATTGTCCACGCCGCAAAAATTCTTCTGGAAAACCGTATCAACGGCGCTCCGGTAATGGATGAAACGGGAAAACTGGTGGGAATTCTCTGCCAGAGTGATCTGATTGCCCAACAGAAAAAGCTTCCCATCCCTTCTTTTTTCACATTTCTGGATGGATTGATTGCGCTGACCTCCATGAAACAACTCGAAAAGCAGGTTCAGAAAATCGCTGCCGTCACCGTGGCCCAGGCCATGACGCCAAACCCGGTGACCGTCAAGCCTGATACGGACATCGAAGCGGTGGCCGCCCTCATGGTCGACCAAAGTTTTCACACCATTCCTGTGGTGGAGGAAGGGGTGCTCTTGGGAATCGTAGGGAAAGAAGATATCCTGAAAACCCTCATGCCCGGATCAAAAGCAGAATGATTTA
>JAQYVT010000180.1 GCA_030145345.1 Desulfobacterales bacterium
AAGCCTGTTCCGCCGACACCGCAGTATGCGGATTCTTTTTGGGCGTATGCCGGCCCAGCAATATCAATATGTGACCAGCAGGTATCTCCCACAAACTCCGAAAGGAACAGCGCGGCGGTAATGGCGCCTCCATAGCGGGTGCTGCCGATATTGCTCAGATCCGCAAAATCGCTTTTTAACTGTTCTTTGTAATCCTCGGGCAACGGCATGCGCCAGCAGCGTTCATGAACCTTTTGACCGGACAAGATGATATCTTCAGCCAGTTTGTCGTCGAAAGAGAACACCCCTGCGATCTTTTCGCCCAACGCCACGACACAGGCTCCGGTCAGCGTTGCCAGATCAATCAGGACCTGGGGTTTATATTTCTGAATCGCATAGGAGATGGCATCGATCAATATCAATCTTCCCTCGGCATCTGTGTTACCGATTTCTATGCTTTTCCCCTCATAACTTTTTATAATGTCTCCCGGCCGGGAAGCATCGCCGGACGGCATGTTTTCAACGATGGGGATAATGCCGATCAATTTTGATTTGGATTTAAGCCTTGCGGCAGTAATCAGTGTTGCTGCAACTGCAGCCGCACCGGACATATCCAACTTCATTTCCAGAAGGGATGCCGAAGGTTTAAGGTTTATACCGCCCGAATCAAAGGTTACCCCCTTCCCCACAAGCGCTATTGTTTTCTTGGCTCTTGCCGGGTTGTACTCCAGAACCACCATTCTGGGCTTGCTCCGGCTGCCGGCGGCAACTGCCAGTATGGCCCCGAACTTTTTCCGTTTCAGTTCCTTTTCATCCAAAACGGTGACCTTGAGATTTTCTTTTTTGGCAAGCGTTACAATAGACTTTGTAAAACGTTCGGGTCTTTTATCGTTGGGCGGCATGCTGACCCATTCTCTGGCAAGAATCGTTCCCCGGCAGACCGTTTCAACCTTTGACGGTAGTTTGCTGTATTTTTCGGCCGCGTCGGAATTTACAAGAAAATTGATTTTTTCAAGCGGTTTGTGTTTTTTTTCCTTTTTGTACTTGTCAAAAAGATGATTGCCGAGAAAAGCGCCCTCCATCATGGCTTCAAGAACAAACGGCATCTCCACATCGATCTTCCCGGCCGCAGGTACCGCCATGAAGACTTCTGAAAACTCCTTCTTGATTCCCCCCTTTGAAGCCTTTCCGGACATGGCACGCATCGCCTCCATATCGATTTTATCATGTTTTCCCAGCCCCAAAAAAATAACGCTCTCGGCTTTGACTTCGGAAAGATTGTACAAGGCAACTTCATCGTCTTTCCCACCTTTAAACGCTTTAATCTTTTTTGCTTTTCTGATCAGAGAACGTATTGTCTTATCTTCGTGAATTTTCTTATCTTCACAAACCGGGATGACGAGCGATTCTATTTTTTCTTTTTTAAGGTCGACGGATTTTAAGTATAACATCTGTTGTTTCTCCTTTCCGATTTATATTGAACAACACCTCCATCAAGCTTGGTACATGGCAGATAATGTTCGAATACGCCTAATTTGCAAGGGGGCAGGCCCATTCGGGGCTCCTCGCAAACCCTGGTTAGGCATTCACCCGGACAATCCATGAGCAACATTCTGTTGGACGGGTAATGGTTTAATCGATTTTAGATCTGCTGCTTCAGATTGCTGAGCAAAGTAAAGATCCCATCGAAGCTGAATATTCATCCAGAAATCCGCTGAGACGCTAAAATATTTACCAAGTCTTAATGCCGTGCTGGGTGTAACCCCCCGACGACCATTAATTATTTCATTAACCCTTTGGTATGGGACGTGTATTGCCTTTGCCAGTTCTTTCTGTGAGATACCCATTGGTTTTAAAAACTCTTCTAAGAGCATCTCCCCCGGATGGGTTGGTGTACGGTGAGTTGGTATGCGAATCATTTTGTTCTCCTAATATAAATAGTTATTAATGATACCCTAACTGAGCGCAAACAAAACAGGAAGAATGTTTGATCTGTTTAATTTTTAAGCAACTTTGTAAGTTCAGATGCGTATTCATAACGCTTCTATAAATGAGATATAAATTTGTTAAAAAATCCCATTTTGTTTGCCCGTTGGGAAAGTCGATGACACTCCATCTTCTTCGTTATCAAGGGCTCGCAGTAGATGCCTACGGCTTCACCCTTGATGCCTCAAATCTGGGGCATCCTCGCCTTTCGCTCAATTAGGGTGATAATCGGTAATTTCAACTTCAATAGGACCTGTTTCAGACCATTTGAAACAAATCCGATACTGGTCATTTATTCGAACACTGTATTGCCCCAGCCTATTTCGAGTTAAAGCTTCTAATCTGTTTCCTGGTGGAATTCGAAGTTCATCAAGAGATAAAACAGAATCAATCTGGTCAAGTTTTCGGGCTGCAATTTTCCATAAGTTTTTCGGACATATTTTCCGGGCAATTTTTGAGGACAACCCATTAAAAATATCCTCGGTTCCTTTGTTTTTAAATGACTGTATCATGAAAACACAATAGCACGGTATCCATGCTATTTCAAGATAAAATTCTATTAATCGATATGTGCCTCCCTGATGATGCCCCATCTCCTTCATTACCTAGCCGCGGTACTTTTACAATGGCAGGGGGAATTTCGGATTTGGAGTCTATTCGTCTTATAACACCGCTATCAGGTCATGCTGTATTCTACCTTGACATTACCGGGGACAACCTTTCGGATTGGCTTGACATAATGCGTGCTTGTCTGTATTTATCAGGTACAATTATCGTAACTGCCGAGGTCCAAAGTTCCATGGTTCACGGTCCAAGGTCGCCTGATGAAAACTGAACGGCGCCGCCGCAGGCAAAACGACCCTGAACTGTGAACCTGACAACCTGAGCAGTTACAAATTATCAAACTACCATATTGTGAAGATGGAAGAAAGGGAGGTAAACCATGGCGGGAATTAACAAGGTAATCCTGATCGGCCGTTTGGGCAATGACCCTGAAGTTCGTTATACACCCGACGGTACCGCTGTTGCCAATTTCAGCATCGCAACGTCTGACGAATG
>JAQYVT010000072.1 GCA_030145345.1 Desulfobacterales bacterium
AAAATTTCGATGAACCCCAACAAAAACCCTGCAAGGGTGGCACCCAGAATGGATCCCCGTCCTCCCAAGATTGCCGCCACAAACGCCTTCCATCCGAATACGATCCCCATGTAAGGATCCAGAACCGGATACGCGATACCAAAGAGAATCCCTGCTGCAGCTGCCAGGGCCGAGCCGATGGCGAAGGTCATGGCGGCAATGGTGTTAATGGGTACGCCCATGAGCGGCACCACCACATAATCGAAGGCCATGGCCCGCATGGCCATCCCATACTTGGTCCGCCGCACAAACTGGTGAAGGGCGAGCATCAGCATCAGAGAGACGATAACGATCATAATCTTCTTGTTGGTGACAAAAACGCCGCCGATATTATAGGTCGAAGATTTGATCAAGGACGGAAACCGGACCCGTTTAGCGCCCAACAGTGCCAGGTTGCCGGTTTCGAGGATGATACCGATCATCAAACCGGTGATGGCTGCTGAAGCTCGGGGTGCTTCCCGCAAAGGCCGATACCCCAGCCGTTCCACCAGAATGCCCACAAATGAGGTCAGAAACATGGAGATGATGATGGTCAGCACCAGAATCAACCAGTTGGGCAGGGCAATGGCACCGAAGGACGCCAATGCCGTTATTCCGGTGGCGACACCAAAACCGATGTATGCTCCCACCATAAAAATATCACCGTGGGCAAAGTTGAACAGCATCAAGATGCCGTATACCATGGAATATCCCAGGGCAATCAATGCGTAAAAACTGCCCCATTGTAACGCGTTAACCAGGTTTTGGAAAAAAAATACCATTGAATTTAATCCTGTTCTTTCAAAAAAAGGCGGGCACAGAGCTCACCACCCTGACCCGCCCTTTTTATAAGAAATCTGCGATAGCTCCTTTTGGGATAAAACATATCCCATTTATAAATATTTGTACAACCCAGGTTGAGCGGTTCAGGGTTCAACGTTCCGGGTTGGAAAAACCTCAAACAGCTCGCATCAATGTGATACTGGCTACATCGTGGATTCAAAACCGTTCCGCCCAATAGATTATGGCAGGCTTTACGGAATTTGATCAATATTTTGGGCAGTTTCAATCGGTTTTACCCCTGGAACTTTCAACCCTGAACCTGGAACCGATCCGTTTAGGTACAAATTAAACGATAGGATCTGTGTTTATGGACAAACAGACTTGTAAAATTCATATTCGCCTTTGTCGCTAATCCTGACCACAACGGCACACTTGATGGGATCTCCGTCCTCGGTAAAGGTCATTTTCCCGGTGATACCGTCGAATTCTTTGATTTTGGCCATGGCATCACGGATACATTGGCGATCCTTCTCGACGTTTCCGGTAAGCTTGCCGCAAGATTGGATGGCCGTTTGCACGAGGCCCAGGGCATCCCAGGTCAGGGCCGCCACATCATCGGGCACATACCCGTGGGCCTTGTTGTAGCGATCGATAAACGCTTTTGTCGCACCTTTGGCACCGGCGGCGGCATAATGCGTGCTGAAGAAAAGGCCGTAGCATTCTTTTCCGCAAAGCTCTACGGTTTCGGCCGAGCCCCAGCTGTCGCTGCCCACAATCGGTTTAGTCCAACCCAGCTCATGGGCTTGCTGAACGATCAGGGCCACTTCGTTGTAGTACTGGGGCGTAAACAGTACTTCGGCGCCTGATTTTATGATCTTGGTCAACTGGGAACTGAAATCGGCATCTTTGGTGGTGAAGCTTTCAAACGCCACGACGGATCCGGGACCGTTCACCTTTTCCCAGGCTTCTTTAAAGAACTCTGCAAGCCCTTTGGGATAGTCGCTGGCAACGTCGTAAAGCACCGCAGCTTTGGTGAACCCGAACTCTTCCTTGATGAAATTGGCCAGCACGGGCCCCTGGAACGGATCCAGAAAGCAGCCGCGAAAGACAAACGGACGGTCTTTGGTGGTGTCGGGGTTGGTCGACCAAGGGCTGATCATGGGGGTTTTATAATTGTTGGCCACATCTCCTGCGGGTATCGCCTGCTTGGAAGACTGAGGTCCGACAATGAAAAGGACTTCGTCCTCGGTGATCATCTTTGTGTTCACCTTGACGGCCGATTCAGCTTTGGACTCGTTGTCTTCGATGACCAGTTCAACAGGATACTTCTTTCCGCCGACCTCAAGGCCGCCGGCCGCCTTGATGTCCTCGAGCCACATCTCGCCGGCAAATTTCGATCCCTCGCCGACCTTGGGAATATCTCCGGTCATCGGGGCGTTGATGCCGATCTTGATGGTCTTGGCCTTACTCCAGGCACAGGGGGTAAAAATCAAACCGATCACCAGACATGAAACCATAAAATACAAACCTCTTCGCATACGACCTCCTTTCGTAATAATAGTTAACATGTTGTATTAATAGCAATAACGAGGGGAATTATTCAATCTGCTGAATTGAACTGGGTCAATACCACATTGTGGATTCTTTTTCAACAAAATATGTAAAAAACTAAACCCTTATACTATTTCTCCCCGTTTGCTTGCCATCAATCGGGTAACCTTATTGTCGAATTCATCTCATTCCCGTTTGCTTATATCAGCGATCAATTCCTTGAGGATGCCCACAACATTGCGTCCCCTTTCCCGTGCAATTTTATGGGCATCCTCCACAAGTCTGGCGGCATGGATCTCCAATGCTTTCATTGCCGGAACCGGCATGTTAATCCTCTGGTATCGCCACGTCAGCAAACGGATCGCCAGGCGTTCTTCCTGGCGTCTGATAAAGCCCATAAAAATTTTCCTTTCAGGCGACGCACTCCGTTTCCCACGGTACACTATCGGCATATACCCAAAATAGCCTGTTCCAACACAAGTTTTTGGCTCTGCCCCGTGGACTTCAGTCGGAGATCCGCCGCGCTCAGTTTCTCAAAAGCGGCAATCAGCTCATGGGAGGTAAATTTTTCAGATTTTAAGAGCATCTGGTAAACAGGATACGGGTTCTGTGAGTTTTTGGCAATCACGAGATCCGTGGCCGTTGGTTTGCGTTTCTTTTTCCGCCCCTTTTCTGATCCGGGTTTATCCATACCCGCATTTTTTGAAAGCATGTCATCCCATTCTTGGAGCTGATTTAAAATGTTTCGGTCATAACTTTGTACGGCCGGCATAATACTGCTTTTAAATTGCCCGTATTGAATTCCAGAATGCCAGGGCTTGCCATAAGCGCTTTCAATAAAACCTCTGACGATCAAAAGCTTTCTAATCTGATTGGTGATGGCAGCCAGAATCTGAAGCGGGTGAAGATTATCGGATAATAGAGAATCCAAAAAAAAGAGCGATTTTTCAACATTCCGATCTGATATGGCATTGGTGAATTCATATATGGGATCTTTTTTTGTCCGCTTCAGAACATTATTAACATCATCTTGGGTAATCTTTTTTCGATCGCCCACATACGTGATAAGTGTATTGAGGTTCTCGGAAAATATCCGAAGGTCGAAGCCGGTCAATTCATACATTGCCAGAAATGTCGGCCGATCCATTGTTTTCCCGGATCCATGGAGCAGGGTCTCCATCCGTTCGGCGAGGACGGCTTCCTGGGCCAGCTGGTCCGCCCTTCGGGCGCCCTTTGGGACGGAACAGTCGATAATCACCCCTTTTTTTTGTATGATTTTATAAAGCTTCCGGCGTTTATCGACCATATCGGTGGTAATGATCAGATGGTTCCCTTTTGGAAATCCTTTTTCAACGGCATTCTGGAGAAGGGCGGCATTGTCTCCTTCGGACGGTATGGACAGCTTTTTATCCGAGCAATACTGAACGAGTTTATCGAACCATACGGCATCGCCGAACTTTTCCGGATCGAGCTTCAATGTTTTGCGTCTATTCTCCCTGCTGATGTCATCGAACGTCAGGTTCAAAAGTCCCATAAGACTAAAAAGATATTTCGCCGCCGTTTTCATGTTTTTCGCATCGAATGCCGCTTTTGCCTTTTCAAGAAGACTGCTCTCATCCTGCTTTGAATAGAATATTTTGGAATCGATAATGGCAACGACCTTTGTCCCGGACAAAAGTGAATAGGTGTTGACCCCCTCGATGGCCGCTTTGATATTTTCATGGGTGCCGTCAACCGGGTCATAGTTAAGACGCCTGTCTTTTGAAGGAATCAGTGCATCCAGAAGGGCCTCGAGCGCGATATTCCACAGCAGTTCTTCTCCGTGGATCAGATACACCGGTGAAGCAGCCTCGGTTTTTCGATTTTTTTCGAGGGCTGTCAAATAATCGTTGAGTTCTTTATAATGGATTTCAGACATAATTTTTGTGGTTCTTCTCCAATTTAGTTGGAGAAGAGGGTCCAAGGATTCCAGTTTTTTTTCTAAAGACTTTATCAGCGTTGTAAGGCCACTTTCAACGGCCCTTGGAAGATGACCTAAAATGCCTAAAAGTGAGGTGAATGCCTAAATGGCGTCAGCGTTCACTCGCCCCCTCGAACCCTTGACCCCTCGAATCCTTTATTCTTTGTTATTCCGGCATTTTTCTAAAAAGAAGATGAAACAAAAAAATAGCGATGCCGACGGATATGGCACTGTCGGCGATATTAAAAGCAGGCCAGTGATAGCTTCCGAGGTAAACGTCTAAAAAATCGACAACCTTTCCAAAGCGAAATCGATCAATGAGATTGCCGATGGCGCCTCCGAACACCAAGGCAAACCCTGATGCAAGCCAAGGGTGTGTCTTTGGGGTGTTTTTATAAAAGTAAAAAATCAGGCATACGGCCAATGATGAAATCACGAGAAAAAACACACTGCGCAAACTCGAACTTTGATTTGCCATAAATCCAAAGGCGCCGCCGGGATTCAGAATGTGGGTGATGCTGAAAAACCCGGGTATCACCGTAATAGAGTGATGAAGTGGAAGTTTGCTTGAGATTAAAAATTTGGTCGTCTGGTCAAAAACGACCACCAAACCGCAAATGACGGCAAGTTTCACATATTTGCCGAATCTGAAACTCGATCCGCCTGAAAAAATAGAACACACGTTTATTTTACTCCCGAAATCGATGAACCCGTAAAAAGTCCATCCATATTGAAGCTCCCTGCAGCTCCGATGAGACGGGATCTCAGCCCCGGTTAACCAGAAGCGCCAGATGGATTTCACCCCCGTACGATAGCAAACTACCGACGGCGCGGCCGGGGTACACTTCGCTCCGACAAGCTGCACAGAATGCGCTTGCCGTGTTGAATCCCTGAAATTCAACTGGGCGACCTTACCCCTTCACAAAAGGCTCAACCAACCAATGGGAGGTTTTGAAATGGCTTATAAATTGAAACTGCTTGAAACTTTGTTATTTTATACATCCGCTAATTTTCTTCAGTAGAAATCCGGGTTAGGGCATCCTGACACCGGCTGCAGATGGTCGGCTGTTCTGAATCTGTTCCCACGGAAATATCATGCACCCAGCACCGTTCGCATTTATCGCCTTCGGCGGAATCGACCCGAATGGCCAAACCCGGGACATCGTGACATTCAAATGCCCCGTCAGGTTTTTCTCCTTTGATCAGATGGGTCTTTGAAACAATAAATATGCTTCTTAAGTCATCTTTATACGGGGAAAGTCTGTCATAAAGGTCATCATCTGCATAGAGCGTCACCACGGCATCGAGGGAATGTCCGACAATCTTTTTAACCCTAGCGTCCTCGAGCGATTTTTTAACCTCTCCGCGAACTTCAAGCAGTCGTTTCCAATTTTCTGCCAGCCGGTCATCCTTCCAGGCTTCATTGACCGCCGGAAGAGAACTCAGGTGAACGCTGTCGGCATTTTCTTTACGACCCGGCATGTAATTCCAGATCTCTTCTGCCGTAAAAGCAAGGATCGGAGCCATTATCCTCGACAGTGAATCCATCAGAAAATAAATGACGGTTTGCGCGCTTTTTCTCTCCGATGATTCAGGCGGAAAAGTGTATAACCTGTCTTTGAGAATGTCCAGGTAAAACGCAGAAAGATCGACGATGCAGTAATTGTAGAGGGCATGATAAATAATATGAAATTCGTAAGTTTTATAAGCCTTCAGTGCCCGCTCGATCAACTCCTGAAGCCTGTGCAGTGCAAACCGGTCGATTTCCGGCATGGCTTCATAGGGAACCCTGTCCTTTGAAGGATCGAAATCGAATAGATTGCCGAGCATAAATCTGCTGGTATTTCTTATTCTCCGATATGCATCGCTCAACTGTTTCAGAATGTTTTCAGAAATGCGAACATCATCCCTGTAATCGGATGCAGACACCCACAGACGGAGGATCTCGGCACCATGTTGTTTAATAACCGCTTCCGGCGCCACAACGTTTCCAAGGGACTTCGACATTTTTTTGCCGTCTGCATCCACAACGAATCCGTGGGTCAGAACAGATTCATAGGGCGCCCGTCCCCGGGTCCCAACCGCCGTGAGGAGCGAGCTGTGGAACCATCCCCGGTGCTGATCACTGCCTTCAAGATAAAGATCGGCCGGCCATTTCAAATATGAACGTTCTTCTAGGACCGCTGCATGGCTTACGCCGGAATCGAACCAAACATCCAGAATGTCGTCTTCTTTTACAAAGGTGTTGTTGCCGCAGGTATCACATACAAGATCTTCGGGAAGTAATTCCTTTACATTCTTTTCAAACCATACATCGGCACCATGTTCCTGAAAAAGTTTGTAGATGCGTTGGATGATCTCTTCGTTCAAATACAAAGATTCGCATTTCTCGCAATAAAATATGGCGATGGGAACACCCCAGGCGCGCTGTCTGGAAACGCACCAATCCGGACGATTTTCGATCATGCCGTAAATTCTTTCTCTTCCCCAATGGGGAATCCAGTCCACCTTGTCGATGGCTTCAAGGGCATTCTTTCTCAATCCGGTCTTGTCCATGGATATGAACCACTGGGGCGTGGCCCGAAAAATTACCGGCTTTTTACAGCGCCAGCAATGGGGATAAGAATGTTCCATTTCCTCCCGGAGGACCAGGGCACCGTTTTCCTGAAGCTTGGCAACGATATCCGAATTGGCTTCGAATACAAATCGGCCGCTGAAGGGGTCGGCTTCCTGGGTAAAACAGCCCGCATCGTCCACAGGGGAATACGCCTCCAGATCATAGAGAAGACCCACTTCATAGTCTTCACCCCCGTGGCCGGGAGCTGTATGAACACAACCGGTTCCGGCTTCCAAAGTTACATGGGAGCCTAAAATTATCAATGATTCACGGTCGTATAGGGGATGTCGGCATTTCTTCCGTTCAAGACTGCCGGATCCCAGTTCAGCCAGTATGGAAAAATCGGAAAATCCAAAGGATTTCATACACCCTTCAACCAGCTCCTTGGCCAGAATCAGCACGTCTCCATTTTTTGTATCCACAGCAGCATACGTAAAATCCGGGTGCAGCGCTATGGCGAGATTTGCCGGGATGGTCCAGGGCGTTGTTGTCCAAATCACCACAAACACGTTTTTTCCGGCCAGCCCGGGAATCTGGTCGCTCAAATCATCTTGCACCGGAAATTTAACAAAAATCGATGGTGACGACTCATCGTGATATTCGATCTCCGCTTCGGCAAGAGCCGTTTGACAGCTGCAACACCAGTATATGGGTTTTTTACTTCGAAAAAGGCTGCCATCCAGGGCAAATTTACTGCACTCATGGGCAATGGTGGCTTCATAGGCGTAGTTCATGGTCAAATACGGGGTTTCCCATTCCCCCATGACACCCAGCCGTTTGAATTCTTCCCGCTGTATATCGATAAATTTTTCAGCATATGCCCGACACGCCCTGCGAATTTCGGCCTGGGTCATTTTAAATTTCTTGGCCCCCAATTCTTTTTCAACATTGTGCTCGATGGGAAGCCCGTGGCAATCCCAGCCCGGAACATATACCGCATCAAGTCCGGACATTTGCCGTGAGCGGACGATAATATCCTTCAGGATTTTGTTGAGTGCCGTACCGATATGAATATGCCCGTTGGCATAGGGCGGTCCATCGTGCAGAATGAATAGGTCACGGCCCGAGGAAGATTGTCTGATCTTTTCGTACAAACGGTTTTCTTCCCAGGATCTCAACTGTTCGGGCTCACGATTTGCCAGGCGGGCCTTCATGGGAAATTTTGTTTTCGGCAGGTTGAGCGTCTTCTTATAGTCCATATATCCTCCGGAATCGGATTTTGTTTTACCTAAAATCCGAACAATAAGTTTAAAACTCGAAAAGTACTTTTAAATCCATTTACTGTCAAGAAAATACCTGCCGGCCGACAGGGTTAACGTATTTGATTGCGGACCCGTACGTGTTCAGGGGGTGCGCTCCCCCGCTTCACTTTGAAGTCTACGTGTCTGGTTATTTCAATGACTTAGTAGCGGTGGCATTCCTGCCCCCCTCCGCGTTCTCCCGCAAAAAGCATGCGGGAGCCGCGGTCTCCCCCACTACTAAGTCATTGAAATAACGAAGCCACTCCGCCAACCCGCCTGCCATGCGAGGCACGAGCGGGCAGGTATCGTTACTCGGGGAAGCGCACCCCCTGAACACGTACTTCGGACCCGGGAAGCGACGGCGCATTTCTCTTGGAAACCGACGGGCTGTTTGAAGGGCTTTAGCACGCGTTGGACCGAGCTGAATGAAATTGTGATGTAAAATATCCATCGGATATGTTTTTGACGAATTGTTCTTTAAACTCTCGCACGGCGCGGCTTACGGGTGCTTAAGCACAAGTTTCAGCAAAAAACCCGAACATTTTTTTGTTCGGGTTGGGCACTCCTAAATCTGAAACCGGTTTGGACGTTTTCGTGAAACGTTAGTATATTCCAAGACTTTTCAAAACATGATTGATCCCCAGTTTTTTGACCTTCAATCTTAGAAACTCGGAAATCGTCGGCTGAAACGGCTTGACCCTGAGATACATAGCGGCTTCCGAAGGGGTTCTTCCACCCTTTTTATTATTACACGGCTTGCAGGAAGCGACGCAGTTTTCGAAGGTGGTTCTGCCGTTTCTCGATTTGGGAATGATATGGTCGATGGTCAGTCTATGGCTACCGTTTCCGCAATACGCACACTTGAATCCGTCCCGAACAAGAACATTTTTTTTGCTGAAGGGCACCCTGTTGAGATATAATTTTCTGATAAGTTTTATCAGTTTCATTACCAGGGGAACTTTGACTGCAATGCCTTCCGCCGTTCGGATTATCCTTTCAGATCGCCTTAAAACCTGCACCTTGTCTTTTGCGATCAGGCACATGGCCCGTTTCCAGTCCACCATATTCAGAAAGGTGTAGTCGGCATTCAGCAAAACACATTGATCCATATCTTTCTCCAAGGCTCAAGTTGTCCAGTGATTTATACATGATTTTGAAAAACAAATCAATATCTCTTTAAATCCCGATTTTTTTCGGCGACTAATTTTTCAATCTTCCAACAGGCATCATATAAAGGGGTTCCTCGTCGGTCTGACACTGTAATATTTTTTTCACCTGACGGTCGTTGAACGCGCCGATGGTTACCGTCCCGAGGTTCAGTGAAACCGCCTGCAAACAAACATTCTGAGCAGAATGACCCGCCTCCATAAACACATATCTTATTCCCCTTTGACCATATTTAACGGTAATTCGACGGGAAACCGCACAAAACACGATGACAACCGGGGCATCGTTTACGGCGCGCTGATTCAATGCAGCCCGGCACAACGCGGTTCTTTGATCGCCTTCAACAATTTTCGACAACCCGTGACCGTCGGGATGGTATTTATAGATCCCTTGACCGAGGGCCGTCACTTTTCCCACGGCAATATACAACTCGAGCGGATACAGTGCTCCGGCGGAAGGTGCGGTTCTAAACCCTCTGGAATGCGTGATACCCTGGGCGGCCCACAGCAGCTGCGAAATTTCAGCAAGGGTTAACGGTTCATCCAGATAGCGCCGGACAGACCTTCTTTTTATCAATGTGCTTTCCACAGACGCGCGGCTGTCATATTGAGGTTGAGGTAGTTGTATTGTTTTGGGTAAATTTTCCCCGTTCATGCATTCACCGGTCTTCAAGGGGTAAACGATCACCACGGCCAAAAGGATTCCATGGGTTATTATTGAATTTGATAATTTCATCGTTTAAAGCTCAGATGGGGTAAAATTCTCTGGGACCCAACTCGGACAAACCGCCGATAGTTTTGGTTACCATAACCGTACGAATCTCCGTACACAGATCGCATTTGTTGACATATTTCGACCGGGCCGGTGTATATTCAAAATTCTGGCGTGCCAAGTCGAAAAGACCTTTTATGCCGGACTTAAAAAGGGTTGTAATGACAGGATACCCTTTTTCCGAAAGGGGCTGACCCAAATCCTTTGTCGAAATGGAAAGACCTGAGCAAAGACCGGGAATATAATTTCCGAAAAGATCCATATGAAAATGGGAAGTGTCGGACAGCTCGCGTTCACATCCACCTGGATTTTCATTGATAATCTCTTGAAAAGATCGGTTTGGGAGAACCGGCCTGAAGGTATCCAAGGCCCGTCCGCCCATGTGAATCCAGTATCTCTGAAGTATGCGGAAAAGATAATCTTGCCCAAATCTTTCCTCAAACACCGCCATAGAATTCGTCCGGTGCACATCAAGCTGGGATAGATCCTTGATAAAACCGTTGATCCACGGGAATACTTTTATCCTGGCCTTACGGCACGCGTCCATCACCCCTTGCACCTTAAAAAAGGGGATGTGCTCATTGTGAAAAGGACTTATGGATACCAGCAACGTTTTGAGGCCTTTTTTACGGAGCATCGACAAAACACGCGCTGCAGATTCCACGTCTTTAAACCAGGAAGAATTGGTCTCTACATATTCAATGGAAACGCCCGCATTTCCAGCGACCGCTAGAATCTCTGCGAGACTGTCCGGTCTGAGAAGGGGCTCCCCTCCCCCGATGTGAACGGAAGCACATCCCATGAAGCGAACCGTGCGGAGGTGGTCTTCGGCCGTTTCAAGAGCCATGTATTTCTTTTCCCAATGCGGGCCGCAGTTGTAGAGGCAATGCCTGCACTTCGAGGTGCAGAAATAATTGGTAATAATTCCGCCTGAAACAAGATGTTTAATTCCGAATTGAGCCATATGCTGTCCATGTAATAAATTGGGGCAGCGAATCCCTGTAAGGGCCTGGTTCAGTGCAAAGGTCGCTGTTTCAGTTCAAAAATCATTCACCGGAAGGTTTTGAAATGGCTTCAAACCATCTTGGCAAATAATTCGTATCAAATACTGTTTCGGTTAACAAGGGATAATCGATCCCATATAATAGGGCGGTTGACGAAAGAAATAAAGCGGGCCCAAGAACGAGAAGCCTGTTTGTCGGATATATTTTTTTCTTTGACAGACCGATCTCTTTTTCATATGTTGACACAAAGTCGGCGTTCAATTCCAATTATTGACGGATTCCCCAAAAAATCTTTTTTACAAATACAAAACTCAGGGGTTTCGCCCCCTGGGCAGATTCAACATTCCTAAAGAAAATCTATGTTTTTCCCGCCATGGCGGGACAGAAATACCGAGGCAAAGGATTCGGAAAAAACGTTTTGCAAATGTAGGTTCTTTAACACAGGAAAAGGAGGTCAAGGATGAGGAATAAAATTGCAGCCCCGCTCTTGGTTATCGTCGCTCTTTTGTTGGTTTTTGCCCAGGTTGGCTTTGCCCAGGACATGAAAGGAAAATTTGGCATTGGCGCTAGAGTGGCTTATGCCAATTACAATGGCGATGACTTGGGTTTTGGAATTAGTGCAAATATTAATGAAACTGCCATGTATGAGGGGAATCTTACCTATTTTGTTCATAACTATTGTTCTTTTGAATTGGGTGTTGATTATGCTAAACCAGATATGGATTTCAAATCCTCCCTGGGTATATTGGAGAATGTCGGTGAATTGGAACAGATTCCAATTCTGTTGACCGTGCGCTTTCATTTCTCCACGATGCCCAAGGTGGGTCTCTATCTGGGCGGCGGCGTGGGGTATTATTTAAATGATTTTAGTTCGTCAAGTTCAGTGTTTGCGACGGATTATGATATTGACGACAGTTTTGGGATTCATGCCAATGCCGGTTTTGAATACTTTTTAAATGAACATTTTGCCTTGAATTTCGACTTGAAATATATATGGAACAGCGCGGATGTCAAAATAACAGGTCCTTCCCCCTACGTTCAAGAGGACTCCGTTGATCTGGACACATTCTACGCAGGAGTGGGTCTTAAGTTTTACTTTTAAAAAATTGAGGGCCGATTGGGGACAGACATATACTCTATATAGAAAACCCAAAGAAAAAGGGGTTGGCTGTGTTTTGCCAACCCCTTTAATTTATTGGTGCCCGGGACGAGAATTGAACTTTCCGTATGGTCTTCACTGTATGCACCTCCAATCCACCCTCCTTCCACCTCTTTGAAGGTAGAATAGAGGGCTGGAAAGGGTGGGTCAATTTTGGACGCCGATTCACATTCAAGGCTTTGATATAATATATCCGATCAATGTCTTTGAATCATTTATGGCATTTTGTTTCTATGCATGGTCTTTTTCTTATGACAAATCCTATTTCTTGACATAATTTTCTTTTCACTAATTTACGAGATTTGTCGATTGATGCGCTGATTTTTTACCGGTCATTAGAATTTTAAAAATTATCGAGACGATTTAATTTTTTTTAAGATTTTCTCATTATTCTCAAAAGATCAATTTGTTAAACCGACATTCTAAAACTTGAATCTAATGGATTTTTCCGATATAAAAGGGATAATAGAGATTTCGGTTATAAACCTCGATTTTCAATAATTTGTGATTGAGGCACGCAATCTTGACCGGGAAACCGAAATTAAGGTAAAGTGACAAACACAAGATGTAGGGTCGGAGGAGAATTTGGACTGGGATATAATTTTCAACTGGAGCTATCGATATTTATTTATCATCTCAACCTATTGAAACTAAATGATATCTGATAGTGCGCCACGAGCGCACTTTTAAATATAAATTAGAAGTGTGCAACTGCACAGGAGATAAGGGTGTGTTGGCCCCTCGGAGTCGGCTTGCAGGAGCAGGCTCCAAACCACCTCAAGCTGCATGGGTAAAGAGCCAGGGGGGTGAGCGTTAAGGAAAAGGCATACCTGAAGTATGTCAGCTGGGGATCAGAGAGACGAGTGCAAACGAACCAGTGAAAGAGCGACTTTTGAGGGAACTCAATTCTAATAGCACCTATTCGGATGGAACATAGAACTGACGATATGGACAACATACGTGAATTGCTGTTATCCGTCGTTAAGTGGAGCAAGCCAAAGGTGCTGATAGGCTTGGACCAAAAGATAAGGGGATTACTAAGTGAATATGTACACTAAACGTATCGACGATGTTTCATCTACTCAGCTATTGCAGACGGAAAACTCACCGCCCGAAGTATCATGCAAACCTTCGTCCGTATCTCCCGCACCGAAAGCCCTTGCCGAACGTATCAAGGAACTCAATTGCCTATATGGCATTTCCAACCTATTGGAGAACCAGGATGTTTCCCTGCCTTGGATTATGCAGCGCGCGGTTGAATTGATCCCCGCCGCCTGGCAGTATCCGGAAAATGCCTGTGCACGAATCACCTTAGAAGGACAGACGTACACATCACAAAAGTTCAAACCGACGCGTTGGTTTCAAAATACCCTTATCGAATTAAACGACAAGTGTGTCGGCGAAGTGGATGTCTATTACCTTCAGGCACCTCCCGAGGGCGATGGCGGACCATTTCTAGAAGAGGAAGACCGTCTGCTCAGGGCAATAGGGGAGCGTCTGAGCAAAGTGCTTTGGCTAAAGCGTTCCGAAGAAGCACTTAAGGAAAGCGAAGAGCGCTATCGCGTGCTGACAGAACAGGTGTCAGAAGGTGTCGCACTTGTCCAAAATTCCCATTTTTGTTATGTAAATCCAGAGTTTTGCAAAATTTTCAATGTCCCTTTGTCAGAAGACTTGATCGGTGGGTTGGTACACAACCCACCTGCGGGTGCGGCCGATGAAATCGTTCGCATCTACGGGCCAAGAGCGGACGGTATCACCAAAGTCAGGATTGAGGACATTCATCGGCTAACCCGTTCAGAAAAAACAATCTGGATTCAGGTCTGTCACAGTCCAATTACTTTCCAGGGCCAACCGGCACTGCTGTCTACCTTCAAAGATGTTACAGAAATCAAAGAGCAGCAGATGGCTGCGCAACGCACGGCAGATTTGTTAAACCACGAAAACCGCGTGCTGCGCTCGTCTTTGAAGGAACGTTATAGGCTTGGAGATATTCTCGGCCGTTCAGCAGCCATGCAAAAGGTTTATGAACTTATTTTAAAAGCAGCGGCAACGGATGCGAGCGTTGCGATATTTGGGGAATCCGGTGTCGGCAAAGAACTGGTGGCCCGTGCCATACATGACCATAGCTATAGAAAGAACAAACGATTTGTTGCCGTTAACTGTAGTGCAATCCAAGAATCTCTATTCGAACGGGAATTTTTTGGCCATCGCAAAGGCGCATTTTCCAGTGCCCATAAAGATTCTCCAGGCTATCTGGATATGGCCGATGGCGGAACCTTGCTTCTTGATGAAGTCAGCGAATTAACCATCAATATGCAAGCCAAGCTGTTGAGGGCTATCGAAGGGGACGGTTACCGACCGGTGGGCAGCGCAGAAACCATTTCGTCTGATTTCCGTATTATTTCGGCCTCGAATACTGTTTTGGGCGATAAAGTGAGCAACGGCGAGATGCGCAATGATTTTTTCTATCGCATCCAGGTGATACAAATTCAACTACCGCCATTACGTGACCGTAAGCAGGATATCCCGCTGCTGGTAGAACACTTTTTACGGAAAATGAAAAACCCTTCCGGGACTGTAAGAGTCTTTGGCCGAATCATGGATCATCTCATCGAATATGACTGGCCCGGCAACGTCCGCGAGTTGCGCAATGTGCTGCAACGATATATTACCTTGGGGCAACTCGAATTCCTTCCACCCAGCCCACGGGATAAAATGGCACCGATCGCATCTGACTTGAATTTTCGCGATGCTGTTCTGCGACTTGAAAAGTCCCTAATTTCCAAAGCCCTCCGCCAGACAGGGGACAACCGAACCCAAGCCGCTGCCCTGCTGGGTATATCTCGAAGGGCGCTTTTTCGGAAAATGCTCAAACCCTGAGTGCCAAATTCGCCCCCTTGCGGGCGTAAACGCCCACAATATATTTAGAAGTTTTTTTAGATAGTTATATTTCATTCCAATACCTCGTGCGGGCGTTTTTTCCCACCGCCGATTTTGCGCCCCCCTGCACAGAAACATATTACTTATTTATATCAACTGGTTATATTCTTTAAGCCAACTTGGCATCCCATTTGCTATAGGGAAACAATATAGAATATTGCGGGTTCAATATTTCTGTACCCTGATGAATCGCAGAAAAAGCACGTTCGGAGTCATTTCTATGGAACTGGTCAGGAACAAAGCTTCCGCCAAATATTTTATTGTACTTGATGATACGGGAGGTATCGATTTTCTGGTGATTACACCGGAGGGAAAAATGAGGCGGCTCGAACGGCGTCTGTTCGGCCCTTCGGATATTGTTGATCCGAAGAAGATTCGATGGCGTCACCTGCTCACGGAACCGCAACTGAAAAAATATAAGCAATATTTTGATGCGTGACGCCACCGGGATTGAACTGCCGGGCTTATCAATGGAGATTTTTAGAAACACGCACAACGGGAAAGGAGAACCTCAATGACACATGACCCCTTTGGGAACCTTCGCGAATGGGGGCCGGCTCTCGAACTTCTCGATGAATTGGCGGTCAGCGGCAAATTGGCCGAATGTCAGCGCGGGCTGGTCCGGATACTACGCTACAAAGGCAACTGGCGTCTTCGCGAAGAGGTGTTGAAACGGATCGAAGGGATTCCGTCACCATCAGATGAACTGGGTGGGCAGGTTCTCACTATTCTCGCAGACGACAACCTTTACTACGATGCAAGAATTCTTGCGAACAATGCCTTAATTCAATGGCTGAAAAACAGCCAAAGAAGGTTGCATCAAGAATTTATCCTAAAGATCCGAAAGGTGATCGAAAAACTCAGCAAATTGCCCCAACCCCCATTTTTCGAAGAAGCAATAAAGAAACTTGATTCGGAAATTGGCCTGTCAGGGCCGTTGTAGAATTAATTCAGCCAAAATCATATCGAAAAAAGGTAACTACCAATGGTTGAGGAACTTCACATCGATAGAATTTGTACGACCTGTAATAATCACCCTGTGTGCCGTTCATTTCAGAACAGTTTGCAGGTAGATCGCCCGGTTTTGCATTGCGAAAAATTTGACAACTTTGTTCCTGGCATGGAAATCGATGCTCCGGGGAGATTCCACAATACCTGAGCGGCGGGCAATAATGCCATTTACGGATGGAACCCCGAGAGGATGAAATAGGAAGATAACGACAATTCAGAAAAGGAAAATTCACGCGACAGTTCAAATAACGGCTTTTCAGATGAGTAGGATCATGAGCATTAACCTTCGAAACTTCGACTTGAATCTATTGGTTTGCTTTGATGCCCTGATGAGCGAGCGCAATGTATCCAAAGCTGCTGAAAAGGTGTTTTTAAGCCAATCCGGAATGAGCCATGCCCTGAACCGTTTGCGGTCCCTGCTGGATGAT
>JAQYVT010000181.1 GCA_030145345.1 Desulfobacterales bacterium
CAGAAGCGCGGTCATGGGTTCATAAAAAAGGGTGCAAGAATCGGCACCCTTTTTCAGTCAGCCGCCGGCTGAATTTTAATCGGTCCATCCGCAGGATCTTGCCGAACGTCCCTTTTCTCTATACCCCTCCCAAAGACATCAACCGTTTGACTCCGGAAAATGCCGTCGCTGTTGGAATCACACAATTTTCAGAGAACGTGTGTTCCGGAAAATCAGGAATCTTTATATTTGAAAGAAAGCGTCACTCTGGCACGATAGGATTCGACTTTTCCATCTTTAAGGGTCATGTCGAGTTTTGATATTTCTGCAATTCTCAAATCTCGCAGCGTTTCGCTTGCTTTTAGCACCGCATTTTCAGCAGCTTTCTCCCAGGAAACATCACTCGTTCCAACCAGCTCGATGATCTTGTAAACGCTGTCGCTCATGTTCTCCTCCTTTTATTTAATCTTGAAAATCCGGGTCCTTGCCGGATTTTTTACTCGACATGATCTGGTATGGCGGATCTGTGAAGCGGCCATAGAAACCGGTACGGCAAGATGACAAAAGGATGGTCCTCCATATCTGGAGAACCACCCCCCGGACAAGGGCTGGTAATGTAGCCTCCCGCGCCCTTCTTTAAGAGACCTTGGCAAAACGCCTCTTTTTGCCCGATTTCTGTGTCAGACTCAAATTTTGCACGAAGTGAAGCTTTAGCTTTATCCTCGAAATACGCCATGTATTCCTGCGGTTAAAATTTTCCCCTTCCTTGAAATCGAACCCCGGTTAAATATTAAGTACGAATTTAACCGGGCAGGCAAAAATTTACATTTTTCAAAGGTCTCTTAAACTGCAACCGCTCGCACCGTTGAATTTTGGAGATTCAACCGGACACGCGCATTCCCCGCAGGCGTGTTGACGCAAGGTTAGGGTTTGCCCCGTGGAAACCGGTCTGTCCGTTCTGTTTCACCGGGGCCTGGATTCCGTCTCTACACGACGGCGAAGACCCTAATTATCTATTTTTAATCAAAATATGTCCATAAGATGAAAGGTTCATTTTAATAGGGGAATATCCCGACCACCGGGAGTTTTCCCCGAGATACACACCGTGTGCAAAGGATTCCCCGGGAGGTGATCCTCTTTTTATTGTTGACATTTAAGGGGGTAACGATAGAGGAATAGGGCGGATATTTTATCAAACCCTAATTGATCGTAAACAAACCGGGAGAAATATTATAAGGGATTAGTTTTTACATATTTTGTAGATACAAATGTGTTTTCCTAACGCTTCTATAGATGAGATATAAATCTTTTTCTACAATCCCATTTTGTTTACCCTTCGGGAAAGTTGATGATACCCCATCTCCTTCGTTATCAAGGCCTCGCAGTAGACGACTACGGCTTCGTCCTTGATGCCTTGGATCTGGGGCATCCTAAAACTTTCGCTCAATTAGGGTCAAAAAAATAGGAATTATCTATGGACATTGAAAATGAAAAAATGCCCGACCCCGGAGACGCCCAATGCCCGGCATGAAAATGCTCGCAGAACTTATGCGGGAAGTGGAACATCAACTGGGGCTTTGTATGCGGTGCGGCATGTGCCAGGCGGTCTGTCCGCTGTTTTCGGAAACCGGCCTTGAAGCAGACGTCGCCCGGGGTAAGCTGGCGCTCCTCGATGGACTTTTGCAGGAAATGTTCGATGATCCCAAAGGCGTGTACGAACGTCTGAGCCGGTGCCTTCTTTGCGGATCATGCGCCGCCAATTGTCCCAGCGGTGTGAGCGTCCTGGAAATTTTTATTAAGGCCCGGGCCAT
This sequence comes from Desulfobacterales bacterium, assembly GCA_030145345.1. Lineage (GTDB taxonomy): Bacteria > Desulfobacterota > Desulfobacteria > Desulfobacterales > UBA11574 > JAAXQD01. The sequence goes on from JAQYVT010000181.1 coordinate 1,791, forward strand.
TCTTACCGGTTTCATGGGGCTGCCTCCGGCCAAAAAACTGATTTTAAGGGGAATGCTGTCCCACCCTGAAATTTTTGACCGGATGGCGGCGTGGGGATCAAAATTCCAGAAAATTTTCACCAAACCGGCCGATGAACTGATCGGTACCTCCTGCGCCCGGTTTGTTTCTCCGTTGATCGGGGACCGGCATTTTACGCCGCTGGCCAAGATCCCTTTTCACCGTCGTATTCCATCTTTGAATACCCACAAAGGCCGTTCCGGCATTAAAGTGGCTTTTTACGTGGGGTGCCTTTTGGATAAAAGTTTTCCCCATATCGCCCAAGATGTTGTCGACGTTCTCCAGCATCACGGTGTTGGAATTTTTATGCCCAAAGGGCAGGGTTGCTGCGGGATACCGGCAATCTCCTCGGGAGACACGGTGACCTTTAACCGTCTTGTCCGCCATAATCTGGAAATATTCGATGCCGAAAAATTCGACTACCTGGTAACATCCTGTGCCACCTGTACGTCCACGATAAGGGAGATATGGCCGATGATGGCGGATAAAAATTCCGGTTATGTTAAAAGCAGAGTGGCGGCAATTGCTCAAAAAACCCTTGATATCAATCAGTTCCTGGTATCGAGGGTGGGGCTGGAAAAACTTGAAGTCGTTGATGGCACCGATCCCGTGGATGTGACCTATCATGATCCATGCCATCTCAAAAAATCCCTGGGCGTATCTGCCGAACCCAGATCTCTCATCAATGCCAATCCGGCCTATCGGCTGATAGAAATGTCTGAATCCGACAGATGCTGCGGGCTGGGGGGAAGCTTTAATCTGGCGTATTATGATCTTTCGGCCCATATCGGAACCGTAAAAATGGACCATATCCGAGCATCCGGATGTTCGATGGTTGCCACCGGATGTCCGGCCTGTATGCTCCAAATTTCGGATATGCTGTCCAAATCCGGCGAGAAAATACGAATCAAACATCCCATAGAAATATACGCGGAGTTGTTGAGAAATTTGGATTAGCCCGGGTTTCTCGAAAAGAGCGCCCTTTAGATTCCCCATTGGATGGACCTAAATTGAGCGTTTCAAATTGCGCCAGTGTATTATAAATTTAATATCTTGGGAGGTTATATTGTTAGAAAACAT
>JAQYVT010000004.1 GCA_030145345.1 Desulfobacterales bacterium
TTTGCCAGCCCCATCAATTTCCGACCGGCCGAGTGGGAATTTGATCTATCGCTGCACAGCTGCACCAAGTATCTCAACGGCCATTCTGATATTGTGGCCGGTGCAGTGGTTGGGCGGGCAGACTTGATTCGAAAAATTGCTCACAAGCTCATTCACCTGGGCGGCACACTGGATCCCCACGCCTGTTTCCTTTTACACCGGGGACTGAAAACACTGGCTGTACGGATGAAATATCAGAACGCAAGTGCGCTTGAAATCGCCAGATTTCTCTCGGCCCATCCATCCGTGGAAACGGTCAATTATCCGGGATTGGAAACGTATGGAGGATACCCTGGCGCCCGGGAGTTACTCGATGGTTTCAGCGGGATGTTAAGTTTTGAAATCAAGGGGGACGTGGCAACCGCCGATCGGTTTATAGAAAAGACCCGCCTTCCCGTCAGCGCACCGAGTCTCGGGGGGGTGGAGACGTTGATCACCCGGCCGGCCACCACTTCCCACTCCGGAATGTCCGCGGCGGAACGCAACGCCGCGGGGATTTCCGATCGTCTGATTCGCCTCTCTGTGGGCCTGGAAGCCACCGAGGATCTGACCGAAGATTTCGATCAGGCGCTCCATCATTCCCTGCGAGGCGGGATATAAGATGGGTCCGAATTCTTTACTTATCCTTGAGAATTCCGAAGTGCCCTGGTGCTCTTCTCGAGAATTAGACTTACAGCTGTATTTCAAATGCCCTTTCGCCGTGGAGTGAGCTGTCCAGTCCCTGTATCTCTTCTTCTTTTTCAACCCGAAGACCACCGGTAATAAAACGGGTGATATACACAACAATCACCGTCCCGACCGCTGTAAAGACTATGGTTGCCAAAATAGAAACGGCCTGAATCCAGAGCTGCTTCGGATTGCCGTACAATAATCCTTTTGCCCCTTCCGTAATGGACGGGTTTGCAAAAATACCGGTGGCCAGCGCTCCCCACATACCGCAAACTCCATGGACACCGAATGCGTCCAGAGAATCATCATAACCGATCTTATTTTTAAGGACCGCGACACTGTAAAATCCGACAATTCCGGCCACAAGCCCGATGATCAGCGATGCCTGAAGATTTACAAACCCGGCCGCCGGCGTTATGGCGACCAGTCCTGAAACAATACCCGATGCGAGTCCCAGTACTGTCGGCTTTTTGTTGACCGCCCATTCGGCGAACATCCATGACAACCCCGCTGTGGCCGCCGAGGTATTGGTCACCAGGAACGCCGATCCGGCTACCCCATCGGCAGCCAGCTCACTCCCGGCGTTAAACCCGAACCAGCCGAACCACAGCAGGGCCGCTCCCAGACTTGTCAGTGCGATACTCGATGGGAACATGGCTTCCTTGCCGAAACCGATCCGTTTACCCAATATCAGGGCCAGTACAAGCCCGGCAACCCCTGCGTTAATGTGGACCACGGTGCCGCCTGCAAAATCAAGGGCGCCCATGTCGCCCATCCATCCGCCACCCCATACCCAATGAGCTATAGGAGAATAAATGAAGGTAATCCAGAGAACGGAAAATACAATCCAAGACGAAAACTTCATCCGGTCGACCACGGAACCTAGGACCAGGGCAACGGTAATGCAGGCAAAGGTCATCTGGAAAAGGACGAACACATACGTGGGGATCGTACCGGAAACGCTGCCCACATGGATGCCTGAAAGCAAGAAATGATTCAGTCCCCCTATGATACCGTACTTTGTGGAACCGAAAGCCAGGGTGTATCCCCACAGCATCCAGACGACACTCGAAAGGCAGTACGCCACGAAGGTCATTGCAAGGGTATTCAGAAGATTTTTATACCGCGACATCCCGCCGTAAAATAGGGCGAGACCGGCCGGTGTCATCATCATGACCAGCGCGGTGGAAACCATGACCCACGCCGTATCTCCGGAATTAATAACATCTTCTCCCGCAAATACTGAAGACACTGGAAGAAAAAAGAAAATGGAAATAAAGATCATTTTTTTAAATTTCATCATACGCTCCCTGCACATTTAACCCGCTGTTCATCGTTTCTGTTTCTTGACGAATTCTGCCTCAAACTAAACCCCTTTAACGCAAAGGGTGTGCCACCGGAGCATTCCCTTACGATTCTTATTGTGTAGCCCTTTGTAATCCCAGGGAAAATTTAGATATTACGGATCGTTTCTTTTGTTTGCGCAATGCTGTTTTAAAGCATTTTTACAACATTATTGTATTTAATCTAATCAAAATTAACAAATATGTAATTTGTCGAGAATTCAGCTTAAAGGGGGTATGAACATTTATAAACATTGACTTTTGTGCTAAAGGTAATGCATCTTTTCCCAAAAGAAGCGAAACATTAACGCTTAGGCCTTGAAAAGGCTTTTCAATAAGAGATTTAACATGCTCAAACAGAAATGTTTACAGGCCATTTGGCAATGCAGCGCCCTGATCGTTTTTGCTTCTCTGCTGGCGTTTTCCATCAATTACTTGCGAAATGATCGCTTACAGCTGTTCGGCAACGGGTCCCCGGAAGCCCGGCTGATGGACCCCTCCGGCAAACGGCTTGATATATCTTTGCCTGAAGCAAAAAAGTTGTTTTTACAGCAGTCCGTTGTTTTCATCGACGCCCGTCCTCAGGACGATTATGAAAAAGAACACATCAAAGGGGCACTCGGTCTCCCCTGGAATGAGGTCGACCGGAACTTTATGCGGGTGACAGAGGATATTTCTCCGGACACACCGATCATTACCTATTGTGACGGAGAAACCTGCGAATTGAGCCACAACCTTGCAATCTTTCTGCGCGATATGGGCTTTCGTAACGTCAGAATACTGATAAACGGATGGGCCCTTTGGAAAGAAGAAGATCTTCCCATAGAATCCGGCAAGGTCAACGGCGGTTGAACATTTTCAACGGGCACCCATAGTAGGGCCAAGAGAAAAAATGGATAAAAAAAGAAAAAACCTTTCCCGCTTTCCATACTATGTCGCACGATGGATTCTGGGAGGGGTATTTATATATGCCAGCTATGACAAGATCTTGCACCCGGCTGGATTTTCCAAAATCATCTATAACTATCAGATCGTTCCGGATGGTCTCATAAATTTAACGGCTCTGGTCCTGCCCATGCTTGAGCTTATAATGGGAATCTTTTTTTGGATCGGGTTCTGGATGCCGGGTACGGTTATGCTGAGCAATATCCTGCTGGTATCGTATATGGGGGCATTGACGTTTAACCTGGCACGGGGCCTCGATATAAATTGCGGGTGTTTTTCCACGTCTTCGGGGAGTTCCATTAACATCGAAACTATTTTATGGGATGCAGCTTTTCTCCTACTTTCAGTCTGCCTGACCGTTGCTGTTTTCGGGTCGGAAAACGGCCGTGCATCAAAACAGATCCATGGGTAAATTCACAAAGGGAACATCCACGGCTTCTTCCACGGCATCATCCACCTAGGCCTTGCCCGTACAGCGATATTCCATCGATAATTTGTTCACCTTCGATACAGGCTATCAAATACATTCCAGAAATCCGGAAACGATTTTTCAACGCACGTTTCATCCCGGATAACGATACCCGGGGTTTTAAGTCCGGCAAGTGCAAAACTCATGGCCATGCGATGATCCCCGTACGTATCGATTTCAGCACCATGGGGGCGGCCGCCTTTGATTTCCATGCCGGTTTCGCTACAGCTTGCGTCGATACCGATTTTGGAAAGCTCTTTTACAACAGACCCCAAACGATCGCTCTCTTTGGCTTTCAGGTGCCCCACATTTTTGATAACCGTAGTTCCCTTTGCAAAGGCCGCAACAACGGCCAGCGTGGGAACCATGTCCGGCATATCGGACATATCCGCCGTAATCGCCGAAAGGGGTCTGCCCGAGACGGTAATGCCGTCCGCCCCATGATCGATGTTACACCCCATTTTTTCGAGAAGTTCGGTAAAACGGACATCACCTTGCCGCGATATTGTTGTGGTTCCCTTTACTTTGATATCCGAGCCGGATATTGCGGCAGCCGCCCAGAAATATCCGGCCTGTGAACAGTCCGGTTCCACTTCATAGGATCCTGCCCTGTAGATCTGTCCCCCGGCGACACTGAAATACTCATAACCGTCACGTCGAACTTCAATGCCGAGTTCTTCCATGACATCCACCGTCATATCCACATAAGGTCTGGATACGGGCCCTTCGATGACATTTATTTCAACCCCTTGTGTTGTGTAAGGCGCTATCAGAAGCAACGCAGAAAGGAACTGGCTGCTGACGCCGCACTTGAGCGCAACACCGCCGCCCCAGACTTTACCCCCTTTGACTTCAACAGGCGGACATCCATTGGCCTTTACCGACCGTGCGTCCACCCCCATCTGGACAAGACCGTCCAACAGATCCTGGATGGGCCGCTCTCCCATCCGCTGGGTCCCCGTAAGGGTGTAAACCCCTTGTCCCAGAGCTGCCACGGCGGTTAAAAGGCGTACTGAAGTTCCGGAATTTCCAAGATAGACAGGATCGATACAGGGCTTTAACATCCCTTTTGTACCGTGCACCACAAAACGGTCATCCTTTACATGGATGTTTATGCCCATCTGCCTTAAAGCACCCAGGGTGAGGAGGGTATCTTCGCTTTTAAGTCCGTTGTATATGGTGCAAATCCCGTCAGACAGGGCTGCAGAGATGAGTATCCGGTGCGTATAGCTCTTTGAACCCGGAACAATGACTTCACTGTTATGAATTTTCTGGGAACTTATCTCAATCATCGAATGGGTACCCGTTACTTTTCCGTGATGGACTCTTCTATCTTGATACCGAAATGACGTCCGCCCGCTTCCATGGCCACCAACACCTTGTCGCCGGGAACAAGGCTCACAACCGATACGGCATTGCCTTCGGGATCGGTGAGCCGGATGGTTTCCGCGTTCTGGACGATGGTGGCAATCTCTTGGCCGTCAAAGACTGCTTTTATCAGCATCAACGGACGTTTCTCGATCTTTAAACGACCCACTATACCGGTTGATGTATTTCCTTTAAAGTCAACGATCAACACCGAATCTCCGGCCGAAAGCTCTGAAAGGTACCTCGTTTTCCCCCCTGGAATCCGGGTGTATGAATGCACCGGACCTGCATTAACCCTGAAAGGTCTTGGAGAGACGTACGGGTTGAAAATGCTTTCGGAATGAATTAAAAACAAAGCACTGCTGCTGTTTCCCACCAGCATCCCCTGGCCCATGCCCATGGATGTGCAGGTATCCACACAGACCCGATCTCCCATCCCCACAGGTCTGACCTCAACGATCTCGGCAGTCTGAAGGGAAATTTTATCTCCTTCCGAACGAAGCCAGGAGAGCACCTTTTTCAGTTCCACCACATCGTCTGGGTGGAAAAGAACGTGCCCCACGCCTTTTTCGAGAATACCGAAAGCCGTCTGCGCCTCGTCAAGATTCTTAACCTGGGCAATGACATCAGCGCCTTTGGCGATCAGGTTCTCAAGGGGGATAATGGTCCAGTCGCTGCATTGAAGAATGACACGTTTTGTCTGACTGAGCTTCGTAATTTCTTCTTCATCCTCGCCGCTTTTGATCTCGAAAAAAACCACATCTTTTCCCAGCTTTAAATCACCGTCTTCGGAAATGGTCTGAACCCTTCCCAGAGCTTTTACTTTTTCGGAAAATCCCTTTGGAACCACGATACCGTCTGCACCGCCTTCAAGTGCAGTGGTCACCATGTTCTTGTCCCAGGGATCCACCTTTACCCATATCTTTCGCATTGCATTGTTCCCCTTTTAAAACCTCGACCCGAATACTATCCCAGAATCTTCAGTGCATCTTCCACGCTGCTGTCATCATGGACGATGGCGGAGATCGCACGTACCATGCGCGTCGGGTTTTCATGCTGAAAAACATTCCTGCCGATGGAAACACCGGCACCGCCGGCGTCGATGGAACCTCTTACCATTTCGAGGATATCCCGATCGGAATCCATTTTAGGGCCGCCGGCAATCACCACGGGAATCGAACAACCGGCCACAACTTCTTTAAACGTTTCCACCGAGCCGGTATAGGATACCTTGACAATGTCCGCACCCATCTCTTTTCCAACACGTGCAGCATGTTTTATCACGTTTACATCATACTCGTCCTTAATTTTTTCCCCTCTGGGATAGATCATTGCAAGCAACGGCATCCCCCATTTACGGGCCTCACTGCTGACCGTCCCAAAATCATGCAGCATCTCTTTTTCCTGCCCGTTCCCAAGATTTACGTGTATGGATACGGCATCTGCACCCAGTTTGATCGCCTCTTCGACGGTACACACCAGAGTTTTGACATTGGGATACGGTGAAAGACTGGTAGATGCAGACAGGTGGATGATCAGACCGATATCTTTACCCTTCCCGCGATGCCCTTCACCCACAAGCCCTTTATGTTCCACGATGGCATTTGCGCCCCCTTCCGCCACTTTTTGGATGGCATCCTTCATATCCTTCAGGCCGTCGATAGGGCCCATTGAAATGCCGTGATCCATTGGAACAATTACGGTTCTCCCTGTATTCCGGTTTTTTATCCGCTCGATTCGGATATGTTTGCCTAAATACGTCATGTTACAATCCTCCTTTGAAAACAAAAAAGGCCGTGAAGTTTTTTCTCCACGGCCCTTAAAAACAAAAAACCGTGGGGTTTTCTGTCTACCCACGGTTATTTTCGCTTTGCAAGTTGTTCTTGTATCAGCGCACCCCAGGCAGACTGGTATTAAAAAAATACCAATAATAAAAATAATACCTGCCCGATATATTATGCACCATTTATTTTTTCCTTATTTTAAATAAAATTCTTGCAACCATTATCTTATCGACTTTTTCATGTCAAGACTTTTTTGTGTCTTGTCGATCCAGAATATGGGTGTCACGCTTTTATAGCGGAACCGCTGCCTTGTAAAAGGTGGCATTTCCTTGGATACGGTACTTTTCCACAACTGCAGGGATAACAATCGATTTTCCCCGCTCAACGAAAACGTTTTCATTTTTGCCAAGGTCCGTAATCGTTGCACGCCCGTCTGTGCAGAGGATGATTTCAACGCTCCTGCGGTCGGCGCTGTGATAGCCGATCTCTTCTGTTACAGAAATAACAGACAGGAAAAACTCTTCAGCAGGGGTTTCATATGCGAATTCACATTTGTCGATTTCACCGGCAAAAAGGATGTTTATTTCACGTTCTTCAAAATTAAGAACGTTCAAGAGCTCCTGAACATCGATATACTTGGGGGTCAGCCCCCCCCTTAATACGTTGTCCGAGTTTGCCATGAGTTCTATTCCGACGCCATCCAGATATGCGTGAAGTTCTCCGGACGGAAGAAACATGGCCTCACCGGGTTTTAGACAGATCAAATTCAACAGTATAGGGGAAAACACACCGATATCCTTCGGATATTCCTTGTGAAGATCGATCATCCATTGATAAGCCGCGTGGTTATCTGCAAAATTTTGTACCTTTTTTATGGCATCCGCGATGATTTCCGCCCGCTGCTTTTCATCCAGGGTCATCAGTGCCTGAAAAAAATTTTTTAACCCCATGGAATCCGGCTGTTCACGGAGAAGATCGAGGGTCGTTTTCAAACCCGGGGGGCAAATTTTGTCCATCAGAGAATGGATGTCGGAAATTTTTCGAAACCCATTCAAAGCCCAGAAATCGGTCATTGCACAGATACACTCGGGTTTGTGGTTATCATCCTTGTAATTACGGTGGTATGCATCTAAAGGAATCCCGAGTCTGTTTTCCCTTTCAAAACCTTCTTTTGCCTGAACCCGGCTGGGATGGGCTTGAATGGACAGGGGTTTTGCCGCTGCCAGCACCTTGAAAAGATACGGAAGCCTGTTATCAAATTTTTCAGCAACCTTTTCCCCAAGAATATCTTGCGGATTTTCCGAGATCAATTCCAACACGGAGCGCCACACACCATCACATTTTACCATAGAGGGTGCCTTGGGATGAGCGCCCATCCATAGCTCTGCCTGGGGCCTGCTTGCCGGAGCGTCATGGCCGAGAAGTTCGGGAATGGCGGTGTACGACCCCCATGCATATTCCTGAACGGAATTTTTCAGTAAACGGATACGGTCCATTATTTTGCCAATTCCAATTTGACGGCTTCGTAAAAAGTCTTTTGTGAGCGACATCGAGCAATTTTGGAGAAAGATTCATGATGCGTCTGGCGTTAAAAGTTGCAAGCTGTTTGAGGGCGTTAGCCCGAGTTCTTGCAATTTAGCCAGACGCATCATGAATCCCAAAATTGCTTGCGGAGCGAACAAAATCAGACTTTTTACGAGTTCATCAAATTTCCCATGTAAAATCTGTAAAAAAACCAAAACCGTCCAATAAGACCCAACAGGCTACAGATATCACACAATGCCATGATAGGGCAAATGTTCGTTTACTTCCGAATTTCAACTTGATATAAATACAGGAATCGAGCCAAATTAGCACGAAAAGAGGTTTCCGTATGACACTTTTAGTGAACGAAATATTCCACAGCATACAAGGCGAATCCATTTACAGCGGCCGGCCCTGTATATTTGTCAGGCTCACCGGATGCAATTTAAGATGCACATACTGCGACACCCGCTATGCCTATGAAGAAGGGGTAGAGATGGAAATTGCCGAAATCACCCGCCGTGTGGCCGCCTACAACTGCCGCCTGGTTGAAATTACCGGCGGAGAACCCCTACTTCAAACCGAAACGCCGCTTTTAATTTTCAGGCTGCTTGAAAATGGATATGAAGTCATGATGGAGACCAACGGAAGTCTCGATATCAGTAAAGTCGACCCAAGGTGTGTAAAAATCGTCGATATCAAATGCCCCTCAAGCGATGCGTCCGAAAAAAATGATCTGGAAAATTTAAAAAGATTAAATCCCAAAGACCAGATTAAATTTGTCATCGGAAACCGCACAGACTACGTGTATGCCAAAAAAACAATCGAGTTGAATCGCCTGGATTTTTCCAAAGATCACATTCTTTTTTCTCCGGTATCCGGAAAAATGCCGCCCGCAGACCTTGCACAATGGATACTTGAAGACAACCTGAACGTCAGGCTGCATCTTCAAATACAAAAGATTATATGGCCTGACAGGGAAAAAGGCGTATAACCCTAATTGAGCAAAAGTTTAGGATGCCCCAGATCCAAGGCATCAAGGACCAAGCCCCGCTGATAAAGCGGGATAAACCTTCCTCGTCTGCTGCGAGCCCCCGATAACGAAATGGAACATGCGGTCAAGGCAGTTGGCATCGTGTAGCCGGAAATCAGCTATTCCGAATAGCGCTGCATCAGCTTATAGATTGCATTTGTTCCAAAATCAATCGACTCAGCGGGAACACGCTCGTCTACCGAGTGGATCGTTTTTGCAAAATCAAAGCCTTTGGGGAGAGGCATCGGCAAAAAGCCGTAGGTCTGAATACCCAGGCGGGAAAAAAAACGTCCATCTGTGGCTCCGCTCATAAGGAGAGGCACGGGTATGCACCCGGGATCGTCTTCGACCAGTATGGCGGACAGCGTGTCAAACAGTCCCATATCCGGTTCGACCGGACCTTCATCATAGCGGGTAACTTCAAATTCAACTTCGCTTCCGATGATTTTTCGAAGTTCTGCAAACATGTCCTCTGGACGATAACCCGGCAATAATCTTCCGTCTAACTCAACGGTTACTTCACTGGGTATTACGTTGATTTTCTCGCTTCCGTGCAAGATGGTCGCACTTACCGTATTATGCAGCAGCGGGTCAAAAGTACGGCCCCGTTCGCCGAGAAGGTTTAATATCGTGTTTGTAAGCGGCGGGTTTGTCAGTTGTCTGATCATCAGGCCGGATATGCCGCCAAGCTCGGAAGCTATTGTAGTGAACATTTGACGGGCTACCGGTGTAATGTGAACGGGCAGGCGTTTTCTGTCAAGGTTTTGAAGGATTTGAGCAAGTTTTGCCATGGACCCATTACGAACAGGCAGTGAACCATGTCCGCCCGGACCGCGAACAATTGCTTTCATCCAGCATGGATGCTTTTCCGCCACCATAATCGGGTAGAAGCGTTTGTTTCCGATATCCAATGAAAATCCACCGAACTCTCCGATGGCGTATTGAACGTTCTCAAAGAAATGCGGATGGTTGTCTACGAGATACTTGGCGCCCAAATCACCACCGGCTTCTTCATCGCTGACGATGGTTAAAATAATATCCCCCGGCAGTTTCGCCCCTTCGGATTTTGCACGTAAAAATGCGGAAACCATCATGGCGACGCCGCCTTTCATATCCAGGGCGCCGCGTCCCCATATAAAGCCATCGACCAGTTTTCCTTCAAATGGGGGGTATTGCCATTTTTGTTTGTCTGTGGTTACAACATCGACATGTCCGTAAAGCAAAAGAGGGGCGGCATTACCCTGACCTGCCAATCGTGCGATCAGGTTGGGGCGTTTCGGTGTCTGAGCCGCAATGGTTGTTTCGATCCCCGCATCTTTTAGCAACTCACCGATAAACTGAATACATTCCGCTTCATTGCCGGGTGGATTCGTGGTGTTGAACTGAATGAGTTTTTGCAGGAGTTCTGACGGGCGCTGATGGACAGATGATTTTCTTTTTGATTTCATAAGGCCGCTTTCGATTATCGATAGTTTCCCATAAAGTTCATGCCGGAATGGTCGCACTGTCTGGGTTTCTGTTTCGCGTCATCAATCTTTCAAACAAGTTTTTGCATCCTATGGATTTGTTTTTGTTCCTAATCTCAGATTTTTTTGTATTATAGTAAAAAGGATTAATTATTCAACAAAATAATAGGTAATTGATTAGCATTAAAGAGGCACTCACAACCCTCCCCATAACTGTCTCATTTCACCTTTTTATTTCAAAGAGAGCGCGCTTTGCATAACCTATAGAATTTTTGGCGGCCAAGCCAAGACCATCCTTCAAAACTCTGCGGATCTTAATCTATAATATTTCGTTAAAAATCCACACAAAAAAAAGTCTTTTAATTATGCATTATTAGTTGCAATTAAAGATGATATGTGTCATGCTTTCTTAAAAAATCAAGGGGATTGAAATTCTTAAAGCTGGACACCGTATAAGGTGGTTAGGTGCGCCCGGTGAACAAAAATCGGGTAGATCACCATAAAATGAGCCTCTTGCGAGGCTAAAATGCAGATTGATAATAGGCCATTGTCCTTATTTTAAGAGTAATTTGCTGTAATTCTCAACGCTGCTTCTTAAAAATTTTGACAAAATCCTAAACTCGGTAATCCAGCGAGTTTTTCAAACCTCTCAGAAAATGAGAAAGATGGACGACTGTAGACATAGGAGAATAATAGCATGTCAGACCAAGAAATCCGCATAGAGGTTCAGCCTCTAAAATTAAAGTTAAAATCAACTTTTCGCCATGCAGGGAAAGAAAGAAATGAAGGTGAAAGCATCTGGGTTATAGCCAACCGAGGGGGAATAACAGGATACGGCGAAGGATGTCCAAGATCCTATGTGGCAGGAGATGATCTGAAATCGAGTGTTCAATGGGTAGAGAAAAACTTTTCAAGCGGAAACATCTTTTTTAATACATTGGATGATGTAAAAAACTGGATGAAAGAGAATGATAGCTTAATCGACAGTTATCCCTCAGCCTGGTGTGCAATAGAAATGGCATTGCTGGATCTCTTCTCGCAGGAGAAGAATTGTAGTGTGGAAGCAATGCTCGGCATTGACAATTTCAGAAGACAAGGGAGATATACGGCTGTTCTGGGTGATGACAAGAGATGGAAGTATACTACCATAGTTGATCAATATCTGGTCCGCGGATTTTCAGATTTTAAAATCAAGTTAAACGGAGACCTTGAAAGGGACAGGGACAAGATTGCTATTCTAAAGGATCTGTGTGAACAGCATGGGACATCAGATGTTCGTATACGCCTGGACGCCAACAACTTATGGGACAGCAGGCCTGAAGAAGCTATCACACACTTGAAAGCATTGGATGGACCCATATTTGCGATAGAAGAACCCGTTGGCTCCAAAAACGCTCCTGATATAATCAGGGTAAGCGCAGCTACTGGGTTGCCCGTGATTCTGGACGAAAGTCTGTGTAAGTTGAGTGAACTATCACTGTATAAAAATTCTTTAGGGAAATTCATCGTGAATATTAAAATTTCACGAGTGGGTGGACTTATTCGGTCCCTGAAAATAATTGACGAAATAAAAAAACTGGGCTGGCCCATAATTATTGGCTGCCATGTCGGGGAAACATCCTTGTTAACCCGCGCCGCACTCATCCCTGCTGCTGCGGCCGGAGAAAACCTGATAGCTCAGGAAGGGGCGTATGGTGATTATTTGGTTGAACGGGAACCTGTAGAACCGATTCTGAAGTTTGGTCGCCATGGGCAGTTGGATCTGAGTCTTCCGTATTACTACAAAACTTTTCAAGGGCTTAAAGTAATACCAACGGAAAACTGGAACACAGGATTGGGCATGCTTTGTCGATGGCCCACCCTTCCTGATAATGGCCACCCTGAAATTTTAACTATAAAAATGCCGGATAAGTATAAGATTCATTACCGACATTGGGGTAAAACCCAGGGGGAAGATGTTTTGCTGGTCCTGCATGGCGGCATGAGCCATTCGGGATGGCAGGCGCCTCTAGGCAATGCCTTGAAATCCCTATCCGGAAATTTAGCGATGGTGGCACCGGATCGCAGGGGCTGTGGATTAAATAATGACCGTGGAGATCTAGGTTCGGTTCACCTGGTAATAGAAGATGTGGTAAAACATATTGAATTTTTAAAACGCTCGTTCAAGCGGGTCCATCTGGCAGGATGGTGCCAGGGAAGTCAATACGCCACGGTCGCTGCCGCCCAAGCAGGAGATCTGCTTTCCAGTCTTATCTTATTAACCCCCGGCTTTTTCTGGAATGAACGTTTCAGGTCCGTCATTCGTATTGCGGAAAGTAATATATTCAACATGGTGTCTGAACTTAAATTAAGGCCGGACCGTAACCAGGCATATGTTCCAATCCCGATGGAAGGAACCGATTTTACAATGGATGAAGAATGGCTTGATTTTATTGAAAACGATGAACTCAAAACCACCATGATTACCATGAAAACCGCACATATCATGGATGAGATCCAGGAACTTTCCTGGCAAGCGCTCTTTCAAACAAATCTTCCCATGTTAAGCATTCTGGCGGAACAGGATCGAATTGTGGATAATAATAAATTCCAGCAATTTACTGGCCATATGTTTTCAGGGAAAAACCACAACAGGCTGGTAAAACTGGAAAGCGGGCATGCCATACAATTTGAAATGCCTGAACAAATTGCCGGGGAGATTATCAGTTTTATCCAAACAATATAGCCTGGCTGAAGTTTATACGGATTACCCTTATCTTTAGATTTTCCAGGCGTTTTTGTAGGTACATTTCCGCATGATGCTGACCAGTCAATAACATCAAACTCTGCGAGTACCACATCCTTCACCTACGGTTGCAAACTTAATTTTGTTGCTAAATGACAGGGCCGTATTCCTTCTAATTATTCTTTGTCCAGAACACTCCTTATTTTCTTTGAAAGAGTTTTCATATCAAATGGTTTCTGGATAAAACCATTACAACCACGATCCAGTATTTCGGTCGCTTGACCTTTGATACCGTATCCGCTCGAAAGGAGAACCTTGATATCAGGATTTATCGTTTTTAATTTATCATAAGTTTCTCCACCGTCCATGACCGGCATAATTATATCCAGCAGAACTATATCGATCTTTTCCATGTTCTTTTCATAAATCTCTAAAGCTTCTTTTCCATTCTCTGCAATCAAAACTTCATACCCTAAGCTTTCAATCATGTCCTTGCCGACCTTCACAATTATATCCTCATCATCAACAAAAAGAATCGTTTCTGAGCCCCTAAGCACCTTTTCATAGACCTTCTTTTCTTTTACAGGCTCCTTTTCCGAGACCGGTAGATGTATCTTTAACGTTGTTCCGATATCTTTCTCGCTGTAAACATCTATAAACCCACCATGATTCTTGATGATACCATACACAGAGGCCAGCCCCAGCCCGGCACCCCTGTCCATTCTCTTGGTTGTAAAAAATGGATCGAATATTCTTTCCTGGGTCGCTTTATCCATACCCACACCAGTATCTGTTAAAGAAATTTGAACATACTGGCCGGGTTCAACTTGATACGGCCTTTTAAAATTCTCATCAATTACAACGTTTTTTGTCTGGATGTATAGATCTCCCCCTCCGGGCATCGCCTGGTGGGCATTGACATATAGATTTAAAAGCACTTGTTCAATTTGTTTTTGGTCTACTTCTACCGGCCAAATATCCGTTTGACTCTTTAAATGAATGGTAACCTCTTTTTTTATTCGCCCAAACCTATCGGCGCTTTTATCGATGATTTCGTTCATGTCCGTCGGTTTGACTTCGTATTTCCCCCCTCTGGCAAATCCCAAGAGTTGTTTTGTAAGTTTTACTGAGCTCTTTATGCAATCCTCTATTCCTTTGAGGTGTTCAAAATGGGGGTGATCAGGACCAGTTTGCAAATACATCAAGGCAGTCCGCCCCTGTATTCCCATTAGCAGATTATTGAAGTCGTGAGCAATGCCACCGGCCAATGTGCTGATGGCCTCCATTTTCTGAATCTGTTGAAATTGTCTTTCCAGCTTTTTTTGTTCGCTGATGTCTCTTAGATCTAAAGCACTGCCCCTTGGGTTTCCTTCCCTATCCCTGTATACAGCTCCGCTTATACTTACATGGATAATGCTTCCTTCTTTTGTGTAGCAATGAGTTTCAATGCCTGAAAAACTTTTACCAGCCAGCAATTTATCGCTCATCGTTTTGATTTCTGGCCAAGCATCCTCTGGCACAAAAAAATTCATCGACTTGCCAAAACACTCATTTAAAGTCCACCCGAAAACACTTGTGAAGGCAGGGTTGAAATATTCTACTTTGCACTCAATATCGAAAAGGACAACTGGGTCAGGGATTGTCTCTATAATCGTACGGTATTTTTCATCGCGCTGTTCTAAAGCACTTTCAACTTGCTTGTTTTCCGAGACATTTTTAGTATATGAAAGCATTCCTATGCCCATTCCCTCAAGAATTAAAAACAGTTAAAACACAACAGGATTTGGCCAGATTTCTTCATCTTGATAGAAAAATCGATTTATTGGCAAAAATTTATATCGTTATACTCTTTGATGTTTCTTCCCAGGGGATGTTAGTTAAAAAAAAGCGATCAACTAAATCGCCCTTCTCAAAGATTATCAAGACAGGTCGAGAATCCTACAAGGCTCTTGCCACATATAATAGTCTCCCGAGATGCCGTTATTAACACCTGGATATATCTTCTCTTTTTATTAAGATTTTGAAGATGCCCGGCTGAAAAGATGCACGCATTTCCGAGAAATTCTATTGGCTAAATTAAGGTAAAGCAAAAAACGTGCAAAGTTAAACATTCTATTTTTAAAAATAGATATATAACTATATTTCAACGGGTTATATTTTGTTTGCAGGTTGCACGGCAAAAGTATTTGACAATATTTGACAGTAATTTTGCTATTTTTTGCCAGTTTTAAACTATCTGGAGGAATATTAGGCGAAAGTTAAATCTGAAAAATCTAAACCGCTACAGGTTTATCAAAAGAGTCCTCACAAATAGGGTGCAATGCCGCTTCAGGGAATCCACTCTGAGAATTGGAGCCGGGCCACAGGAATATGTTGCTATTATAGATAATACATTTAATTTTTGAGTCAAATAAGGCTGTGAATTCAACTCATAAGTGCAACAGAATTTGGTGGTTAAAAGATGAGTTAACTGCTATACATTAAGTGATCCTTCACCGCCAGCGGCCTGATTACGAGTTCCCCAGACATTGGTAACAAGGCTTTTAAATGTTGAATATAGGAGAAAATCAATCATGAAATACACTCGATGGTATGTTCCTGTAGCTCTGTTTATTATATTTATTTTTTTTAACACACAGATCACAAGCGGGCAAACTTCCCTTGATTCAAAGCTTAAACCTTACCTCAGTCAATATGATTTGCCTGCCATAGCAGCATCCGTAGTGAAGAGCGGTGAGATCGTCTCATCCGGTGCTCTTGGAACGCGCAAATTAGGCTCGACCATTCAAGTAACGATAAACGACCGCTTTCATTTAGGCTCCGATACGAAAGCGATGACCGCTTTGCTGGCGGCCATAATGGTGGAAGAAGGAAAACTTAATTGGCATTCAACCATAGCGGGGGTTTTTCCGGAAATTGCTGACAAAATGGATCCAAGAGTACGAAAAGTCACCCTTGAACAACTTCTTTCACATACAAGTGGCATGCCGGCTGACAACGAAGATTTTGTCAATCTGCTCAAAGCATCTTTCAACCAAGAAGGGAATCTTGATGAATTGCGATATTGGCTCGTTGAACAGTGGTGTAAGCGACCTTTAGCATCCGATTCGGGTACAAAATTTGCCTATTCCAATATGGGCTATACGATTGTCGGTGCTATGATTGAACGTGTTGGCGGAGAGACTTGGGACGAATTAATTACAAAACGTATCTTTATGGCTTTTGGATTAAAAACGGCCGGTCTTGGATGCCAGTCCTCCCTTGGCAAAATTGATGCACCTCTGGGTCATTCGGTCCTAAATGGTAAAGTGAAAGCTCATCTGGCAGGGCCCAATGGTGACAATCCCTCCATTTTAGGCCCTGCCGGGATAGCACATATGTCCGTCCTTGATTTTGCTCGGTGGGCCGGATGGAACGCAGGTAATGGAAGTCGAGAGCCTTTTATAGTAGGGCTTGAAACTATAGAAAAGCTTCATACGCCGGTTATTACGATCCCCCCAATGAAAGATGCGCCACCTGGCACACCCCCTCGCGGCAAGTATGCACTTGGCTGGGGGGTCGTAGATGTAGAATGGGCACCATACCCCCTTCACCATCATGCCGGCTCGAATGGAATGAACTTGACGCACATCTGGTTAGATAAAAAGCGTGACATCGCTATGGTCATCGTTACGAATATTGGCGGGAAGAAGGCCGATGAGGCATTGCGCAAGCTTGCCTCCGAATTATATAAGGGGGTAAAGTAGGATAAGTGAGATGCGCTGCTAAAAGGAATAACTATCTCCCGTCATAATCACTCAATGGTTTTTTCTTCTAATTCATAACCGTATTCAGCGAGCCGGTCCCTGAGAATCTCTTTTAACCTATTGTCTTTATATTCGAAAAATTTCTTTTGTATATCTGGATAATCTGCGAGGGTATTTTTGAAGTTAAAAAAGGGTTTTTTTCGCTCAAGTGCATCGAACATTTCATTCCTTATTTCATCGGATTCAAGGGATGCAGCAAAATCTTGCATTATTTCATAACCTTCATGACTGGCAACGGGTTCAATAAAAAAATATCTGTCATCATTCTCCGCATCTTCATCACCGACATCCGCATCAACATCCGGCAATACAACTTCGCCGTTGAGCAAATCGATATAGCATGAACTCGCAAACCCGGAACTATCTTCCATGTAATACAAAATTGGATCTATAAAGAGCTTGATCTTTTTCATCTCTTATCATCCTTTCAAGGTCCTAAGTGACCTTCCGGTCGATAGCATCTCAACGTGGCAACGGCCCGTTTCCCGCTCTGTTCAGCGGGCGAATCGACAGCCCCGTCTTATCCGAAGATCCCGTCTTTTTTAGAATTTCTCCATGGCTTCCCGCAATCGTTCACGCACCGCTTCCGAATACCAGCTTTCAATGAAATACCGCTCCTTCTCCGTTTCCCGTGCCAGCACCTCTGCCACTGTTGTCTCGACACGATGCCGTTTGATCATTCCATATGCTGTTTCAGGCAAAGAGCCCAACTTCTCGGCGTGTGCCACGGCCTTATTCACGACTTCCTCCACGGGCAGGACTTCGTCCACCATGCCCATTTCCAGAGATTCCGCAGGCGCATAAAAATCGCCACTCTCCATCATCTTGCGGGCGTGCCGAACCCCTGCCAAAGCGTGCAGCACCCGGTCTGCCAGGTACGGCACCGGAACGCCCAGCTTAACCTCGTTCAGTCCCATCAGTTTCCGCCCTTCCGCAATGAATCGCCAGTCACAACAAAGCGCCAGTATACACCCGCCGGCCAAGGCATGGCCGGTTATCGCCGCGACGGTCGGTTTGGGCAGGGTGTACAGATCCATACAGACCCGGTTGAACACTCGAAAGAAGTCTCGGAAATCTTCCCTGTCCAGCGCATACAGATCGGGGATATCAAGCCCTATGGAGAAGAATTTCTCATTGGAACTCCCCAGCACAAGACCGCGCACAGTGGCGTCGCTTTCGGCCCTCTGAAGAACCTCGCCCAGCTCCTGAACGAACTCCGGATTCAATGCATGGGTGACGCCGCGATTAAACTTAGCGAGCATCACACTCCCGCGATAATCGACCGAAATCATTTCCATTTTGACTCTCCTTCAAGTGGCACGACAACAGATTTTGACGGCTTCGTAAAAAGTCTTTTGTGAGCGACATCGAGCAATTTTGGAGAAAGATTCATGATGAGTCTGGCGTAAAAAATTGCAAGCTGTTTGAGGGCGTTAGCCCGAGTTCTTGCAATTTAGCCAGACGAGTCATGAATCCCAAAATTGCTTGCGGAGCGAGCAAAATCAGACTTTTTACGAGTTCATCAGATTTTGCTTTTATGATTTTTTTCCGACCTCAAATGCTTTCCCGATAAATTTGCCAATGGTATGATATTTTCGGACTTCAGGGCTGAAGACAATGGGACGAATTTTTTCGATATCCGGCGTGCCTTCATCGGTCAACATACTGTTCTCTATCTTGACATCCAGAATTTCTCCGACAAAATGGGTATGCAAGCCTATTTCATAATGATGAATCACCTTGCATTCCAAAATCATCGGAAATTCAGCCACATACGGTGCATCGACACGTTCTGATTTCATGGGTGTCAGACCGCTTTCCTTGAATTTATCCGTGTTTCGCCCGGATACCATGCCAAAGTAATCCGCTTCCTGAACATGATGTTCAGACGGTACACTGAGGGTATACGCCTTCCTTTCCATTATATTGCCATAGGTATAAGTGGCCTTGCGAAGCGAAATGGTCACACAGGGCGGTTTGGAACAGCAGATGCCGCCCCAAGCAATGGTCATAACGTTGGGGGCACCCTTCGTATCGTAGGACCCGACACACCAGACCGGTGTGGGAAAAATTAGCGTTTTAGCACCAAATGATTTTTTCATAATGCAAACTCCTTTTCATTCTATCCGATAGTGGGATAAATAACGTGGCAAAATGAGTTTAAAGACAATAATGAACAGCAGTTCTAGACTTTTTTTCTGGTTTGATGGAATTGGATCCAAGTGGCATCGAATAGATAGTGAAAACAGCCCGGTATTTACCCAATGTTTGGGTAAACTTCGAGTCGGACAAGCTTCACATAACGACTAAAAAATTAATACCACATATTACGATTAATTTCATCAAATTATAATAATTGTTCCCAAGCCGTAAAATCTCGACTACCTTTAAATGGTTCGATTACGCCAACACGCCATTATTCCAATATTCCAGTTTAACGATTAAAATGGCATCGCCGTTGTTTTTAACCTGGCCCAGAGGGCCGGGGGTTCCATATTCAAACAAATTGATTCTTGCAATCCCGTGAGGGGTCGCTTATATTTTGTCGATTATGAGCCATTTAAAAAAAGCCGTTGTTCTTTCAAGTGGGGGACTCGATTCCACCACGGCAATGGCCATCGCAAAATACGAAGGTTTTGAAATCTATAGTCTAAGTTTTTCCTACGGGCAGCGTCACGCCTTTGAGCTTGAAGTCGCTCAAAAGGTGGCGGACGCTTTGGGTGTCACCGAACACCTCGTAATTAATATAGATTTAAATAAAATAGGGGGGTCATCCCTTACCGATGATATTGATGTGCCAAAAGAAAGGGATGAACGGGCAATGACCCGGGAAATACCCGTTACATACGTTCCGGCCAGAAATACCATCTTTCTTTCCTTTGCCCTGGCATGGGCCGAGGTTCTCGAATCATCTGATATTTTCATCGGGGTTAACGCAGTCGACTACAGCGGTTATCCGGACTGCCGGCCTGAGTATATCGACGCATTTGAACGTATGGCAAATCTTGCCACAAAGGCGGGTGTGGAGGGCATAACAAAAATCAGGATAAGGACGCCCCTTATCCATTTGACCAAAGCGCAGATCATCCAAAAAGGTATGGAACTGGGGGTCGATTACGCTTTAACCCACAGCTGCTATGACCCTTCACCCCAAGGCCTGGCATGCGGTGAATGTGACAGCTGTTTTTTAAGAAAGAAAGGTTTTAAAGAAGCCGGTGTCAAAGATCCGACAAAATATATATAGACCCTAACCCTAACTATCCCACCGACCTCATTTTTATTGAAGAAATCCCGTTAACCGAGTTGGCCTGCCGCGGAAAAACCGAGCTCGAAAGCCTTTAAGTTCGATTCGACAAAGGCTTTTTTTGTTTTTGTTTTAATCGCCTCTTTTACCGTTTCTGAAGATAATGGAATTTTGCCGGTCTGTATCAGGGCACCCAAGAGAACCATATTGACCGACAAAACATTTCCGGCTTCAATGGCAAGCGCCTCAGCATCAAAAGCAATAAGGTGTGCCGTCTTGGCCCGAATCAATGACTGGAGCACATCCAGATCTGGATAAATGCCGCTCCCCACTGCAACCGTAAACGGCGGAAGCGGCGCAAGGTTGGTAATCACCACGGTGTTGGAATTACACTTGTTCAAGGCTCGAAGGGTTTCCGAAGGCTCAAATCCCACCAGCACGTCAGCCTCGCCGTCTGAGATAATGGTACTTCGAGCGGTCCCGAATACAATGCTGCTTTCAACCACGCCGCCCCTCTGGGCCATACCGTGTATTTCGCTCATGCGAACCGGGACATCCGCAAGAAGTGCGGATTCTCCGATAACTCTGGAGACCAGAAGATTTCCCTGTCCTCCCACAGCCACTATGATTAATCTTGTTGGATTCATTTTATTACCGTCCGTTGTGGAATCTTTAAAAAACTGTTCCGTTTTCCTGCCCGGTTAAATCCGTTGGTAACCGGATAAAGCTCTGATTGCTTATAATCAATGGAATTTTAGGCGTCATCCTTTAAGGGCAAAATAGCATGCTCCGGGCAAATCTGGGCACAGACCGTACAGCCCGAACACAGGACAGGATCGATTTTAACCTGGTTATCCTCAATGACAAAAGCCGGGCATGCCAGCTCATTGATGCAGTCTCTGTGGTTTTTACATTTTTCACTGACAAAAAAAGATCTTCCACGGGGTTTCTTCAGCGCCTTTGCAAACAGCGTGCATTCCTCCTTTGAAATAACCACCGAAACACCTTTAAAATTCAGAGCCTCTTTGATGGATTCAATACTCTTTTTAACCCGGTAGGGCCGGATGATGGAAACATGCGGCACCCCCACGGCCCTCACGATTTTTTCGATGGACACGTGAGCATATCCTTCCATGTTCAGCGCTTTCATATCGACCCCTGGATGAGGCTGATGCCCGGTCATGGCAGTAATGCCATTGTCAAGAATAACCAGCGTAAAATTGTGGTTGTTAAAGACGGCGTTAATCAACCCGGGTATTCCGGTATGAAAAAAAGTGGAATCCCCGATAAAAGAGATGACCTTTTTGTCTGTTACCTTGGAAAAACCGCAGGATGTCCCCACGGAAGCCCCCATACATATCAAAAAATCTCCCGTGGAAAGCGGCGGCATAAATCCGAGGGTATAGCAACCGATGTCCGTGGGGCAAATCGTTTCCATGCCCTCTGTTGCCTTGTTAACCGCATAAAAAGTGGCCCTGTGAGAACACCCGGCACAGAGGCTGGGCGGACGCTGGGGGATTTCGGGAACATCAGAGAGATTGACACCTGCCACCGGTTTGTATGTCACGTCAAAATATGCGGCCAAACATTGTCTGACCAGTGCCGGGTTGTATTCGTAGAGACGTGAGAAAAGGTTATTCCCCTTACCATTTATGGGAAGCGTCAAACCTACTTCCTGGGCAAACGCCTTGATGGTCTCTTCCATAAAAGGCTCGCCTTCCTCCACGACCAGCACCTTTTCACACCCTTTTAAAAAGTCTATGATCAAAACCCGGGGCATGGGGTGTGAAAATCCGACGCGAAATATTTTAACTTTGTCCGCGATATTCAGATCTTTTACCGCATCAGAAATATAGTTGTAACTCACACCATTGCAGACAATTCCCCATGCGCCGTCCCCGGTGATAAAATTGTACTCAGACGTTTCGGAAATCGTTTCAGCCGTTTTTAATTTTTCAAGCAGTTTGATATGGAGATTTCTGGAAACTGCAGGAACCGTCACATAATTGAAAGGATCTTTTGTAAAATCACCTTTTGTTATGGGTGTCTGCATATCGCCCAGCACCACGACCTCGGTGGAATGATTGATCCGGGTGGTGGTTCTGAAGATAACCGGCTGCTGAAGCTTTTCGGACAAATCGAATGCAAACGCCACCATATCTTTTGCCTCCTGTGCGGAAGACGGCTCCAGCATGGGGAGACCGGCAAGCTTGCTGTAATACCGGTTGTCCTGTTCGTTCTGGCTTGAAAACATGAAAGGATCGTCGGCTGTAAGAATCACCAGACCGCCTTTAACACCCAAATATGCCAGTGTCATGAGCGCATCGGCAGCCACATTCATACCCACATGTTTCATCACGCACATGCTGCGAACTCCGGAATTTGCAGCAGCGGCCGCCACTTCAAGGGCCACCTTTTCGTTGGTGCTGTATTCAAAATAAAGGTTGCCTTCTTGGGATATCTGAAAAAAATTCAGTGAAATTTCCGAAGATGGTGTTCCCGGATATGTTGTTGCAACGGCGACTCCGGCCTCGATCGCACCCCTGGCAATGGCTTCGTTGCCTAAAAGGAGCATCTTTTGACCGGGATTCACGGCAAGTAGTTTGTGCATTGTTTTTTCCTTATGGTTAAATGCGTAATTTCAGCTTTTGGTTATCGTGTGGTTTTTTAGGAACCAACCCTGATTGTTGAAACCGTCGAGTTGGCAAAGGTACAAGACGGATAGGAAGAAGCGGTCCTAAACGACTTCATGTGTTTGTCAACGCGGCAGATTCGAAAGAATCGTCGCTCGCAAAGTTCAGGTAATATACCAGCACAGCCGGTCGTGTAAAGAATTTTCTGCGAGCCAACAACCAATTGAAAAAACTTTACAAATATTTAACCATGAATTATAGTATCAATTTTCTTAATAATTTATACAGCAATCAACGGGCTGTTGCCCAAATCATATTCGCTGGCTCCGAAACGTTTTTTGATACATATAGGGCTCGCCCTTCGGGCTCAAACAGTTGGAATCGCATTTCTTTCACTTCGCCAAGATGTATGAACAAAAACCGTCTCGATGAGCGCTCAAAGAAATTATTGTTTGGGCAACCGGCCGTCAATAAATGGTTATGGAATTTATTGTAAAATCGAATTTATCCTGAATCGAGGTTCCCATGCAACATCAAATTATACTTGTTATTGCCACACGCAACAAAGGTAAAACAAAAGAAATCAAAGATCTTTTTAAGGATTTTCCGGTTGACATTAAAGATCTATATGACTTTGGCCCAGTTCCGCACCTGGAAGAAGACGGCGACACCTTTGAGGAAAATGCATACAAAAAAGCGAGTTTCGCAGCCCGAATCCTCGGGCTGCCGGCATTGGCTGACGATTCGGGACTGACGGTGGAAGCCTTGAAAGGTGCTCCCGGTGTTCATTCCGCTCGCTATGCAGGGGAAAACGCAACCGATGAACAAAGATATTTAAAGTTGCTCAGCGAAATGGAAGGGATGTCTAACCGCAAGGCAGCTTTTGAATGCGTCCTATCCATTGCCGTTCCAACAGGCCCTGCCCTGACATATGAAGCGCGCTGTGAAGGGCTGATCACTGAAGTGCCTGCCGGTTCAAATGGATTCGGATACGATCCCGTTTTCTATTATCCACCGTATAAAAAAACATTCGCTGAATTAACCAGACAAGAAAAAAACCGTATAAGTCACCGGGGAAAAGCACTTGCCGAACTCAAAGATGAGTTTGACAAGGTCTTAATCTGGATCCGTCAAAATATGCCCGTGCGGAAGAAACGACATGGTTAACCCCTTAATGGGTGCAAACAGAGTCGATAACATTGGTAAAAAATTAAATTCTAATAGTTATATTTGATGGTCTCGTATAAAGTCCGTTTTGCTCGCTCAGTGACCATTTGGGGGCGTTTCAAACACTGGATCCCCAAATGATTAGATCTCGCTCACAAAAGACTTTTTACGAGTTTGTCATATTTTACCCATATTTTTTGACATCACAGTCATTGAGAAGAATGAGGAGTCAAATTTTATGATCGCGGATTTGATTAGAAAAAACAGAAGTTGCCGCAGATTTTTCCAGGAACACATCGTGGATCTGGAAACTTTAACAAAACTCGTCGACCTCGGGAGACTCTCGGCATCGGCAGCAAACCTACAGCCATTAAAATATATTCTTTCCGCCAATCCTCAAAAGAATGCTCTGATTTTTTCGTGTCTGGGCTGGGCGGGTTATATCGAGGACTGGCCGGGTCCAGAGGAGGGGGAAAGACCTTCGGGATATATCATTATTCTGAGTGATTCCCAAAAAGCCAATGATTATGTTGGATACGACTGCGGTATCGCCAGCCAGAGTATTCTTTTGGGCGCCAGAGAAAAAGGGCTTGCCGGCTGTATGATCGCATCGATAAAACGTCAAAAGCTCCGGGACATACTCAATATTGACCCCCGGTTTAAAATACCCCTCGTCATTGCAATCGGAAAACCCAAAGAAGAAATCGTCATCGAAGACGTTGGCAGCGACAACGCCATCCGCTACTGGCGGGACAGCAAGGGCGTCCATCATGTGCCCAAAAGAAAATTAAAAGATATTATCATCGGTTCATATTAGCCGGCAATGGCATGAAGACCATCAAGCATAACGTTAAAAAAACCGAAAATGGCAACTCATACCAAGGAGAACCTGCATGTTCCAAAAAAAGGAGGGTATAGATATTGCTGTCGATATTGGAGGCATCACATCTTTTGAAGCAGCAATGCGACTTTTTGAAAATAGATTAGACGAAAAAAATCTATCGAGGATACAGAAAATAAAAAATACGGAAGTTGCTGTTAAAATTGCAAATTCAATAGCAATGTGTGAACCGGAAACTGTTTTTATCAATACCGGATCTGAGTCGGATAAAGCGTATATCAGGGAGATGGCATTAAAAAATGGAGAAGAAGCCAACCTCCCAATGGACGGACACACCATCCATTATGATCTCAAAGACGAACAGGGAAGGATTATCGATCGCACCTATTATATCTCCAATGAAGGGGAAGATATCAGTTCTCTTGCCAACAAAATGGACCGGGCAAAAGCACTGATAGATATTCGGGATAAGATGACAGGTATTATGCGCGGCAAAACCATGATCGTCGGATTTTATATTCGGGGGCCCGTCGGCTCGCCGGCATCAAACCCGGCACTGGAGATCACCAGTTCAGCGTATGTATCGCACAGTGCTGAAATCCTTTACAGAAATTCTTTTTCTGATTTTGACAAGGAGGTGGACAGACTGGGTCACTTTTACACCAATATCCACAGTGAAGGGCGGAACAGACCCGAAGATCTGCCCAATGCACGGGTATTCATGGATCGAAGTCATCAAACCACATACAGTTTTAATTGTACCTACGCCGGAAATACGTTGCTGTTGAAAAAAGGAAATCACCGGTTTTCCGTCGACAAAGCCGTGTATGATAACAGAGGCAATGAGCTGTCGGAACATATGTTCATTACCGGAGTAAACGGAAAGGGAGGCCGTATCACCTGGTGCACCGGCGCCGCACCCAGCGGTTGCGGCAAAACGACCACCGCCATGGCGGGAAACCATTTCGTAGGCGACGACCTTGCTCAGATGTGGATCGACGAAAACGGGAGTATCCGTTCAATCAACCCCGAATGCGGTATTTTCGGTATTGTCGAAGATGTAAACTGGGAAGGGGATCCATATCTTATGAAACTTCTCAGAGAACCGGGTACAGAAGTGATATGGTCGAATGTTCTCATCGATGAAAACGGCATCCCCCACTGGACCGGAAATGGAGAAGACCCTCCCCTTCGCGGTAAAAACTTCCAAGGTTACTGGGAAAAAGGGATGACCGATGAAAATGGAAAAGAGATCCCCATATCTCACCCCAATTCAAGATGCACCCTAACCTCATCTGCTCTGGCAAATTATTCGCCGATGTCGGCGGATCCCAACGGCGTTGAAACAAGAGTGATTACATACAGCGGCAGAGACAGTGACACCATGCCGCCGGTCTGGGCGGCTCAAAATTCGGATCAAGGGGTCGTCATCGGTGCCTGCATTGTGTCAGCGGCAACGGCCACTGAAGTCGGGGCAACCGGAGTTAAACGCGCCCCGTGGGCCAATGCCCCCTTTATCCCCGGATCCCTGGCAGAGTATATGGATGCTCAATTTAAATTCTTTGGAAATGAAAAAATCGCCCAAGACAAAAAGCCTGTAATGGCAGGATTGAATTATTTTCTTACGGATAAAGCCAGAGGCGGGACTTCCAACAAGCTGATCGGAGAAAAAAGGGATGTAAAAGTCTGGTTGGCCTGGCTGGAAAGACTTGCGCACAATGACGTCGATGTGATTAAAACTCCCGTAGGAAATTTGCCGACTTTCGATGACCTGAAAAATCTGTTTAAAACGATCATCGACAAAGAATATACCCAAGAACTGTATGTTAAGCAGTTTTCTCTGTACATAGACAATATCGTTTCCAGAATAGACTTGCAGATAAGGGCATACGGGAAAGAACCCGATATTCCCGAAAAACTGTTCGAAATTCTTAAAGCGCAAAAGGAAGGCCTTGGGGCGCTGAGAAATACATATGGCCCGGTCGTAACACCGTCTCAACTTGAGGAATTATAACTCAAGGTTCGCAGTCAATCTTTTTTGTAAAGGCATCTTATGGTGATGTTTTTATCCGATTTTACAGTGTAGGATTATGGAAAATCATTCGAATAAAACCTTCCCGGGCGATATCAGATAAGGCGTTTGTTGAACAGAGGGTTGCGAAACTTGAGGTATAACGGGAAACCCATACTCAGCGTAATTTTCAGCGGCCGCATGCTGGTCGCCCTTCTTATGGGTTTTGCCTGCGGATTGCCGCTTCTTCTGACCATAACCGTATTGCAGGCTTGGATGAAAGAAGAAGGCGTGGATCTGACGATAATAGGAATGATGGCCCTGGTGGGCCTTCCCTATACGTTGAAGTTCATCTGGGCACCGGTTCTGGACCGTTTTACCCTGCCCTTTTTGGGCCGCAGAAGAGGGTGGCTCATAATCGCTCAAGTGGCCTTGATTCTTTCGATCTCGGGTCTGGGTCTCACGGACCCGGGAAAAAGCCCTTGGATGGTGGCCTTTATCGCTTTTCTGGTAACCTTCTTCAGCGCTTCCCAGGATATTGTTGTCGATGCGTATCGGAGAGAAGATCTTCCGGATGAAGAATTGGGACTGGGCTCTTCGCTGTATGTCAACGGATACCGGGTAGGAATGCTCCTGGCTTCCGGCGGCGGCCTGATCATGGCAGACCACATGCCGTTTTCCATGGTCTATCAGATTATGGCGGCCTGCCTGTTGCCGGGGGTTGCAACGACGCTTCTGGCACCGGAGCCTGAAATTCATGTAGGAACTCCGAAAACCATAAGGGAAGCGGTCTTTGATCCTTTGATGGAATACTTCCATCGGCAGGGCGCACTGTGGATACTGGCCTTTATTCTTTTATACAAAATCGGCGACACAATGGCCAGCGCCATGACCACACCGTTTTATCTTGACATCGGGTTTTCAAAAACCCAAATCGGCGCTGTGGTAAAACTTTTCGGATTCTGGGCGACTGTTGGCGGCACGCTGATCGGTGGTATGATGATGCTCAAGCTTGAAATCAACCGAAGTCTCTGGATTTTTGGTTTTCTTCAGGCCATGTCCACCGCAGGTTTTGCAGTACTGGCAAGAATCGGCAACAGCCTTCCTGCGCTGTCAGCGGTCATTGCCTTTGAGAACTTCAGCAGCGGAATGGGAACCGCGGCGTTTGTGGCTTTCATGGCGAGCATTACCAACAAAAAATTTACCGCCACACAGTATGCGCTGCTCAGCAGCCTCATGGGGGTTCCCAGAGTGGTGGCTTCAGCACCCACCGGCTTTATGGTCAAAAAGTTCGGCTGGGAAACCTTTTTTATACTCTGTACGTTAATTGCTGCTCCAGGGATACTGCTGCTTCTGAAATTTGCACCCTGGAGCCGGGCCGGTAATCATCGATGAACGAAAATAAAGAAAATAAAAAAATCATCGCGCGAATCAAAAATTTAGCGCGGCAGAGAAAAGAAATCCTTTCTTTGTCCCCTGAAAAAGCCCTTGATGCGATTCTCGACTCGCCCCAATCAGCGGCCCTGGTCCATTCACTTTCAGAAGAAGATTTTCATTTTTTAATCCATGATATCGGGATTGAAGACGCGCTCCCACTTCTTCGTCTTGCATCCGACAAACAGTGGGAATATATCGTCGATCTCGAGGTATGGGAAAAAGATCGAATGGATCTTGCATCTGTAACAAAGTGGTTTGACCTACTGTTTAAAATAGATCCGAGTCGATTTATAAAATGGTTTCTCCATCAGAAGACCGAGTTGATGGAATTTTATCTATTCAAAAATATCGAAATAAGGATCAGAGAAACCGATGAGGATCCATCCGACTTTGGGGAGGCGTTTTTTACGTTCGACGACGCTTTTTATGTAAAGTTTCTCGACAAACCCTTTGACCTGGAAACCGATTTAAGCGATGGGGAAAAGACCACCAAAAATCACCGGGACGATTTTCTTTCAAAATTTCTTGAAACGCTTTTAGCCTATGATCACTTCACATACCAGAAGGTTCTGTTAGAGACGTCCGGCGTTATACCGGCAGAGACTGAAGAAGAAGCCTATCGATTGAAAAATGTAAGACTGGCGGAAAAAGGGTTTCTTCCGTACGCGGAGGCCGTCGGCATTTATCAGCCGCTCAAAGTACAGGATTTCAAGCAACAGCCCACAAAATTCATCGTTTCAGAGCCTGAACGAAAACTTTTCTTTCCGGTTCCCTTCTATCACACCGACTTGCTGGAACAAGAGGATTATTTTACAAACGCATTAAAAAAAATCGACATCGATGATGTTCTGGAGCAAATTCAGATCGAGTTTGCCAGTCTGTGCAACCTGATTATTTCTGCGGACCAAAAAAAAATCCGGGAAAAAGATCAACTTAAAAGTGTCGTAAAAAAGGCCTGCGGATATATAAATATCGGACTCGAGAAGCTCACCGAAGATGACGGGGATATCGATGCCGACCGTTGTGCCGCAGTGGTACAAAGGTGCCCCCTTTCGAATATTTTTAAAGTGGGATTCGGGCTTGCTCTTGAACTGAAGTGGCGTGCCGAAAAATGGCAGGAAAAGAGCTGGTTTAAACGAAACGGATTGCTTCTGGGCTTCTGGGACCAAGATTGGATGGGGGTGCTGGGCGGACTTCTGATAAAAAAGCCGCTGTTTTATGACAATTATAAAACCGGTGTGCTTTACAGAGAATTTGTCACCCTACAAGACATCGAGGACACTGAAAATACATTAAATGAAATTGTCGCCTTTGACGAAGTTCTCTCCCTTATGAACATTGACCCGGAGCTGGTTCCGGAGGGGTATCTAACCTATAAGAATTTTGTGCTGACACTCTGGGCCCGGAATTATATGGGCCTGTCCGAAGAACTTCTACCGTTGCCCCTGGATGCGTTCAAAAACTTTTTTAATGATCTGTGGACCGGTAAGGACAAACCGCGTAAAACGCGCCGGACAATGAAAGAATCTTTTTTAGACTGGCTTTCAGACAAGACAGGGTTCACACATTATGAGATCACTCAGAAATTGGGCCAAACCCTGGAAAATCTTTTTAATGAGATCGAAAGCGAGGTTGGGGAAGTATCCCGCGAAGACCTTGATCCCAAATATATTCATCTTTTTTTAATAAATCCGGATATATAATGAACGCCTTGGCAACTAATTTTTTAATTTTAAGCGGAATTTAAAATAATTTATGAGGAGGTTGTATTGTGGAACCGATGGGCGATGCTTGGGTAAAAAAATTTAAGACGGTAAAAGTTAAGTTAAAGGACGGTACGATTATTAACGGGCAATTGAATATCGGCGAGTATGCGAGGGTGTTCGATTATTTTAGAAGTTCTCCGGACCACTACTTTATTCTGTCCGATGCCGAACACGATGGCCAATCCGGAAGGGTCGTCATCATCAATAAAAATGAAATTGTGTGGGCTGAGCCGGAAGACACCTAGCCTCAATTTCTCATGAAGAACATCAAAGGCCGACCCTGTTGTATATGCAGGGTTGGGGTTAGGGCTATCCGGTTATCCATAAGAAGACTTTGGAACGCGCCAGAAGCGGTGGCTAAAGAGACGACACGCCGGCGTAAGGTTGTAGATGGCATCTGCGGCAATCAGGACCGCAGCATTGGTCCAAGTGGTTTTATATTGGGGCCAAATGGTCATGTCCGGACACGTAAATCCGCACCAGTATGACCCGTCTTTGTTGGTTCTGTTCTGAATCCAGTTAAACACCCGCTCTGAAAGACGCAGGTTGCCCATGGCCGACAATGCCAGCGTCAGTTCGCACGTTTCTGCAACCGTTATCCAGGGCCGGCTGGATACACACCGAACGCCTTGACCGTTGATCACGAATTTTTCCCAGAACTTTTCGATTCTCTGGTGCGCCCTATGGCCGGTGATGACGCCCGAGAGTATCGGATAGAACCAGTCCATTGAATAATTGGATTTGGACCTGTTAAAAAGATCGGGTTTATACTGAATCGCATATTTTAACCTTGATAATCCTTCAATCCATTCCGGCATCGTATACCCGAGTTGTTCTGCAACAGCCAGCGCACATTTGATGCTCATGTAGACAGAGCTGGATCCGGTCAGAAGCGACATAGGATCGACGCGCCCTGCCGGGCTTATGGCCCAGTAGATCTCACCACCGGGAGCCTGCATGTCGAGAGCGAAGTTTATGGCCGATTTTATGGTGGGCCACATCTCTTCAAGAAAGGTTAAATCACCGGTTATAAGATAGTAGTGAAAAACACCCACAGCAATGTAGGACGACAGGTTCGTATCCCGGGTCTTATCCTTGGGAATACCATCCATGTACGAGGCATACCAGCTTCCATCCTCAAGCTGAATTCGGGCCGACCATTTATAGGCCTTCTGCGCCGCTTTCAAAAACCCGCCGATGCTGAGCCCCATTGCAGCCTCTATATGATCCCACGGATCAGTTTTTTCATCTTCGCACCAGGGTATTTCACCGCTTTCTCTTTGTGTTTTTGCGATCATGCCGCCGACAAGATCAACGTCAATCGATACATTCTGTTTGCGCGCGTAGAGATTTAGTCCTGTACACATGATATCTTTATCGATGAAAAATTCCAGAATTGTTAATAAAAGCACTGTCCATGGAGCGGTTCAACAAAGAGAACATCCCGATCCCTGATATTCGGTAAAAAGGTTTGCAACCATCTTGATTTGTGATAATTTACATATAAATCTTCAACCCGCTTTGTGGACTATAACATAGATGCCCATTAATCAATTAAAAAGCGCACTGCGTTTTTATTTCATTACCGATGAAGATGTCACCGGCTTTTCTCCGGTGAAGCAGGTACAGATTGCCATAAAAGCCGGAGCGACCATTGTCCAATACCGAAACA
Source organism: Desulfobacterales bacterium (assembly GCA_030145345.1). Lineage (GTDB taxonomy): Bacteria > Desulfobacterota > Desulfobacteria > Desulfobacterales > UBA11574 > JAAXQD01. The sequence continues at coordinate 31,943 of JAQYVT010000004.1, forward strand.
AATCTTTTTCTCCGCGGTTTTTCGAACAAGTTGTCGTTATAAAAAACATCTGTAAATGTAACGCGATTCCTTTTATTATCAATGACGACATCCTGCTTGCCAAGGCGGTGATGGCCGATGGGGTCCACCTCGGTCAGGACGATGAAGATCCTGCTCTGGCGAAACGCATTTTAGGTCCTCAGGCAATTATTGGCACGTCCGTATCCAATCTTGATGAACTGAACGCTTCAGATCTGTCCGTTTGTGACTACATCGGAACAGGCCCTGTTTTCTCGACCCTAACAAAAGTCGATGCAAAAAAGGTTATCGGGCTTTCCGGCCTAAAAGCCGTTGTAAAGGCATCCCCGGTTCCGGTGGTCGCCATCGGCGGTATTGACCAGACAACCGCAGCATCCTGTTTCGAACAGGGTGCTGCAGGCGTCGCAGCAATCAGTGTCGTTACCCGGGCCAAGGACCCTTTGCAAAACGCTTTACAAGTCGCATCGGCTTGCGGATGCAAGCCCCCTTCTGCAGTTGCTTCGCCGTGGAATGATGAATTCGCACTGATCAAAAAGCTAATTAAAAAAATGCCGGCCGATTCATATCTTCGAATTCCACCCGGCGATGATGCCTGTCTTCTGATGCCGATAAACCACCCGGTCATCACAACAGATACGCAAAAAGAGGGGGTTCACTTCAGACTCGAGTGGCAGACGCCTGAAGAGGTGGGCAGCAAAGCCGTGGAAGTTACACTCAGCGATCTCGCGGCTTCGTATGCTGCGCCCATAAGCTTTTTTGTCAATCTCGCACTTCCGGGTTATATTTCAGATCAAACCGTCGAAAATATCTATAAAGGGATTAAAAAATCCCTGGCAAAACACAACTGCACATTGGGCGGCGGTAATATTTCCGCCGGGTTTGAGCTGACGTTAGATCTTTTTGCAATCGGCCAGGGGCGCAAAGATATCTTCCCGGTACGTTCAGCGGCGCTACCCGGGTATAACCTATATAGTACGGGGCTCCTTGGACTTTCCCGTGCCGGCTTAGAGGCATTGATCAGAAAAGATGACACATTCGACGAACTGATCGCAAAATTCAAATCCCCCTCGGCCCGGTTTGACGCAGCACAGGTACTGGCAGAAAACAAGGTCACCTGTGTTATTGATGTCAGCGACGGCCTGGCAGGTGATGCAAAACGGATCGCAGAAGCATCTGAAATTTCCGTATCCATCGATTTAACGTCCAGGGCATTCCACCCGACACTGGTATCATTCTGCGAAAAATACCGGCTGATTCCCGAAGAAATGGTCCTGGCCGGCGGTGAGGATTACGAACTTTTGTTTGCTTGTACCCCGGACCTGTTTGAAACTATGAAAAAAGATCTTCCATCGGCGTTTAAGGTCGGCCGCTGTCTCGAATTTCAAGGGACACATATGGTGAATATGCCGAGGAATATTTCATCTTTTCAGCACGGACTACGATAAAATGAAAAATTCGGGTTGAAAAAGGGAGGTTCTCTTGCAGATCGCAAATAACATTCATGCATTTATGTGGGAATCGATGTCCGCCAACAACTGCAACACCTATTTGATCGACGGCCCCACCCGTATTCTCATCGACCCTGGGCACCGGCACCTGTTTGATCATGTGCACCAAGGGCTAATGAAATTAAATTTAACCCTCGAAGATATCGGATTGATCATATGCACCCATGCCCATCCGGATCACATGGAAGCCGTTCAGTTGTTCAGTAAAACCCATGCCCTAATAACGCTCCACCCTAAAGAATGGAGTTTTTTAAAAACCATGGACAAACAGTTAGGCGATGCCATTGGTTTAGACATCGATTTAATTGCACCCGATTTTTTTCTAACAGAAGGTGACCTTTCTGTACATCGTTTAAATATGGATGTGATTCACACCCCGGGGCATTCACCGGGATCCATCTCCCTTTATTTGCCGGAAACAAAGATACTTTTTACGGGTGACCTGTTGTTTAAAGGCGGTGTCGGTCGTACGGATCTTCCGGGAGGCAATGGTTCACAGCTCAAAGAAAGCATCGAAAGCCTGACACAGCTGGAAATCGAATGGCTTTTGCCCGGTCACGGCGAGATCCTTTCAGGCGGGACGGATATCAAAACCAACTTCGATCAAATCGTCCGGTCTGTGCTCAACTACATCTAACCTAAGCTGAGCGTTTCAGGGTTCAACGTTCTGGGTTGAAAAAACCTCAAACAGCTCGCATCCATGTGATACCGGCTTCATCGTGGTTTCAAAACCGTTCCAACCGATAGGTTATGGCAGGCATTCCGGTTTTTGATCAATATTTTGAGCAGGTTCAATCGGTTTTAACCCTTGAACTTTGAACCCAAAACCTGGAACCGATCAGTTTAGGTCTAAATTTCAGACGACGACCCGGCTGTCAAACGGCCCTTTTCTCTGGTCAGAATCTGATCGAACCTTCCCTTGATGTCACCCAGCATCGACAGCCATTCACGGTCACCCTCGAGATTCGGAACAACTGCGGCGCCTGAAATAAATCGTTTTTTTTCAAGATCTGCTTTTATCTCGTTGACCCTTCGTTCAGTGGCAGACTTAACTTCCCCCTTAAAATCCTGAAATATCTTCTCGAGCCCTGATACATTTAAGCCACAAATTTCATTTAACAGTTCAAGATACATTTTATAGTGGCGGCCGGGTTCAAGGCTGCTCAAAAGCAAATTTAACAGAATTGGATCCACATTCATGTCATATGTTTTTTTCAAGATATCCAGCTCTTTTCCCAGACGATCCTTCCGCAACAGGTCGTCCTGATATTTCTGCACCAGGCCTTTTAATCTCTTATGGACCTCGACCTTCGTTTGCGCATCCTTTTCCTCCCGACTGAGGGTAAGATGCCGGGTCCTTTCCATAACTAGATCGAGCGTGCTTTTTATTTTTCCCATTTGACACCTCTTTATGGGGTTTTACTAACGGGGTTAAAAGCCACTCGACATTGAGTGTATTCCCTGAAGCGGCATTGCACCCTATTTATGAGGATTCTTAGCACAGCGGAAGAAGGCGACCTGAACTGTTTGAGCGCCGCCAAAGGCGAAACGAGTTTTTAGAGCGCCCGGAGCAAGCTTTAGAAGCGTTCAAATGGCCAATGAAGGGAGTTTGCTCAATGTCGAATAATCGATGAACTCCTTAGTTGATGATTGATATTTTCGTCGTCCGTCAAATGACTTTTTATCACTGCATCCATGTTTGACCGGACAATGTCCAGAATCTGAACTTTGGAATAGCGCGGCCCGCAACCGATCCCCGGGCATTCCTTGGATGTTCGTTTCCATTTTTTGAGGGAACGTAGATTCTCAAACCAAAAAGGAAATGTCCCGCACTGGTGGGGCCGCACGGGATAGATGGTGCACCCGTTATCATAAAACAAACACCGTCCATCAGAATGTTCTCTGATGCTGTGCCCTTCCCTTATCGGATAAAGATACGCGTCGATGAAAGCGGAAACCCCAACAGAAAGGTATTCGGCGATGCGCACAATTTCATCTCTATCGACATATATTGTACCCGGATCCCCGGTACAGCAGGCGCCACACCGCCGGCACTCAAAACGAATGCCTTGATCAAAAAAATAGGATCGATGGTATAATTTTTCCATAAGTGTTCCGTAAAGGTCGAGCAGCCTGTTTCATAACATGCTCCATCGATTATATCAACTCGGATGGCCATACCCTTTCCGTGCTGCAACATCATTTTATCTTACCGTCTCCTTGCTTGACATAAGGCTTTAATTTCATTATGCTCTTCAAGCAAGATTTGCAAAATTGGGAGGAGAAAAACATGAAAATCGATATTAAAAAACCCACAGATCGGGATCTTGAGGCAAAAGGCGTCTTGGCCTGGCCCATATGGGAAAAAGAAATTTCTCGTTTTGACTGGAATTACGACAGCACCGAGGAATGTTATCTGCTGGAGGGCAGGGTTACGGTCGAAACAGAGGACGGGGATACCGTGGAATTCGGAAAAGGAGATTTCGTTACATTCCCCAAAGGTCTGTCTTGCATTTGGGATATTAAGGCGCCGGTAAGAAAACACTATAATTTCAAATAAAAAATCAAGATTAAAACCCCTTATAAACCCGTATCGCAATCAGACAATTCGGTTTTTTTTTGTCTCAAACGCTTAAAAAGACCTTCTGTTTGCTTCTTTCCTCTGGCTTTTCCACAACACGACAGGAGTGTTACGATATGAAACTCGGGATTATCGGTCTTCCCAGATCCGGCAAATCGACGATATTTGAAGCATTAACACAGAATATCCTTCCCGAAGGCCACAAGGGAGAAAGCCGTATCGGTACCATCCGTGTGCCGGACACGCGCGTGGATGTATTGAGCGGCATCTATAAACCCAAAAGAACCGTTTATACCCAGGTTGAGTATTTTCTTCCGGACGTTCTGCGACAAAAAAAAGATCAGAAAGTTTGGGTCCAGGTCAGGGATTGTGATGCCTTGATTCATGTGGTGCGCAATTTCGGTGGATACGGTTTTGAAAATCCGACACCATTTTTAGATTTTCAAACCATAGACCAGGAACTGATTTTAGCGGATCTTGTGGTGATCGAAAAAAAGTTGGAAAGTATCGAACTCGACAGAAAACGGGTCAAAGAGACTTCCCCGGCGGAACTTTCTCTTTTAAACCAGTGCCTAAAAAACCTTGAAAACGAAATACCGCTCAGGAAGGTGCCCGACCTTGCCTCAGACCACCGGCTCAAGGGGTATGCCTTTCTCTCCGCAAAGCCGATGCTGGTCCTGTTCAACAACGAAGATGACGACGACGCTATCCCCGAGACCCGAGACTTGTCGTCCCAAGAAAATTGTATGGTTATACGGGGGAAGCTCGAACAGGAACTTGCTCAGATGTCGGATGAAGACGCCGAGGAATTTTTATCTGAGTTTAATATTACGGCATCCGCCATGGACAGGGTCATCAAGCGATCTTATGAACTCCTCGGCCTTATCTCTTTTTTTACCGTGGTCAATCATGAGGTAAAGGCTTGGACCGTAAAAAAAGATACCCAAGCCGTTGACGCGGCGGATACCATCCATACGGACATGAAAAAAGGGTTTATCCGTGCAGAAGTGGTTTCCTATGATGACCTCATGGCTGCAGGATCCTATCCGGAGGCCAGAAAAAAGGGGATTGTCCGATTAGAGGGAAAAACTTACGAGGTCCAGGACGGGGATATTATAGAATTCCGTTTTAATGTGTGACCTGTCAGGGCAGATTCAGATATGAGCGATTCTATATGAGACATCCGGGCCAACCCGGATGTCTCAAGGGTTAAGGCTGTTCCCACGTAACCCTCAGCACCTCCTGATAGGTGGTCTTGCCGGCGAGCAGTTTTTTCAAAGCATTGCCTCGCAGCGAAACCATCCCCTCTGCCTTGGCCTGATTGCGAATGGTTTCTATATCCATACTGGCGTTTGTCATTTTTTTCAACGACTCCGAATACGGAACCACTTCGAAAATACCGGTTCTCCCGTAATAACCGGTGCCCCGGCATTTCTGACACCCCCTGCCCCGATAAAGCGTTATCCGTCCGTTTTTTTCAACATCCAGCCCCATGGTCCTCAGTTCCGCCGTTTCCATATCAAAGGGTTCCATGCAGTGGTTGCAAATCTTTCGAACCAGGCGCTGAGCCATTATGCCCACCAGGGTACTCTGGATCAGAAACGGAGGGACCCCGAGATCAAGGAGTCGTGTGATCGACGAAGGCGCGTCGTTGGTATGGAGGGTCGACAAAACCAGATGACCGGTCAATGCCGCCTGAACCGCATTTTCAGCGGTCTCGAGATCTCTCATCTCCCCGATCATGATGATGTCCGGGTCCTGCCGTAATATATTTCTCAGGATCGTCGCAAACGCAATTCCGATTGCCGGTTGAACCGCAATCTGGTTAAACTCCTCGCACACCATCTCGATGGGGTCTTCTATGGTTGTAATATTAATCTCAGGCGAATAGATATCTTTGAGCGTTGAATAAAGGGTGGTCGATTTGCCGCTCCCCGTGGGACCGCAGACCAACACGATTCCATGGGGCATATTGATAAATTTATTGTAGCGAATCAAATCCGTAGATGTAAAACCGAGCTTTTCCAGATCCTGAAAAAGGACATCCGGATCCATGATCCGCATGACCAACTTCTCTCCAAAGGCTACCGGTATGGTCGAAACCCGCATCTCCACCTCAACACCGCCTTTATCGGTTTTAATTCTTCCATCCTGGGGCCTTCTCTTTTCTGCCATGTCCAGCCTGGACAGGTTCTTTATCCTGCTGACAATGGCGGAATGAACATTCTTGGGAAGTTGATGCACGGTATGCAGAACGCCGTCAATACGCATCCTAACCAGGCTTACATCCCGTTTGGGCTCGATATGAACGTCACTGGCCCGCTGATCAAAAGCGTATGTGAAAAGGTAGTTCACGGCATTCACCACATGCTGATCGGTGGACGGAAGTTCGTCTGCGGATTTCAACCGCACATACTGCTCGAGATTCCCCAGATCAACCGAAGGACCTGCAAACTGGTGTTCTGCTGCAGCAATAGAGCGTTTAAAGCCAAAGAATTCATTGATCAGCTTAACGATGTCGGATTTTGAGGTGACAACCACCTTGACTTTAAGCTGACTGGCCCGGGCAATATCTTCCATAACCTCCACGTTAAAAGGATTGGGGGTTGCAACGGTGAGGTGCCCGTCCTTTATGGCAATGGGGAGTACCAGATGTTTCATGGCAAAGCTTCGCGGAATCGTAGTGGTCACCAGATTGAGATCCAGCTTTAAGGGATCGATTTTCTTGAACGGGATTTTCCATTCGTCTGCAAGGGTTTGGAATATGAGTTCCTCATCCACCACTCTGGAATCAGCACCCGAACATTCCAAATTCAAAGCGGCAATGATATCGATGCTGGTGACGGGATTTACAGACCTTCTCCCTGAAGCCGAGTTACGGTTCTTTTGCTTTTTTAGCCTGGCCTCCAGCACATCCTTTTTTTTAAGGATTTGCTCTGCCTGGCCGGATGTAATGAGCCCTTTTTTTAAAAGCGTCCGGCAAACATTTTTTGCGGACAATCGGCTCTGCATGTCATTTTTCATAGTTCAACACTTCCGTTAAGAAATTATTACTTCCCGGGAGATGGTTTGGTTCTCCCCAATTCTTTATCGATCAACACCTGGAATTCTTTGGGCGACCAATTCCTCAAAAGTCGTCCGCCAATAAAAACAGTGGGCGTCCCCCTGATGCCGGCCTGGTTTCCATCGAGAATATCCTGTCGTATTTGGCCCAGAATTCCGGAATCTTTCATCTGTTTTTCAAATTTTTCCATATCAAACCCCAGATCTCGGGCAATATCTTTTATCTTTTGATCACTGAGCTGTTTATAATTTTCAAAAAGTCGGTCATGGAACGCCCAGAATTTTCTCTGTCCGTCGGCTGCAAGCGCTGCTATAGCGGCCTGTGTCGCATATTTATGTCTTCTGAGGGGAAAGTTCTTAAAAACAATTTTTACGTTTCCCGGATTATTCTCGAGCACCTGCTCGAGGAGAGGCACGATCCTCGCGCAGTACGGTCACTGAAAATCGCTGAACACAGCGATCACCACCGGCGCGTCTACCGGTCCCTTAAAAGGCGATCCGGAGATGTTGATTTTGTGGATAAAATCGATGGCAAGAACCTCAACCGTTTTGTTCTTGCGGCTGCTGAGTAGAAGCAGGTTATCTTTAGGGCCGACCCTGATTTGATCCACATGACTTCCAACGCTCATTTTATCTTCTAATTTTCCTTTTGACGAATAGATCAGAATGTTTCCTGAGTCGTTGAGAACGAAAATCCATTTCCCGTCCGTGGACACCGCAACATCCACAGGGGGGGTATCCATTTTCAATTTCTGCTGGACATCCCATTCAACACGGGCAAAACTTTCTGCAGAAAAAACCACTATCGTCAAGACCGCCGCCAGGAAAATCAAAATTTTTTGTTTCATGTTAAAACCCTTCGTTAAAACGGTTAATCTTTCTCCATCCAGCTGGTACTGCCGGTCTTTACACTTTTCAGCGGCAGATTGGGCTGAGGAATCTCAACAATGGTACCGGTACTGGTTTGAACGAAAGCTTTGCTTCCTTCCTCTTTCCCCACATGGAGATCCGGCGTTGTGGCCAGACCACGCCCCAGATCCATGCGGGCCTCAACATTGCCGTTCCCGTCGAGTGCATTGTCACCAAATACGCTCTCATACCATGCGGTTCCGGTTCGAAAATAAACCCCGTGAAGATAAGAAAACCCCTCGGCCAGGCAGACATCATCATAGGGCTGATAGGTTGTGAATGTAAGTAATCCGCCCAAAAGAGCGCCCTGCCCCAGATTCCGTTCTCTATCGTCGGCAAATTCCTTGTACCATCCGTCGGTTCCGGTGGAGTAGCTCCGGCCTACCGGCGCCGTCCCGTCATCACAGCCGGTTCCGGCAATGTAACTCTCCAGTGCCGAAAACGTGGTAATTCCGGTGGGGAGACAGTTGGTTGTCAGGTCGACACATGAAAGGGCGGCATTCGCAGCAGTGGTTGCTTCTTGGACCAGAATATCACCGACCTGCAGCAATCCCTGGGATCCGGGGGTGGTGTTGAAGGTTCCGGTCTTTTCTACGGTTTCCCAGGTGAATCCGTCACAGTTTCGCGGCTCTTTGATGCCGAAATAAGCCTCCTGAGCATTGCTGCTGGAATCGGTTTTATCGTCTGAATCTAAAAATCGTCCGGTGCCGAAATAGATCCAGTAATTCGTGCCGTCGGTTCCGATGGACGCTGCACCGGTCACCGGCCGGCCCGCATCGATCAGGTAAAGGGGATTGCTCAGCGGACTTATCAGCGTGGACCAGTCGCTGGGACTGGTCACCAGCTGACTTCGAGGGGTACCACTGTCCATTTCTCGGGTGACCATCCGGTATAGGCCGCCCCCCCAGCTGCCCCAGGTGCCAGAGACCGTCCCGAAATATACGGCATCTGTCTTGTAATTACTTTCAAGCTCAACGTCCACGGATATCAGATCCGATACAAAGCTGTTGGCGGTCAGCGTAAAAGTGCCGCCTTGGTCATTGGCCACCGTCGGTATTGCGTCGGGAATTCGGAGCGCCTTGGGGGTTCCCACCAACCAGCTTAAAGGCAGGACCGCAAGTTTGGCGTCCTGGGTGCTCGTACCGTCCACATTCGTCGGTCCGCTGCCAAGAATCAGATACCAGCTTGTGTCGCTAACGTCAGCACCGTTTTTCATGCTCACCATTGTCGGTGAAGCTGTTGTATATCCAAGATCCACTTCGGTACCGCCGGTTGTCAGGGTTATCTCGCCCAGCAGTGTCGGCGGGCCTTCGGGATCGGTAATGTCGAGAATAACATACGCAGAGGTGAACTCTCGTGTGTCGGCCGGATAATCCGCAGAACCGTTATCATCCAGATCCAGTGTGCCCGGAAGGATCTTGGCACCGCCGAACCGCATCCCCTGAACCATAATCGTCCCCCAGCCGCCGGTATGAACGCCGTCGGTGGGATCGAAAATCCGCACGTCAAAGACTCTCGGGTGCAAATCCACGAAATATTTGTGCTCATATGAAGGATCTGTCAAACATTTTAGATGCGGCAACAGATTATAGGGAACATACGCCCACAACTCAGCACCCAGCTCCGGTCCCGCTGTTTCTGACTGGCAATCGGCGGTCAGGCAGAATTTTTTTTGGGTTTCATTATAAAACCCGCCGTTGACGGCATGGATCATGCCGTCGTTGGCCCCAAAGTAGATCACATTCCGGCGGTTCTTATAGGTGTTCACAAATTGTGCATAAGAAGTGTCCCGGTATAGAAAATGAAAGCCTTCACTGGGTCGGGTCACTGAAATGGGCGTCGAGTGGACCACATCCCCGAGCCGCCAGGTAACATCCGCCGGGTTGCCGTCCAGATCGAAGTCGAAGGGCATCTCCCGGCTGCGCTGCCCGGCCTGATCATAGCCCCGCACCCATTTTACGATCTCGTTCACCTCGGCAGTGGTCTGCAAACCAAAATCGAGGGGCACCGGGCCCCGGGAAGCGTCGACGGTCAGTGCGGCCCAGTCGTTGGTGGTGTCAAAATCGAGAATTTCACTGCTGTCGACAATACCGTCATTGTCGAGATCATTCCAGGTGAAAACATAGCGTTTTTTTACATTGGAAATGAATCCGGTGGTGGTTCCCACCGAAATTCTGTTGACAAGGATGTTCGTATTCGCATCAGATGCCGTGGGGGAAATATCTGCAAGCCATTCTGATGCAGACCACATGTAATGAATATCTTCCAGTCCTTTGGATGTTCCGTTGCAGGTGCCGTCCGTATTCAACTCGCCGTTGCAGGCTTTGGTCGTGCCCGCGGATTCGTCGTAATAAATCACCACCGTCGCATCGGCGGCATCCAGGGTCCTGTCGCCGTTGGTGTCTTCATACAGGTTCGCGTATTCGTCCACGAACAGGGCATGCACCTCTCCGATCCAGTCGACAGAACCGCCACCGGACAGTTCCACCGTAGGCCAGAAAATGGCCTGATAGACCGCCCCTTCACCCCCCCGGGACGCAGATATGACCGAAGCGGCGGAGCCGGCTGCAGCGCCTGCCCGGATCGACTCAAAGGCGTTTCGGAGGGCGGTTTCCAGCTGGGCGGGGTCTGATGCACTGTAAAGCGTGGTACCCCCGTTGGTGGCAGCCTCTGCCAAGAGGACGTCGGGACTGCATTCATCGGCCCCGGTGGACCGCAAGGTTCCTGCAACCACGATGTGGGTGTTAACGTTCTGTTTGTCCTCTCCGTTGAGCTGTGTGGGATAAAGACTGCTGCTGTTCTGGGCATAATAGGTCAAGTCATCCAGATACGAGCTGCCGGAAAGCGAACCGCAGTCCACACTGTCTTCACTGTCCAGATCATTCTGTCCCTCGGCCGCGACAAAGGCGCCGACGGTACCATTCAAATCTGCTGTGGACGCCCCTTCGGTGATGATAAGGATATTGTTCTTCTGGCAATAGGCGGTAATGGGATCATAACCGGAGCCGATGTTAAAATCATTGCTGTCCAGACGGAGCGCACTGTTCTGGCTGTAGTATCCCAAGGCATTATAAAAGGCCTCGGCCAGGGGAGTCCAGGATGTGGCCTTGATATCGTTGACGGCATCCACCAGATTTGTGGTATGGGAACTCGACTTGTCGATATCCGAGATGACCTGGCCCCCGTCCCGGTTCGACGGGTCCGAACAGTTATACAGGATAAAAGGATCCGGCTGACTGCACTCGCTGTTGGAGCCTTCGAAGTTAAACGCCATGGCCCCCATCCGGATGTCGTCGGAAAACTCCTGGATGAGCCCGCTGGGTGCGGACGATTTCGAAATATACCCCTGAACCACCCCAAGGGGCTCACCGATCTGGGCAACGACCCCCGAATCGATGAGCACCGCCGGGATATTCCAGAACTCACCGGTTTCGCCGGCCTGATCACTGGGGTCCACGACTTCGGGAATTTCCATATTGCCGCAATAGTCTTGCATGGCCGTTTCGATACAGGTATCCACATCCGCATATCCGGCAGCATCCCAGCCGGGTAAAGTACCCCCCACATATTCCCATTTCTTGCAATCACCGGTTTTGGGTCCGGAAGTAAAGTAACCGCCGGTGCAGGTCAGTACTGCGCCCGCCCCCGGATTCCAGCAGCGGCCCACATAGCCGAGTTGATTGGCCGGAACAGCGGCATAGAGTCCATAGCATATATAACCACGATCGTCGGATTCGATGTTCCACGGTTCTATGTTTGAGTATATGTCCTCACAGACATTCTTCGTGGAACTAACCACTCCCACCCCCGGTGGCCAGTCACCGTTTTTTGTCTTATACCAGCAGTTGTGAATGGCATGGTTAAAGGCTGCATGGGAGTTAGCCTCGGGACTACTTCCTCCGCCCTCCGAATACCCCATGCAGTCGTCGATATACACCTTCAACTGGCCCTGGTTGGGGCTGTCCTTGCCCAGCTCGGTTACGGCATTTTGGCAGGCGCTGTTATCAAACCCGTTTGTGGTTACAGGAAATATTTCAATATGGGTGAGATTGTAGGGAACCCAGTCTGTTATGCCGGTATCATTGTCAACGCCGGTTCCGCCGGCCGTGCCGCCGACGGCGGTGATGTACAGCCGGCCTTCATCGATGGTATTGGCTTTGCCGGGATCCACGACAATACTGCCGGCCGGATACGTGGCGCCGCTGGTCCACCGTGTGAGGGTGTAAGGTGTCCAGGACACCCCGGTATCATCGCTGGTGCTGCTTCCGGACGAAGTGCCGGCAGAGGTTGCGATATACAGCTCTCCTGCGTCGTTGACCACATCCCCCACCGCATAGGCGGTTGCATCTTCCCACGGATCGAATTGTTGCTCCCGGGGCGGCCGTACGGCCAGGGTCAAATACTTTGTTCCCCCGTTTATATTGTCGGTAACCTGTACCTGCTTGGTATAGCGCCGGTCGAGGCAGCCCCTCGATTCCATGACGAGTCTGTTGTTGGTGCTGTCATATTTGCCGCCGGTGAGGATCTCTTTTTGAACGTCAAATTTCGAGGCCATGACCCAGTTGAAGAAGTTCCCGAATGCCACAAATGCCGTGGGGCTGGGGGTGGAATCGAGCAGTATCCAGACATACCCGTTGTAGTACCAACCGCCGGTACTGTCCTTTCCGGTCCAGTGAGCCGCAATGGAATAGACTTCGAAATAGTCGCCTGAAAAATTGTATGCATACAGAGTATTCCGATCGAAATATCCGGCATAGGTGCTACTGTGATTGTAAGTGTCGTCAAAACACTGGCTGCCGTCTTCGACATACGCCATATCGATCATGCTCCCGGAGTTGTCGATCAAAAGGAGAAGATTCGGGTCCACGCCGCCGGCCAGAAACGGCGGCAGTGCCACACCGCTGCCGCAATAGTCAACAGCGTACAAATTCGGCGGTGCCGATCCGCTGAACAACAGCAAAATAATAAACACCATCAATGGGATATGTCTCTTGAAGCGTGTCATACCATGATCTCCTATATCGAGAATATCGAGAACTCCATTCCCCTCTTTCACCCGGCTATTTCTTAATTACAACATGCCGTGGTTCCATGAAAGTGCAATAGATCCTTGCTCTACTTTAGACGCTATAATTTCAACCGCTTGTATCAGCTTTGCCCGGTCAGTAATTACAAGCCCCTTCCTGGCCGACCAAATGTCTCCATTGACTCATAATCTCTGCCTGACTGTTGCTGGTTCCCAGGTGCTGCGAATAGACTCTATAAACGATATAAGCTCCGCCGGCACCGGCGCCTTTGCCCTTGCCCTCGTATCCGGCGGACATTTGAATGGCACTTCCGGTGGACAGCTGGGTGGCGCCGTAGATGCTTAAATTGGTGTGGGGACCTGTGTCTGTAGTGTATACTCTGATATCCCTTTCCGAATTAGAGGGATAGTCGCTGGTGGGTTCAGACTCCTGGAGCCAGAAATCCTTGGTGTACACCCGGACATCGGTGCCGATATCCAGATATCCGACCCCTTCGTTAAAGGTGGAAAAACCGCCGGGGCAGGCAATATTCTGCTCCAGCATTTCGAACCCCACCTCGGTTCCACCATCGGCTTCATAGAGCGCCTGTTTATGACGATCATCGTTTCCGGCAATCTGAACTTCGATGCTGGACGTCATGGTCGCGGAAATCCCCAAAAGGGTCAAAAGCGCCAGCATGATCAACGCAAGCACCGTAATGGAGCCGTTTTCAGGGTTTAAAATTCTTTTTTCTTTCAAAAATTTGTTCATAAATCGTTCCAGCTCAGCCGGTTAAAAAATTGTCACGTTACGTCTCAATGCGTAAAGGCACCGCCTGGATATCCAGATTTTTCAAGAAGATACAGGGTTACCAGTCCGATTTCATACAGGTCAGTCGGGATGTTTTCCCCTTCCCGGTCACCGTTACGACGATTCGTTTTGTATTGGGAACCGGGGTGTTGTCGGCAATATCCCACCTTACGGCATACCCGTCTGAAGTCGTTTGCTCATGGGTATTTCCGGCCGAATCCACGCCAGAGGGGTTCCCGGCGGCTTCAAGCCAGGGATCGGAAAACGGCAGTGCCTTCAGTTCTTCCATCTTGTCCTGGGCCCAGTTCATCCGGGTGGTCATTTGACCCGCAGCTGAATTCACCTGAATGGCAGAGGTCTGCATGGCGGCAACACCCAGCAGACCCACGGCCAGAATAGAAATGGCGATTACCACTTCGATGATTGTAAAACCGGCATCGTTTTGCATTGCTCTGTTTTCAGTTCCCCGATTTTTATGATCTGCTGAACCTAATCTCATCCGATCATCCTATATACCCAAATTGCGGCATTTGATAAATGTTGTCATAGACTTGCGGCTGAAATTGTCATTTTGCGCACCCAGAATCTGGGTCCCTTGCTGGTTATAATACAGGTTGTTATCCTTGGTAACTCTCAACGCCCTGCTGGTTCGGGCCACGATGGTTATCTCCACGGATCTGATATCCGTCAGCGTTGCCGTTGTATTTCCGTCCGCGTCCAGATAGGCAAAATCGAGGGCATCGATATTTTCAGCCACCACCTGATTCCCGCCGCCGGTATCCCTGACAAGATTATTTTCGGACAGGGCATAGGCGATGCCTTCATTGGGATCATTGGTCGCCCCATCCGGGTCACTGCCGTCCGCATCACCCCGGACATCCTCTGTAAAACTGATAGAATTGGCGTTTGCCGTAAGAATTCCGGCCCCGGCATTACCGGTGGGATCGCACCCTGCCATCCGGATTTCCTTGGTCATGTAAAACATTGCGGTCCTGATATTCTGCTGCATGGCGGCAACTTCCTCCTGCATCAAATACGATTTATGCTGGGACTGAAACGTCGAATAGATTCCCCCAAGAACCAGCAAAAATATGGTCATGCTAACCATTAGCTCGATGAGGGTAAGGCCCTGATTTGAAACTTTTGGGTATCTCAGTGTCTGTTTTAGCGTCATTCCCATGAACTCCCACCGACCCATTTCTGCAATTTAATCACCCCGGAGGTCAGCGGACCGACCCTGAAATATACCGTGTTATTCGAATTTGACAGGTAGGCATACCCCGCATTGCTCGTCCCCCGGGAATTAAACGTTATCGTTGTGACGGCAAAGGTTTCATCGTCCGGACCGTTAAAATTTACACCACTGCCGTAATCCTCCAGAACAACGGTTTTGCTTAAAGCACCGCTTAAAACATACTGGTCCGGATCGGTGCTATAGGTAACCGTGCAATTTACATTGGACTTAACCGCCGTCATTTTTGCCAGCTGCATGTTGGAATAAAGATCCCTGGCCGCACTTTTCAAGCGATATTTTGGAATCCAGCTCATAAAATTGGGGACGCCTATCGCAACGAATATAGATAAAACAGCGAGCACCACCACAAGTTCGACCACGGTAAATCCCGATTTTTTTTTCATGACTCCCATCCTAATAAGCCCCCGATGTTTTTTATACAAATTTCGTGCCAAGGGGGTTGCCATTATTAAGGGACTTTAAAAAATGAACTCGATCAAACTACATTATGATTATATCGATTTGATATAATTAGCAATAACCGAGAGGAACTTTGAGGGCTTTAGAATTGATAACTTCGGATTTGAAGTGAAGCAATGCATTAAAGGCTATTAAATTGTTTTATAGTGCCATAAAATTGTTTTATAGTGCCAAAATCCTGTACGCATCGGGTATGAAACGTTTAAAAACCGAATTGTCTGATTGCGACAATCCTTTTTTAGGAGTGCAACACTTGATGGTCTCGTAAAAACTCCCTTTTGCCCGCTCAGTGACCATTCGGGGTCGTTTCAAGATTCTTAATGCCGGTTATAGCTACTATTTGTTGCGGATATATTCGACCGCATTTTTAAAAATGCGTATGCCGACGGTGGGGCTGTCCTCCCCCTTGCCGCCCCCGCGCTTTAGGGTTTCCTTGATACGGGTCCAGTCGGGGTGGTTGGTCGGGTGGTTAAAGGCTTCGGGATGGGGCATCAGGCCGAAAATCCGGCCGCTGGGATCACAGATTCCGGCAATATCATAAACGGATCCATTGGGATTGAAAGGAAATTTCAGATCTGCGGACCTGCCGTCGGGCATGGCATATCGGGCCACCACCTGCTTTTCATCGATCAAACGTCGTATGGTGGATTCGTCCGCATAAAATTTTCCTTCACCGTGTCTTACCGGCAGTTCCAAGGTATCCAGACCCGCGGTAAATATGCAGGGAGATGTTGAAGCAATCTTCAGGGTAACCCATTGGTCTCTGAAATTTCCACAGTCATTGAAGGTCATGGCAACGGATCGTTGGGTGTAGTCACGGTCAAATCCCGGTAAAAGACCCAGGTTGACAAGGGTCTGGAATCCATTGCAGATGCCGAGGACAAGATTCCCGGCATCGATAAATTCCATGATTTTTTCCCCCAGATTGGTTTTCATGCGGACCGCCTGGACGACACCTGCACCGTGATCGTCTCCCCAACTGAACCCGCCGCCGAATACCATGATCTGAAAATCCTTCAAGCTGACGGTTCCGTCAATCAGCGCGTTGATATGAACGCGGCGAGCAGCGGCACCGGAAAGCTTCAAAGCATAAGCGGTCTCATAATCGCAGTTCAGACCGTACCCGGTGAGCACGAGGGCCTTTACATCAATCATATCAATTCTCCGAACGGCTTTTTCCAGGCAGCCTTAAGATTCTGAACCGAAACTTTCATGATGCGCCGGTTGTCAATCCCCTGGATTACAAATTCGGGGGTGTCGGTTACAACGCCGATGCAACTGCAGGCAAGCCCGTTGAAAGTTCTTTCAAAAACCGCCCGGTTCTTCGGGTCGATGGTTACGATGAATCGGCCGGCGGATTCCGAGAACAGAATCAAATCATTCCGCTCGATCTGTTCTGCAGGGACACGCCCCATATCTACCGACATGCCGAGATTACCGCCCATGGCAACCATGGCAAGGTGTACCCCAAGGCCCCCGCGATAGATGCCGTGGGCCGAAGCGACGATCTCTTTGTCGATGGCATCGCCCAATGCCTTGTATAAAACAACAAACTCGTCGGGAATCACTTTGGGAACATTCAGCCCTACATACCCGAGATGCGCATAGTATTCGGACCCGCCAAGTTCGTTACGCGTCGTACCCAGGATATACACCAGATCCCCGGACACCTTGCTGTCCAGGGTCACACATTTGGTGATATCTCTGACCACCGATGTGGTGGAAAATTGAAGGGTCTCAAGGGCCGAAACCTTGTGGGTTTCGCCGTAACGCCCCGGAAGATGGCCGTCAACGTACATACTGTCTTTGCCTGAAAGGAGCGGTATCTCATACGCCATACAGATTTCACGCAAAGCCCGGCAGGATCTCACAAGCTGGGCTGCCTTAAATTTGCCGTCTGGATTGTCCTGGGGATGATATTGAATATTGGGCCAGCAGAAATTATCGACCCCGCCGATATGTTCCATGTCTGCACCGACGGCAACCACCCTGCGAACCGCTTCGTCAACGGTACAGTGCGTCATGTGATAGGCGTCTATGGCCGAATAGGCCGGCAGCAGGGCCTGTGCAAAAGCAAGTCCCTTTTGGGCGTCAAGAACCGGTCTAATAACCGCTGCATCACTGTTGACATCACGTTCCAAACCCACCAGAGGCTTAATGACGCTGGTGCCCTGCACTTCATGATCATACTGCCGCGTGATCCATTCCTTGGAACAGATATTGGGACGTGAAAGCAGGTCCTCGAGTAAAATTTCGTAATCATCGGGCTCCTTTAACACCGGCTCGAACAGTCCGCGTCTTTCCGGTGTCAGCCATTGGGCATCAAACGTCCATTGGGGGAAACCCGACGTCAATAAATCCATGTCCACATAGGCACAGGTCCGGCCGTCATAGGTGACATGAAGCTTGCCGGAATCCGTGTATTGTCCGATAACCGTGCTCTCCACTGCATGCATTTTTGACAGTTCCAAAAATCGATCGAGATCTTCAGGCCTCACCGCTACGGTCATCCTTTCCTGGGATTCGGAGACCCAGATCTCCCATTGATTCAGCCCCTCATATTTCAAGGGAATCTTTTCAAGCTGGATTTCGCATCCGTTGCTGAAGCGTGCCGATTCACCCACTGACGATGAAAGCCCCCCGCCGCCGTTGTCTGTAATAAACTGTATCAATCCCTCGTCCCGGGCCTCTAAAAGAAAGTCATGCATTTTTTTCTGGGTATACGGGTCTCCGATCTGAACATGACCTGCCGGCGTGTGCTCGGAAAACGTCTCCGAAGAAGCGGTAACGCCATGAATACCATCCTTGCCGACCCGACCGCCACACATGATAACCAGGTCTTTGGATGCGGTTCTCTTTTTTTCCGCCGGGCGTCCTTTGACCAGAGCCGGCATAATCCCCACTGCGGTTACAAAAACCAGGCATTTCCCCAGGTATCCTGAGTCAAAAAGAACCTGGCCGAACGTGGTCGGAATTCCGCTCTTGTTACCGCCGTCACGCACGCCTTCGATGATGCCATCCAAAAGCCGTCTCGGATGGAGGTGCGGTTTAAGGCTCCCGCTGTAATCTCTTGGACCGACACAAAAACCGTAACCGCCCATCACCAGCTTCGATCCCAGGCCCGTCCCCAAAGGATCACGGTAAACCCCCACGATGCCGGTGATAGCCCCGCCGTAGGCTTCCATGTTGGATGGAGAATTATGGGTTTCTCCGGTAATGACGTAGTAATGTTCGTCGTCAAAACGCCCGACACCGGCATTATCCCACAACACCGATACCACCCAAGATTTTCTTTCTTTTAATGTCAGGGTCGGCATCTCGATACATGTTTTAAAAAGATTGTCCACAATATCCGTTTCACCGGTGACAAGATCCTTGTAGCGAAACAATCCTCGGAATGTATTGTGGTTGCAGTGATCGCTTCTGGCCTGGGAGATATATTCAAGTTCTATATCTGTTGGATCGGACAGCCCCTTTGCCGCCCTTTCGGCCTGGACTTTTTCGCTCAAAAAATAGGATCTTATGAAGGGGATATCGGCGGGGTTCAATGCCAGACCCCGCTGATCACTGACTTTCTTCAGGGTAGCGTCGCTATGGACTGGAATGGTGGTAACCGTCGGTGTATGATCGAGAATCACCTTTGGGATGATCATACCGATCCCCTCTGCAGGATCCCATTCATCGGCTGGAAAAATTTTCCACTGCTGGATAATGTCATTGGCCAGAAGTTCGCCGGCAACCATATTGACCGCTTCGAAGGTCAGGCCTGAACCTTTCAGACAATACCGTTTTGAAGTATAGATGGCTTCATCGGGGCCGAATTTTATCCCCAGAATATCTTCCACCGCCTCAACGGCGGTACTCCCTGGATTATCTCTGACCCCCGGACGAAAGCCCACCCAGATGGTCCAGTCAAAATCGATCTGAAGGGAATCATAAGCGGAGATCTGGGTCACAGGGTTTGTAAAGATGTCGGTTTGAACGGTTTTCAGCTGTTCAGCTGAAAGGTCCGCATCAATGGTGATGACCTGAATGCTGCGGACATGGGCAAGCTCAATCCCAAAATAGTTTTTCGCCTTCTGGCGAATTCCATGGCCTTCGGCATCAAAAAGATCCGGTTTCAGTGCAATTTCGAGTCGGTATGGCATCAACTTAAGAACACCCGTGCAATATCATTATAAAACACATATATCATCAGCAGAATCAGCACAAAAATTCCGGCTTGCTGGGCGATCTCACGTATCTTTATGCTCACCGGACGTCCGGTGACCGCCTCGACAAAAAAGAACAGCAGATGTCCGCCGTCCAAAACCGGTATGGGAAGAAAATTTAGAATCGCAAGATTTATGCTGATAAGCGCAATGAAAAAGATCAAATTGACCGCCCCTTCCCTGGCCTCCTGACCTGCCATCTGTGCGATCATTATTGGGCCGCCCAATGTTTTTGGCGAAACAGTACCCTGGAAAAGTTTTACGACACCCTTTACGGTCAAAGCTGTTATTTGATAGGTTTGTATGAAGCTCTGTGAAAAGGCCTGAAGAACGTTCAAATCCTTGGCAAAGAAATCACCGGAAGCGGTAACTCCGATGACATAGCGCTCGATATCCTCGTTGAATATATTTTTAAATATTTTCGGTTCCGGCGTAACGTCCACAACATGCATGGAATTACCGCGAATCACAGATATGGATAGGGTCTTTCCTTTGCTCGTGGTAATCATCTTGGCCATGTCTTCCCAGCTTGAAATCTTCACGCCATCGATGGATTCTACCAGATCACCCTTTTTCAGCCCCATCCTGTAAGCGGGGGCACCTTCATTGACCTCTCCGATGGAGGGTTTTAATATTAACATGCCCGATATTTGAAAAATACCGTAGAATATGATCAGCGCCAGAAGGATATTAAAAAAGGGCCCGGCGGCAACGATTAAAATCCGTTTAAAGACATGTTTGTGCGTAAAAGAGAGCGGAATATCAGCGGGGTCTAAGTCGGCATCCGGTTGCTCACCCACCATTTTGACATATCCGCCGAGGGGTATGGCGGAAATCCGATAATCGGTAATGCCGATCTTTTTACTGATCATTTTTGGACCAAAGCCGAGTGAAAATGTCTCCACTCCGACACCCAGCAACCTTGCCACAAGGAAATGCCCCAGTTCATGAAAAAATATCAGTACGCCCAGTACGATGACCAATGCAAATATATTAACACTCATTTTGTTTCTCTGAATTCCGAATCCGGTTAAACCGGATAAGAAAATTTTTCCTTTTATATATCACGAGATATGGATAATTCTATAAATATAATATCACAAACACCCCAACATAGTAAAGAACCAGACCTGGATAAATAATCAGGCTTTCCCATGGGGACGCCCTTATTCCAAATTCCGTATCAGGGCTTGGGCCTGTTCTCTGGCCCACCGGTCTGCTCGAAGAATATCCTGAAGCGTTGGATCTGCAATTACCGTATGCGGGTCCATGGTTCCCCGGATAATTTCCGGTATTTTCAAAAAGGAGATCCGCTTTCTTAAAAAGGCCTCCACAGCCGCTTCATTTGCGGCATTTAGTACCGCCGGGAGGGTCCCGTCTGTTTCACAGGCCTGATATGCCAAGGCAAGACAAGGGAACTTTTCCAAATCAGGTTCTTCAAAAGTAAGTGCACCGATGCTCACAAAATCCGGTAGCGGCTGCTCAAGCGCAAGACGTTCCGGATAGGACAGGGCATATGCAATGGCGCCCTTCATATCGGGGATGCCAAGCTGTGCCATTACCGTTCCATCTTTAAAGGAAACCATGGAGTGGATAACGCTTTGGGGGTGAATCACCACCTCAATCATTTCATGTGAAATACCAAAGAGACGTTTTGCCTCTATAATCTCAAGCCCTTTGTTCATCAGCGTTGCTGAATCGACACTAATTTTTTTGCCCATACGCCAGGTTGGGTGATTCAGAGCAGCTTCGGGTTTAATGGACCCAAACTCATTTCTCGGCAAATTTAAAAACGGGCCGCCGGAGGCTGTAAGAAATATCTTATCCAAATCCTCACGTCGATTCCCCGAAATGCATTGAAAAATCGCGCTGTGCTCGCTGTCGATGGGGAGTATCTTTGACCCATTTATTGTCGCCCTTTTTACAACGATCTCACCGGCCATAACAAGGGCTTCCTTGTTCGCCAGGGCAATGTTTTTACCCGCTTCGATGGCTGCCAGGGTCGGGATCAGACCGGACGCCCCCACGAATGAAACCACGACCATATCAACGGATTGGTAGGCTGCAGCAGCTTTGTACCCGTCTTCTCCGTACAATACTTCAACGCCAACTCCCGAGGGGAGGATGTTTTGCAGATCAACCGCGCTGGATTCATCATAAACAACGGCAATTTCAGGATGGAATCTTTCGATCTGCCTGGACAGTAAAGAAATGTTACGTTTGGCTGCAAGTGCCTTGACTGCAAACCGTTGTGGAAACATCTCTACGATCTTAAGGACATTACAGCCGATGGATCCTGTGGATCCCAATATGGAAAGATTTTTCATAGCACTCGAATATGGTAGCCAAAGGGCTCTTGTCTTAAAAAACAAGCGAAAGACCGGCTAAAAAACGCCAATTACCGGTTACCCGGTTAGTACAAATTCCTTAAAAAAATACGCCACAGGTGCAGCGAACAACAAGGCATCAATCCGATCGAGGATACCGCCGTGACCCGGAAATAATGTCCCGGAATCCTTTATATGGGACGCCCGCTTTAATTCAGATTCGAACAGATCTCCCACCTGGCCGGCCGCACCGATGGAAAAAAAACACAGGAGACTTAAACCCCATGATAACGACGGCATAAAAAAATATTTAAACAAAGCGCCCGCGACCAGGGTGGCAGCAAGACCGCCCACAGAGCCCTCGATGGTCTTATTCGGACTTACGGCAGGACACAGTTTGTGCCGCCCAAAATAAGTGCCGGCATAATAGGCGCCGGTATCACCGATAAATACGAGTATTAACAGAAAAAATATCCAGGAAATACCATCATTCCCGTTTCGGATCAAAACCAGAAATGAAAGAAAAAACGGGATATAGATAACCCCAAGAACCTGTTTGAAAACCATTCCCAAAACAGACGAATCAAATTTAAATTTTGGGAAAGAGACCAGGGCGCAGCCGATAAAATTAAAACTAATACTGCAAAGAACCATTTCGAACGAATGAAAATATGCAGCCCAGATGACGGCCGAACCTGTGAAAAAAGCTAAACCCTGAAAGCTCAAAATGGAAATGCTTTGAGCCTTCAACTTTTCGCTTTCAGCGGTATTCAGACCCATCCGAAAATATTCCCAAAGTGCGATAATGACCGCGGCATTGATAACAACGGCAAGCAGAAATGACCCCCCGATGCTTATTAATAAAATAAGAAACGGGATGATCACAATCGCTGTAATCCATCGTTTCAAATGCATAATGCCTCGCCTTGGAAATATTTCAACCTACTAATTTAATGTGGTTCCTTGAGACAAAGTCTTTTGGTATCGCACCTGGGATACCGAAATAGCGGAATGTCGATTGTTAGAAGAGTTTCGATGTATAAAATATTTTTACTTCCTTATCAAAATGGATAGTATCAACACCCCAGTATTCCATCATTCCAGCATTCCATCATTCCAGCATTCCGACATTTCAATTATGAACGAAACGAATTAAGTTCTGAACCCGAGGTTGAAAAATGCTGGATCAGGATCCGGTTCTACCGAATCTTCGCTCACGGCGCTGATAGTCTTTCAGAATTTGCACAAATTCATCCTTTCCAAAATCGGGCCACAAAGTATCTGTGATACAAATTTCCGTATACGCGATCTGCCACAGTAGAAAATTACTGATGCGCATTTCGCCGCTGGTTCTGATCAGAAGATCAGGATCCGGCATATCACCGGTATAAAGATGCTCGGATATAAGTTCAGAGGTTATTAAATCTGGATCGATATGACCATCTTTAACCTTTATTGCAATCTGTTTGACCATCCTTAGAATCTCAGACCGTCCGCCGTAACTCAGTGCGAGATTAAGGCGCAAACCGTCATTCTTTTTTGTTAAATCCATGGTCTTATACAGTGTCTTCCGGACATTTTCCGGCAATCGTTCGGTCTGGCCGATGGCATTCAGTCGAATATTGTTGTCCAGCATCTCTGTTTTTTCGGATTCGAGGAACTTTTTAAGGAGGGACATGAGAGCGGTGACCTCGGATTTGGGTCGCTGCCAGTTTTCGGTGGAGAAAGCATACAGCGTCAAAATGGGGATTCCGATTTCACGGCAGGTCCGAACAATGGTTCGAACGGTTTCGGAACCCTTTTCATGACCTTTGATCCGATTTAATAGGCGTTTTTTGGCCCATCGACCGTTACCATCCATAATGATGGCCACATGGGCGGGTAATTTTTCAGGATTAAGATCTGTGCTAACAACAGAAGGTGTATTAGAATTCAAGGATCTCCTTCTCTTTATCTTTACAGACTTCATCGACAAGCTTGATATACTCATCGGTTATTTTCTGTATCTGATCTTGAGCCTTGAAAGCATCATCTTCCGAAATTTCGCCATCCTTCTTCAAGCCTTTCAGCAGATCGTTGGCATCACGTCTTTGATTGCGCACTGCAACCCGATGTTCTTCGCCCTTTTTATATACGACTTTTGCAAGCTGTTTTCTTCTCTCTTCGGTCAGCGGCGGAATGGAGATCCGTATCAGCTTGCCGTCATTTGAAGGCGTGAGACCGAGATCGGACTTCAATAGGGCCTTTTCAATATCCTTGATAACGGATACATCCCACGGTTGTATGGTAATCAGCCGGCTTTCGGGAACAGCAAGGGATGCCATCTGGTTAAGGGGTGTCAGTGTGCCGTAATAATCGACCCGAATGCCATCCATAATTGAAAGGGAAGCACGTCCTGTCCGGATCCTTTTTAATTCATTTCCTAGCGCATCTATCGACTTTTGCATACCATCTCTGGTCTCTTGATATATCGATTCAATCATGGCGTCTTCCTTTAATGGTTTATCTGGGTTCCCTCCGTTTCTCCGCACACCACCTTTTTAATATTTCCCTTATGGGTCAAATTAAAGATAATAAGCGGAAGCTTATTATCCATTGCCAGAGAAATCGCTGTCATATCCATAACGTGGAGTTGCTTTTCGATAACCTCCATATATTTGATTTCTCTTATAAATTTAGCATTTTTATCGACCACGGGATCTGCATCGTAGAGTCCGTCAACCTTCGTCGCCTTTAAAAGGATCTCCGCATGTATTTCCTGGGCCCTGAGAACCGCAGCAGTATCTGTGGTAAAGTAAGGATTCCCGGTACCTGCTGCAAATATAACCACCCGTCCCTTTTCCAGGTGGCGAACAGCCCTTCGAGCGATAAAGGGTTCCGCCACTTCATGCATTAAAATAGCGGTCTGAACACGGGTCACAACCCCCTTTTTTTCCAAAGCATCCTGTAACGCAAGGCTGTTAATGACAGTGGCCAGCATTCCCATTCGATCGGCAGAGACCCGATCCATGCCGTATGAGGAGGCGGCGATGCCTCTGAAAATATTACCACCGCCGACCACGATGGCAATTTGAACCCCGAGGTCAAATATAGAACGGACCTCCCCTGCCACGGACTTTATCATCTCGGGACTTATCCCAAAACTCTGATCGCCCATCAGTGCTTCACCGCTAAGTTTCAGCAGGATCCTTTTATATTTGGGCATGGTCAAAGTCTATAATTCCCCAATCCTGAATCTTGCGAATCGTTTGATTGAAATATTCTCACCGATTTTTGCAATCATTTCATTTAATAGATCTTCAACAGTGATATCGGGGTCACGAACATACGCCTGATTCATCAGGCAACTTTCCTTGAAATATTTCTGCATCTTACCTTCTACAATTTTATCCGCTATGTTTTCAGGCTTGCCCATTTCCAGTACCTGGCCCCGATAGATTTCCTTTTCCCTGTTGAGGGTCTCTTCGGGAACGTCTTCGGATCGGATTCCAACAGGATTGGTGGCTGCAATGTGCATGGCAATATTTTTTGCAAATTCCTTGAAATCGTCATTTTTTGCAACAAAATCGGTCTCACAATTAACTTCAACCAGAACCCCAAGCTTGTTGTCCATATGGATATAAGACTCGATTATCCCCTCTGTCATCGACCTTCCGGCGCGTTTAGCAGCCGTCGCCAAACCTTTTTTTCTCAAAAAATCGACGGCCTGACTCATATCACCATCACACGCTGCAAGTGCTCCTTTACAATCCATAATTCCGGCGCCGGTCTTCTCGCGAAGCTCCTTAACCATTGTCGCACTAATTGTTGACATCACTATTCTCCATTTCCTTTTGCTTCAGTTTTTTCTCCGGATTCTTCGCTGTCAGAATGTTTTATTTCATCGGAGCCAGGTTCAACTTCAGGTGTTGTTCTTTTAATTATCTCTACAACGGGACCGTCTGAACCGTCTGAAATCACCTTCCGTTCACCCGGTTTCAACTCCGCGCTGGCAGCTTCCACAGCAGACACCTCTTCTATCTCTTTGTCGGCTTCGGCCTGCTGTTTTTCAGCCAGACGCTCTCTTCCTTCGATACAAGCAGTGGCCATTCTGGATGTAATGAGCCGTATTGCACGGATTGCATCATCATTCCCCGGTATAATATAATCGATTTCATCAGGATCGCAATTGGTATCCACAATCGCGATGATAGGGATCCCCAGACGTTTTCCCTCCCGGACGGCAATGGCTTCATTTTTGGGGTCGACAACGAAAATCGCCCCTGGGAGCCCGTTCATGGTTCTGATTCCGCCAAGATTGTTATCGAGCTTTACGCGCTCCTTTCTTAATTTCAGCCGCTCTTTTTTGGGAAAAAGATCAATGGTTTGATCGTTTACGATGCCGTTAAGATAGTTCAAACGGTCTATACTTTTTCTGATGGTGTGAAAATTTGTCAACATTCCGCCCAGCCACCGGTTATGAACGTAAAACATCTCACATCGATTCGCTTCTTCATAGATCGATTCTCTCGCTTGTTTCTTTGTACCCACAAAAAGCAGCGATTTGCCATTTTCCACCGTATCAACGACAAAATCGTACACGGTTCTGAACATCCGAACGGTTTTCTGAAGATCGATAATATAGATACCGTTTCGGGCCCCAAAGATATAAGGTTTCATCTTCGGATTCCAACGTTTTGTCTGATGACCAAAATGAACTCCGGCTTCAAGAAGTTCTTTCATTGTAATATAAGCCATTTTTTCTCCCTTCTTAATCGGTTTTTCCACCGCCCATATCACTCCTGCATCCGACCCCGCCATTCGGGGCACCGGGAAACAGGTCCAAAGGCGTACGAATTTATTAAACTGATATACTTAACAAAGAAAATATCGACTCGCAACCATTTTTTAAATTTTTTGCTTTTAAAACGCCGAGTTTTTGTTAGGTTCTCTTTTTCTGCATCTGAACAATACGATCGTATCCGCTGTAATCTTTTGTAAAGATGACTTCTTCATAATTCCCGGACTGATCGATGATTTTCAGAACATCATCTTTCTGATCATGGCCGATCTCCAGCAACAGGGAGCCCTCCCGGCTGAGATGCAAATGCGCGGCATTCACGATAGATCTTAAGCTTGAAAGTCCGTCTTCTCCACCGTCAAGGGCCGAAATCGGCTCATACCGGTTAATTTCAGGTTGAAGTCCGGCAATCACCCCGCTCGGAACATACGGTGGATTGGATACAATGACATCAAACACCGGTTTGCCGTAACCGAAAGTATCAAACCAGTCCGAACAAAAAAAATTGACACATTGATGGAGGCCATGACGCGTTGCATTTTGCTTGGCCAGCACCGCCGCGGCAACAGCCCGATCCGATGCAAAGAAAAGATGATTGGGCCGCATGGATGCAAGTGCCAAAATTACAGCCCCGGATCCCGTGCCCAGCTCTAATATTCGCTTTTGTGTTCGGTGTTGTTTGGATTTTGAATCTTCCGGCAACAGTTTTAATGCAGTCTCAACCAGAAACTCGGTTTCAGGTCTCGGAATCAGAACATCTTTTGTTACTGCAAAATCCATGGACCAGAATTCTTTGAATCCCAAAATGTATGCAACCGGCTCCCGTTTAACCCGCCGTTTTATCAACGCCTTAAACCGTGACAATTCTTCTGCACATAGCGGCTGATCGTACCGCAAATACAAATCTATCCTTTTTAATTCTAAAACATGGGCAAGAAGTATTTCAGCGGTCGCTCTTGGGCTTTCTATATCTCGGGATTTAAAATAAGAAGTTGTCCACTTGAGGAGTTTTATTATGGTCCATTCAGAATCAATGGAGTTCGCCGGGTTCTGCATTCTGTAATGCCTGGGTCTGATAAAAAGTTGCAAGCTCTTCTATGACTTCATCTATTCCGCCCTGCAGAATCTGTTCCAGTTTGTATAGAGTGAGCCCAATTCGGTGATCGGTAACTCTGCCCTGGGGAAAGTTATAGGTTCTTATTCTTCCGCTTCTATCTCCATCTCCGATCTGGGTTTTTCGCTCTTGGGATCTCTTTTCGTTCTGCGCCCGGATCATACGATCAAGAATGCGGGCACGGAGGACTTTCATGCCTTTGTTTTTGTTCTTTAATTGCGATTTTTCGTCCTGGCATGTAACAATGATTCCGGTGGGCAGGTGGGTAAGACGTACGGCGGAGTCGGTTGTGTTGACACTCTGACCGCCCGGTCCGGTGGATCGGAATACATCGACTTTAATCTCACTCGGATCAATATGGAGTTCGACATCCTCGGCTTCGGGCAGAACCGCAACGGTAACCGCAGACGTGTGTATCCGTCCCTGTGTCTCGGTTTCCGGAACACGTTGGACACGATGGGTACCACTTTCATATTTAAAACAGCTGTATGCCCCTTTTCCATGGATCATGGCGACAATCTCTTTTAACCCACCGACACCGGTGGCGTGATG
Organism: Desulfobacterales bacterium; assembly: GCA_030145345.1. Taxonomy (GTDB): domain Bacteria; phylum Desulfobacterota; class Desulfobacteria; order Desulfobacterales; family UBA11574; genus JAAXQD01. The sequence goes on from JAQYVT010000004.1 coordinate 60,536, forward strand.
GCTTAAGACTTCGACTTTCCAGTTCTTGTTTTCAGCATACCTGCTGTACATTCTGAAAAGATCACTGACAAACAGTCCGGCCTCTTCTCCACCTGTACCGGCACGTATTTCAAGGATAACATTCTTGGCGTCATTGGAATCTTTGGGCAAAAGTAGCTTCTTGAGATCGGTTTCAAAGCGCTCTTTTTTGAGGGTAAGGGCATTGACTTCTTCACGGGCCATCTCTTTGATATCCGGATCTTTATCTTTCAACAGCTCCATGCTGTCATTGAGTTCCGATTGGACCTGTTTATACTTTCGGAAAACGGATACAATCTTGTTGAGATCCGAATGTTCCCGGCTGTACTTCTGGTATGCCTCCAGATCCTGAACAATTGCAGGATCGCTTAAAAGCTTTTCAACCTCAAAAAAACGATTTTCAACACCTGTTAATTTATCGAACATGGTTTATATTCAGCGATGCACGAGGGTTATCCGCCTCGAGAGGATCAGGCCGTTAAAAACCGGATTGTTTGAATGTTCCATCCTTTCAACGGCCTAAAATGTTATGTAAAAACAAGTGGCAAAGGTTTATGCCGAAAAAATATCACTTAAAAAATGATGGCGTCGTAAAAAGTCTTTTGTGAGCGACATCGAGCAATTTTGGAGAAAGATTCAGGATGCGTCTGGCGTTAAAAATTGCAAGCTCTTTGAGGGCGTTAGCCCGAGTTCTTACAATTTAGCCAGGCGAATCATGAATCCCAAAATTGCTTGCGGAACGAGCAAAATTAGACCTTTTACAAAATCATAAAAAATAAAACGCCCATCATCGTTTGCTTCATTATCTGAAGATTTAAAAGAATACGTGAATGGGCTGTCTATTTTTTCTGAAATTTTTCATATTTCTTGCGGAAACGCTCAATTCGACCGGCAGTGTCCACAAGTTTCTGTTTTCCCGTAAAAAAAGGATGACATTTTGAACAGATCTCAACGCGTATATCCGATTTTGTCGAGCCAGCCTCCAACACATTTCCACATGCGCACTTTATGGTTGTATCTGAATACTCAGGGTGAATGTCCGCCTTCATGTATTTTAAACCTCCTATTTCCTTTTTATGCATTCATGGAATTTAGAAAATGTTTATTATCCTTGGTTCCATTCATTTTATCAAGCAAAAATTCGAGACTGTCTACAGGATTTAACGATGAAAGTAGCTTTCTTAAAATCCATACCCGTGTCAAAGTATCATGATCCAGAAGGAGCTCTTCCTTACGCGTACCGGATTTTTTGATATCAATTGCGGGAAAGACGCGTTTGTCGGCAAGTCTTCTATCGAGTTGAATCTCCATATTGCCGGTGCCTTTGAATTCTTCAAAAATAACCTCATCCATACGGCTTCCGGTATCCACCAGGGCCGTTGCAATAATGGTCAGGCTTCCGCCCTCTTCAATGTTTCTGGCAGCACCGAAAAAGCGTTTCGGGCGTTGAAGCGCATTTGAATCAACGCCGCCGGAAAGGATTTTTCCACTGGGAGGGATAACCGAATTGTATGCCCGAGCAAGTCTGGTGATACTATCCAATAAGATAACAACGTCCTTTTTATGCTCCACAAGGCGCTTGGCTTTCTCTATGACCATTTCTGCGACTTGCACATGCCTTTCGGCAGGTTCGTCAAAGGTGGAACTGATCACTTCACCATCCACGGATCGTTGCATATCCGTAACCTCTTCCGGTCGCTCATCAATGAGCAGTACAAACAGAATAATATCCTTATGATTGGCGCTGATACTATTGGCAATCGACTGCAAAAGCATTGTCTTACCGGATCTGGGAGGTGAAACAATCAATCCTCTCTGGCCAAAACCGATGGGCGTCAAAAGGTCCATTATTCTCATGGAATAATTGTCAGAATCGGCTTCGAGCATTGTCTTTCTGTCAGGATAAAGCGGCGTCAGATTGTCAAAAAGGATTTTTTCTCTGGCCACCTCCGGATCTTCATAATTGACCGCTTCGACCTTTAACAGCGCGAAATATCTTTCCGTCTCCTTTGGCTGACGGATCTGGCCGGAAACCGTATCACCGGTTCTTAAATTGAAACGACGTATCTGCGATGGTGACACATAAATATCGTCAGGTCCCGGCAAATAATTGTAATTCGGTGCGCGCAAAAATCCGAATCCATCGGGCAGAATTTCGAGCGTGCCTTCTCCGAATATCAAACCGGTCTTCTCGATTTCGGCCTGTAGCAGGGCAAAAATGAGATCTTGCTTTCTCATCCCAGCGGCGCCGTCAATTTTGAAAGTTTTGGCCATCTGGTTCAGCTCGCTGATTTTCTTTTCCTTAAGCTCAACAATATTCATTAAAAAATTATCCCTCCAAGTAAGTAAATATTATGGTTTTATATTTTATAGGTATTTGAAAATATGTTTTTTCCCTGTCTACAGGTTAAATCAGAAATTTTTAGCCGGAGCAGAATTTTTCTTTTTTTCACTGGAACCGTTATTTTGTGGATTCTATTATTCCCTGTTTAACAGGAAGAATTTACAAAACAATTTTTCAAAATGGATCCATTTTGGCTTTAATGAAAGAATATGGATTTTCAGTGAATTAAAATAGAAGAATTAGGCATTCTCTCCAAATGGCGGGATCCAACAGGTATGTTATTATTTTCCTGGAAATTATATCATGATTTTGTGGCTGTCAAGGGCTTTTTCTTTTTTTTGTACGGTTTGAAAGATTTTTCATATAAAAAATCGACAGCCGCCATCAGTCGCGCCGTTGAACCCCCATTCGACAATACAAAATCAGCACGTCCAATTTTGTCTTTTTCCGGCATCTGGACATGAATGAGGTTTTCAGCCTCATCACGGGGTATGTTGTCCCGGGCCATCAGTCTTTTAACCCGCAATTCGTGATCGGCGCTTACAAGAATAATCCAATCGAACTGTTCTTGCATATTCAGTTCAAAAAGGAGTGGGACTTCTACCACGACAATTTCACAACCTTTATTTTCCGCACAGGCGATCTTTTCCCGCATAAGGTTCGATATTTCAGGGTGAACAATACGCTCCAGAGTCAACCGTGCAGCATCATCGTTGATGATCATTCGCCGCAGCATTTTACGATTCAATGTCGCATCGCTAAGCAAGACCGTCTCCCCGAAAAAATCCACGATTTTTTTATGCGCCGTCGAGTTCGGAGCAACAGCTTCCCTTGCCATGGCATCGGAGCTTATGACCTTTATCCCCAGTTCCTTCAACCGGTTGCAAACAGAGGTTTTTCCAGATCCGGCACCGCCGGTCACAGCAACTCTTAAAACTTTTGTTCTTGCTTTATTCATATGGGTATCCGGATAGACACAGACATAAAATGATGATAATAAACATACACCCAAGAAAATCAAGAACGCAATGAAATTAACCATCCCGTTGCAAACGGATGGGGCATATGACGAATAACTTCATGATTCCATTCAATAAAGACATCTTGCCCGAAACAAAAGATACATACATCGTCGGCGGGACGATCAGGGATCTGCTTCTCCACCGGACCCCCACCGACTATGACATTGCAGTCACCGGAAATCCAGAAAATTTTGCTGAAAAGATGGCCGTAAAGACCAAAGGGCACGTTATCAAGCTTGGCAAACCGGGGCAAACGACGATCAGGGTGGCATCGGGCGACAAGATATTCGATATAACATCTTTAAACGGGGCATCCATAGAAGATGATCTTAAAAAAAGAGATTTTACCATCAACGCCATGGCATACCATGTGTATTCAGAGGAAGTTATCGACTGCCTGGGTGGGCTCCAGGATCTTGCCGATAAAAAAGTTCGTATGGTTTCACGGAAAATTTTCATTAAGGATCCTGTAAGGCTGATACGTGCTTATAGAATAGGCGCTCATCTGAATTTCAGGATTGAATCCCAGACAGCGTCGACGATAAAATCTGATGCGGGACTGATACATAATACAGCCGGAGAGCGAATTCGTGTTGAACTTTTTTCAATGCTCGGCACATCCAAATCGTACGATTATCTTTCCCAAATGGACAACAGCGGGCTCTTAACCGAAATCCTCCCGGATCTTGCCCCCCTAAAAGGGTGCCTCCAGAACCGTCATCATCTTTACGATGTTTTTGAACATACCATGAAGGCATATGATCATCTCGAAATCCTGTTGAATGAGTTGAAAAAAGTCCATCCGGATGCGGTTACCCAAATTCGACAATATGTCGACAAAAACAGACCGGCGCTGGTCAAGTGCGCGATCCTTTTGCACGATATCGGGAAGCCCCTGGTAAAAAGCACAGACAGCAACGGCAGAAGCCACTTTTACGGTCATGCCCGGAAAAGTGCAGATCTGGCTCAAAAAATCAGCCAGAAACTTAGATTTTCTAACCATGAAAAGCAGTTCATCGATTTTATCATCCGCAATCATATGAAACCGCTGTTTCTTTTTACTGCGCATGAAAAAAAGATGTTAACGCAAAAAAGTTTAACACGTTTTTATAAAAAATGCGGTGACATCACACCGGCCCTTCTTCTGCATGCCATTGCCGATATAAAGGCAAAAGAAGACGGAACACCTCAAAGAAACAGGGCGCTTATAGACTTTGTAAAAAAGATGATATACGATTTTTTTAATCGTTTTAAACCCATAAGCAATGAACCACCGCTCATAACCGGCCATGATCTCATTAAAGTATTCGGACTTACACCGTCACCCTTGTTTAAAAAAATCCTTGATCTTGTTGACGAGGCCAAATTAACCCATACCATTAAAAACAGGGCCGAAGCGTTGGCACGGGTCAAAGAATACTTAAACCTTAATTGATCGCAAACAAAATGGATAGCTGAATTAAGGTTAAACATCAAAACCTGAGTGTGTTAGCCCTTTGAAAAAAAGTTAATCAAGGATTTAGCTTCCAAGCCTTGACAATTTATTCCTGTTTATATAGAAAAGCTGGAAATAATGATATCGATAAAAATATATTCAACTTTAGATCTTAAAATAAACTGCGAAAGGAGAATCAGACATGAACATTTTGTTTTTTGGGCCGAACGGCAGCGGAAAAGGAACCCAGGGCGCAATTTTAAAGGATAAGTACAACACGCCCCATATAGAGTCCGGAGCTATTTTCCGTGACAACATTTCCAAAGGGAGTGAATTGGGAACCAAAGCCAAGGAATATATCGACCGGGGTGATTTGGTACCGGATGAAATCACAATACCGATGATACTCGACCGACTGAAACAGGATGATTGTCAAAACGGCTGGCTTCTTGACGGATTCCCAAGAAATAAGAATCAGGCGATAAAACTCGATGATGCACTTAAAGATGCGGGTTTGTCTCTCGATATTGTCGTTGAAATACTTCTTGACCGCGAAATTGCAAAAAACAGAATCATGGGACGCAGACTCTGTGTAAACGACAACAACCATCCCAACAACATCTATATTGATGTCATCAAACCCGATGGAGATAAGTGCCGAGTTTGCGGCGGTGATTTAAAAACCAGAGACGATGACCAGGATGGGGATGCCATCAACAAGCGCCACGCCATCTATTACGACTCTGACACCGGAACCCTTGCATCCGCATACTATTTCAAAGACCTTGCCGCCAAAGAAGAAAAGATTAAATATATTACGCTGGACGGCGAGCCCAGCGTAAAAGAGGTTACAGAAGAACTCGTTTCAAAGCTGTAAAATTCATGAATTGGCCTTTTTGAATATTCATCGAAATTTAATCTGACCGGCGTTTCAAAAATCTTCATTTTGTGATTGACCCATGTGCCCGTGAGCTGAATTTAAGTCCGGGCACATTTTTTTTACACCTTTTGCTCGATGAAATATTGTAAACAGTCCGTTTTTGTTTGCCCTATGAGCATTTTTGAAAAAAAGATCCATGGAATTTTTTTCTTGCCAATGTATTTATTCTCTGATATAAAAATTTATTTATCATTACTATGAAAATAACCATCACAAATGATGATTTACCGCTGATGGAAAGAAGGGGGCGAATAATTTGAAGGATATTGCGGTCAGAGTTTTAGATAATGACCTTGAAAAGGCGATGCGAATTCTGAAAAAAAAGGTTCAGAATGACGGCCTTTTTAAACGATTAAAGATGAAAAAAGCATATGAAAAACCGAGTGAATATAGGCGTCGCAAGCAGCGTGAAGCCTTGAGAAGACAGCGGATAGCGGCATCCAGAAACAGATACCGCAGATAAGACCAAAATTTGAAAAAATTTTAAACCCGGTAAATGTATTAACCCTGCCGGGTTTTTTTGTAACAATGACACCAAAAGACCCTTACAACGATTGTCTGAAGACCCTATATAATCTCAGAAGATATGGCATAATACTGGGCCTTGACACCATTAAAAATATTCTTCAAGGCTTGGGAAATCCCCAGGACAATTTTCACGCCATTCATGTTGCCGGTACCAACGGAAAAGGATCCATCGCATCCGCCATGGCCACAATTCTTCATGGGGCTGGATATAATGTCGGTTTATATACATCCCCGCATCTCGTCAGCTTCAATGAAAGGATCTGTATAAACAACCGCCCCGCTTCCGATGAAAACGTCGTTGCCGCTTATGAGGCGGTCAAAAGCGTCCACCACGGCACACGCGAACCGACTTTTTTTGAGTTTTCAACTGCCATGGCGTTCTATGAATTCGGTAAAAACAACGTCGATTGGGCCGTCATTGAAACCGGCATGGGAGGGCGCCTTGATGCCACCAACATTATCGAACCGGCACTGTCCATAATCACCAACATATCCCTTGAACATAAAATATATCTGGGGAACACCATCGCCGAGATTACCCGGGAAAAAGGCGGCATCATCAAGAAAGGGGTGCCGGTTGTCACCGGCGTCACGCAAAAAAACGCCGTTTCAGTACTAACAGCCATCGCGGAATCACAATCAGCCCAAATTTATCAATTTGGAAACGCTTTCCGGATTCGAAGGAAACCCAACGGAACATTTAACTATTTTGGAATCGACAACGTATGGCGAAACATCCATACCGGGCTCGTCGGCAGACACCAGGTCAATAATGCGGCACTCGTCCTTGCCGCATGTGAGGTGTTGAACAAGAATAATCTTGCCCTTACACTCAAAACCATCAAGGATGGTCTGGAACAAAACAGATGGCCGGGGAGATTGGAAATCGTATCCTCATCGCCCCTGATCCTTCTTGACGGCGCTCACAATTTCATCGCTGCCAGAAATCTTGCAAGATACCTGGGTGAGAATCTCTCCCATCGTAATATTACCCTGGTTATCGGCATACTGGATGATAAGCCATATAAGGCCATGCTGAAAGACCTGCTTCCGCTTTGCAAGAAAGTCATATTAACCCGTCCGAAAATCGATCGCGCCATAGCCCCGGAAAATCTTCATCCAACAGCAAAAGAATTCATATCAGACATACACATCATACCCGACGTCCATAAAGCCATCGCACATGCCATCGAAAACGCATCGCCCGAAGACGTTATCTGCATCGCAGGCTCGCTTTACGTGGTTGGCGAAGCAAAAGAGATGTTTGAAAAAAACCCGGTCCCATAAGGGAAAATGAAGCTCCCCGCCGCAAACGGACGGGGCTTTGAAAATCAAATGGGTTCGCCCGGGAACCAACGTTATCAGGCTTGACATATCCGCGTCGATGAAATATTTATGTGTGTATTAACGGTATAAACGATAAATGCGCCCGTAGCTCAGTGGATAGAGCGTCAGCCTCCGGAGCTGAAAGCCGCTGGTTCGAACCCAGCCGGGCGTACCACAATATAATTAAGGAGTTATGAGATTTCATAATTCCTATTTTTTTGTCAAAAAATATCATTCCCAACTCTATTCCCAACAAAAAACCCGGTCATTTAACCGGATTGGGTGAATAGATATAATTTGTTATAGGTTTGAGCCGCCTGTGATAAAAATCAATCCAAAGCATCAAGTCTCGATGCCGGCGCCCTGGTTGAAAAAAATCTTCATTTATTGTTTCCGGCTTGGTCAATCCCCAGGGTATGACCAGGCAATGGGTTTGCTGCATGCTCCGGATCCCGGCGTGGTTCCCATTGGCTTGGTCCGGAAAGCCGGGCAAGGTTTTTATGTTCCGACCTAAATTTGATTTGGAAGAATCGTAAGGTGGGTCAATACATCACTTGATAGTTCGATTCTACAGGAAGATATCACAACAAATTGAACCGACCTTAGACTTCCAGAGATATTGCAGATATTCAAAGTTCGGATAATAATAAAAAAGCAAGGTCATTGCTGAACCCTGCCTTTACATCTAATCTATTTATTTCATGATTTTTACATAGTTTTACTATTATCATCTGGTGGCCATGTTGGACGAGTCCCGGCATCCATTGTATTATGGGCAATGTATTCTGTATCCGTTATATCTTGGGCTACTTTTTCAGATTTTTTCATTATATCTGATGTTTGAGTTTTTGGTTTTTTGAAAAATCTGAAATTAATCTTTTCAACGGCGGGCAAAAGTATGCGAATATAATAACTCCCACACCCACAACTACAACAATAGGTACACTATTGAATACACCAACCAAGGTCACAATAATACCCATTGCCATGAAGATTAAACCCCAAACCAAATCGCTTTTTTTTTCGTTAATAAAGCCACATTGTGGGCAATTATTTCCCCCTTCGAGTTTGGCATTACATTTAGGGCAGTCTTCCATTTTCCATTCTCCTATTTTTGAGTTTAGGTTTTTAATAGGATATTAATAAAGGGTTTGTGTGTCAAAAAATTGCTATTACAGAGGAGTTGCTTGGATATGGAAATAAAAAAGGCAAACCCTGTGGAACGGCTTTGCCCTTTTTGAAAACGATATCACAGCAATTTCAAGGCTCTGATATTTACATTTTCGTAACAGAAATCACAGGTTTGATTTCGTCTCGAAATCTTCATTTTTTCGGAAATTGTAACTTCAAGCACGCAATCGTGAATCCAGCCCATTTCCCATTTTCATCAATTCATCTGACTAATTTGTTCGATATCGTGACATATATTTAATATTAATGATAATATTTAGGTTTTAATATGCTCATTTATTCCGAGATCAGTTCTTCAACTCGAATTAATTTTCATTACGAAATATCGTTAAAATTAACCCATTTTGGGGCGTTAGTATTCTCGAAAAAGAAGGAGGCCTCCAAGGTGACCCCCTTCTTTCCTACTTTTACTGTTTTCATCAGGATTATTGTTCAAATGGGATGAATACAGTGGTATCCTTCGGGTAGAATCTGATCTGAAGATTCTTAATGCCTTCATTGGTAACAACTTGGTTCAGATATACTAAATCTGCAATAGTGAATATCCACTCTTCGTTATAGTATTGCCACAGGGGATCACCTGCTGTATTCACTGCATTGTCAGATAACCAATTCTCAAATTCGCAATCGGGGAAAGTGCTTTCATCATAATTACCATCATAAGAAATAATACCGTCTTGGTTTAAATCATAGGGGCATGTGTCAGCAATAACATCCATATAATTTACGGCACTGTCACCATTTATATCATCCGGGTCAGGATGCACACCGCTCCAAGCTATAAGTTCATCATTGTCAATAATGCCATCATGATTCGTATCGCCAGTACAGGTATCAGCAATAACGTCTGATTCGTTAACAACACCATCTACATTCACATCAAGGTCTGGGTGAAATACCAAACCTGACCATAATAACATGTCTGTGATATCTCTACCTTGTGACTTACCCTTGCCTTTGTCTGAATCCCCATCAAATCTGTAGAGTTCCCCAGAAGCATCCATTTTGAATACCCCTTGTTGTGTGATCATACCAAGCCCCAAAATAACATCGTTTGGGCTGGATACATCAGAAAGGAGTGGATATGCTTCCAGGCTTTCATTTTCAAGTATTATATATCTTTCTTCATCGCCCTTACCTGGCTTACCCAATGCTCTTGCGAAAACCCAATAACCTTCTTGCTCGTAAGGAAGCCAAACTTCAGCAGGATCATCTACAGACGGATCATTCCCCTCCCAACCAGCACACGAATCAAAAACTGTTAGTTCGTCTATTTTTACCTTTTTACCAGAAACGTATTTTATAGTAGCCATACCATACTCTGGCATATTTATGACATTACACTGTAGTACTGGAGGATCGCATGTATCGCATATTTCACACACCTCACAGGAATACCCCTCTTTTTTCCCGTGGATGAGTAGAGTCTCGTGATCCCCACTTGGCATTCCATTACTCGTCTCAATTGCTTTTTGCGGTTTTGCGGCCACAGATGGTGAAGCCCCGATAGCCAGTATCACTAATAGCACCCCAAACATCGTAAATATTAAAATTCGTTTCATTTTTTTCCCCCACAGTAATAAAAGTTGAATTTAATAATAACCATTTTTTAAACATTTACTTTGTTTTTTTATCACCCCCTTTATCACTTTTCCTTTGAAATGCTAAATCCATCAGATTCTATCCAGTATCAATATACTATTTATTAGTTGTTCTTTG
>JAQYVT010000073.1 GCA_030145345.1 Desulfobacterales bacterium
TGGGTACCCAAAAGACGGTTGCGTATATCATCTTGGTCGTCATCATGTCCACCATCAGCGGAATGATCTTCGGGCATTTTTTTCGATAAAAGGCAACAGCTCAGCCACTAAGACACAAAGGCACAAAGAATATGTATGAAATAAAAATGACATAAAAAGAATTATATTATAACCTTTGGTGTCTTCGTGCCTTTGTGGCTTACCTATTACGATAAAAGGGGATAGCATCATGTCGAAGGATAAGGTGACACGAATCAACGTCGGCGGGCACGCCACCGGAATCATCGGCTTGAAACCGATTCTCGAAGAAGTGGCCAATGAATATGCAGGCAGAACCGACGAGGAAATCAGGGCTGAGCTTTTAAACCGATTGTCCCAAAAAAACTACATCAGCAATAGAACCAGAGATGCTTACGGGCAGGCATTTTTAAGAGAATTCAAAAAATTCGTTGGAGAACCCTTTGGGGACACGGACGCCGGCGGATTGGAGATCAAAGTCTTAGGCCCTGGCTGTCCGCGCTGTGAAAAACTCGAGCAGGATCTCATGGCAACGATGGCTGAACTCCAAATTGCCGCTGGACTTGAACATGTCCGGGATCCAGTGGAAATCGCAAGTTACGGTGTTATGGGAATGCCGGCATTGATCATCAACGGTGAAGTAAAAGCCGTGGGATCCGTCCCGCCGCCGAATAAACTCAAAGAATGGTTACTGGAGGCAGCAAAACCTTAAACATGGTAAGTTCTGAAAGTTAAACAAACTACTACTCAACAATTTTACCATTCAACTGTTTAACGATATCTACAAGGAGAAAAACATGGAAATTAAAGTGCTGGGCCCGGGATGCCCGAAGTGCAAGCAGACCGAACAGAATGTAAAGGACGCAGTTGCTGAAACCGGTGTCGATGCCACGGTAGAAAAAGTGACGGACATCATGGAGATCGCCGGCTTCGGGGTTTTCGGAACACCGGCGGTGGTTATCGACGGGGAAGTCAAAAGCGTCGGCAAGATTCCCACAAAAGAAGATATCAAAACCTGGATTGAAAAGTGAAGGCTTCTCCGCCTTTAAGGCATCGGCTTCTCTGTTTTAGAGATGATGCCTTGATTATTTAAAGGTCCGTTTGGGTTTCGGGTTTCAGTGTTCAGGTTCTTACGTATTTCAGACCTAAATCCTGACACCCGACACCTGAAACCACCAGTTAAACTAAAGTCTTCGTCTGAAGGAGAGGGGTGTTCTCTCATTCTCCGAAGAAGACAATAAAAGGATGATACAAAAAAAGGAGGCAAAGAAAATGGCTGAAGAATGTTGTACACCGGGAGGAAATATCATGATCTTGGCCTGTTCGGGCGGATCAAATGTCGGTCAACTGAGCAACCAGGCGGCCATCGAACTGACCCAGGAAGGATTCGGAAAGATGTTTTGCCTGGCCGGTATCGGCGGTCATCTGGGCGGTTTCGTGCAATCTGCCAAAGATGTTCCTGTTATGGTTGCCATTGACGGGTGTGAAGTGGGCTGTGCCAAAGCGATTCTGGAGCATGCAAAAATCCCGACAAAAAATTACCTGGTGCTGACGGAGCTCGGCATTGAAAAGAATAAAGATTTTAATTTGAAAGCCGAGGATATCCAGAAAGTTAAAGCAGCGGTTCAATCCGCCTGTAAATAAGACCTAAGTCGAGGGTTTCAAATTTTCGAAACGCTCGACTTGGGCAAGAAATTTTTAAAATATTGCAGCTAAGATCATCGCCGGCTCATGCTGCAGATAAGGAGTTGATTGGGTGAAAACACTAGGATTAGGGATTTGTCTTCCACTTTTGATATGTTTGTTTTTATTGATACCAATTTTGGGCAATGTCCAGGCCGATGAATTTAAAAATCTGCCGGTCAAAGGAATGGTCACCATGATCGATCTGGGGGCCAAAAAGTGCATCCCATGCAAAATGATGGCGCCGATCCTGGAAAAGATGGAAAAAACATACACGGGCAAGGCTGTGATCGCCTTTATTGACGTTTGGGAGCACAATGAACAGGCCCAACGGTTCAGAATCAGGGCAATTCCCACACAGATCTTTTTTGATAAAAACAGTAAAGAAGTCTACCGACATACTGGCTTTATGGCAGAAAAAGATATTGTCGAAATATTAGAAAAGATGGGTGTCAAGTAAATTGTTATGATTGAATCATTCTTTTTGACGGTAAACGAGTGGATGGCCGGTGGTACCGCCATTGCCGCTTTGGGCTGTTTCGTGTGGGGGATGATCAGCGTGCTGTTCAGCCCGTGCCATCTGGCATCGATTCCCCTCATTATTGCCTATGTGGGGGGCCAGCACCGGGCATTGAGCCCCAAACAGGCGAGTTCTTATGCGGCCCTGTTTACGCTGGGTCTGTTTATCACCATCGCCGTCATCGGCATTGTTTGCGCATTACTGGGCCGGATGCTCGGAGACGTTGGGAATTACTGGCAGATTCTCATCGGCCTGGTGCTGGTCTGGGTGGCCTTAGGTATGCTGGGCGTAGAAAAATGCACCATGTCCGGAAGGCTCCTATATCGTCTAAACTTAAAGGGACTGTTCGGAGCGTTTGGACTGGGTCTGGCGTACGGGGTTCTTTCAGGTTCCTGCACCTTCGGATTTATCGCCCCGATTCTGGCGATTATTACGGTGCAGCAAAAACTTGCCGCCGGAATTCTGTTTATCGTGTTGTTTGCCGTCGGCCACTGTCTGCCCATCGTGATTGCCGGCAGTTCTACTGCCACCGTCAGGCGACTGATGGAAAACAGCACATGGCAGGGCGCCGGAAACTGGTTCCGAAAAGGAGCGAGCATTTGTATCGGAATTTTAGGAATCTATTTTATCGTAAACCCATTTTTGGGGATCTGAAATTATAGAAAGAGAAATTTTAAAATGAATTTGAGAAAAGTACAAATAGTGCTGGACGTTTCAGATGTCCAGCAGGTATTGGCCATTGCCCTGGATGAGGATAAGGACAAGGCCCTTGCATATATCAAGGGGAGTCTCGTAAAGCAAATCGAAAAATCCTTGCAGCCCCATTGAGTGCCGGTTTTCGAGGTCAGTTACGGCCCCGGACAGTCCGATCAATTTTAATGAAACGCCTATGATTATGAAACATCAATATATACAGCTTTCCGACTTTTTAGTCGATTTCATTTCAGAAAGAGGCGGTGCCATGTCTGTATTTAACAGCGCCACCGTCATCGGGTGATGAAGAGGAATTAAAGGACCGATCGGTCGGATCGGAAAGCCCATAAATAACCGGAAATATGTTTTCTATGATGTAAATGGAGTCGAGCTTTACATTGAGAAAAAGCTTGTCGATAAAGTCTATGAAAACGATGGCCGAATCAACGTGTTAATGGGCGATTACGGCGTTCGCTCGATTTATTTTTATGATACCGATCTAAATTGAACTCCTATTAAAAAGACAGATTAAGAGGTTTTTAAAAATGATCTTAACAATTACAGACCAGGAATTCCAGGAAATGCGAATGGCAGCCATGGATGATGACAAAGATGAGGCTTTGCACATGATTAAAGAGTTCATCAAAAGGCTGGAACAGCAGAAGCATCAGGGCATGAAATCCCATTTGAATGGATAAGAAAATGAATCATTCATTATTCACTTTCTGCCGGTCTTTATTGCATGGAATTTGTTTAAACGAAAAAAGACATCGTTTAACCTTCAATGCCTTCATCATCTCATTTATTTTTATCTTTACAACGCTATGCAATGGATCGGATCAAAAGGTCGAGAGCTTGAAACAACTGATAGACATGTATGACCCGACAAGTTGCCAGGAATGCCATGAAGAAATTTATGCCCAGTGGCAAAACTCGCATCATGCAAGATCCATCACGGGGATATTCATGGACCGCTACCTCAAAAAAGGTCCGCTTTCTGTCAAGAACCCAGGAGAGGCCACCCAAAAGAATTTTCCCTGTTTTAAATGCCATCTGCCGCAACTGGAAAAAGCGAGCGATGGGGTGGCAGCCGAAATTGCCGCGGTTATCTTGAACAATGACAAAACCACCATGCAACAACTCAACATTTCATGCATGGTCTGCCACCAGGACAAAGGCGTCGTCCATGGCCTGCCGGAAAGCAACGTCATGTATGGTCCCAAGGCTGAAAAAGAATATCCCGAAGAAGAACATATGAGGGTCAAAAAGAGCCCCTTTATGAAGCAAGCTGCCATGTGCGGCCAGTGCCACGGCTTGGGACCTATTTTTGAATTTGGACATCCGATTCAATGCGCCACCCTTTACGGAAGCTACCTTCATGCCTATATCCCGTCCGGCGGGGCCCAAACCTGCCAGGAGTGCCACATGAAAAAGGCCGACCATACCTGCCCCCCTAATTTTAGTGACAGAAAGGATGTATCGGAAAGGTTGAGACAGGCTCTGCCCATGGAAGTCAATACCCTGGCGTATCGATTTCAACCTACTGAAAATTGCTTCGTACCCATGATCGTCCTAAAAACGAAAATCACCAGCACCGCAGGGCACCGCATTCCGGACGGCTGACCCTCTAAAAATCGGGTGGTTCTGGATGTAACCGCTACAAGTGATCAGGGCAAAAAGATATTTGAAGCATCGAAAATCTACATGCCCCAGTCCACAGCTTCACTGGATAAAACCATGGTGTACGGCCCTGATATAAAGCTCGGCATTATCAGGGATACAAGCATTCAATCGTTTGCGTCAAAAGAAGAATTATTTGAGATCAAGATGCCTGAAACTATCAAAAAAGTTGATATCGAAATCAATCTCAGCTATCAGCTTCGGCCGGGAGATGTCTATCCGATCCACCGGATCGTCAAGCAGATATCTGTTGAAAACCCTTGATTGGATTTGAGTGTTTCATGATGTCCCATATAGCCGAGTAAAAATAAAATGAGGATGACCATATATTTTTGTTGACATCGAACCATGTTTATCATGCTACAATGTGTCATAACCAAATGGTAAATGCCATGATAACCCATAATCAATCCATATCGTACGTTTCAAACATGATGTCCATGATGCCTGTTAGAGGTGTGCCAATGGATTGATCATTGGGAATTTTCAATCGTCAAAGCCGCGGGTGTCATAAAAACCCACGGCTTTTTTTATTTGGTTGTTAAAAACCTGGTCCTCTGGGCCAGATCAGAGAGTTATGGCTCTGCCTGAAGAATCGCTGGAAGAGTTTGAAGTGAACTAAAGTTTAAAGTGAGCTAAAGTTAAGGAATTCTGCCAATTATATAAAATCAGCGGAGCGAAGCGACTCCATAACTTTAGGCACTTTTAACTTGTACGGCTTTAAGTAAAACAGCCTTTCCAGGGGTAACCCAAAGCCGGGCCCTCTGGACCCGGATATTTACTTTTTAGACAAGGAATCATTGAATGTTTTTAACACCTTCTACATCAAACATCCACCCCAGCACCTCGAAGGCCGGTGCACCGGCTGCACGGCCTGTGTGCCCCACTGTCCGCCCCAGGCGTTGGACGTGGATCGCGAGTCCTGGAAAGTATCCTTTGATCCTGAACGGTGTATTGTCTGTTTCTCCTGTCTGGAGGCCTGTATCTACCAGGCCATGTCGGTGGAAGAAGCGTTTGTTTAGGGATTCAATTCAGTGACCACCCTGCAGCCGTAAAAATGGCTGCGGGGTCATCGAAAATTTGAGACCTTTGAAAAATGTTCAATTTTGTTCAAGACCAAGGCAGGCGAAAATTTTAACCACAGGCATACATTAAGTATTTCGAGGATAAAGCTAACGCTTCACTTCGTGCAAAATGTTGAGCCTTACGCCGGGATTGGGCAAAAGGGGACGTTTTTCAAATGTCTCATTTCATATTTTTCCTTGAAATTATAAGGCCTAAAGCGTTACTCTATCTCAGCGCTGTTGAAGAACCCATACAATTAGAACCGCAAAAAACCCCTGGGGAGAGAATCATGTATTGTGACCTTAAAGTTTTTTCCGGAAACTCAAATAAGGGCCTAGCACAAGAAATCTGTCGACAGCTCGATATCCCCCTCAGCAAACTGGATATTTCGAGATTTTCCAATGACAATCTCTTTGTACAGGTCAAGGAAAACGTAAGAGAAAAAGATATTTTTGTCATTCAGTCCTTTAGCCGGCCTGTGAGCCATCACATTTTGGAGCTGTTGATTACCCTTGATGCCATGCGCAGCGCGTCTGCCAAAAGAATCACCGCTGTTGTTCCATATTACTCGTATGCAAGATCCGACAAAAAGGACGCCCCCAGAATCTCCATCGCGGGTAGACTCATGGCGGACCTGCTCAAAACCGCAGGCGCCAACCGTGTGCTGACCATGGATCTTCATGCCGATTCGGTACACGGGTTCTTCAGCATACCGGTGGATCACCTCACGGCCATTCCCATAATTTGCGACCATTTTCAACGCCGTTTCGACATTTCAAATACCGTGGTCGTTGCAACGGACGCCGGCGGCGCCAAGAGAGCCGGTCGTTTTGCCCAGAAAATGAACACGTCCATGGCCATCATCGATAAGAGACGAATCAGTGATACCGATGTTGTTCAGGGATTGGTGGTGGGGGATGTGAAAGGAAAAGATGCGATTATTTTCGATGATGAAATTTCCACAGGGGGCACCCTGACAACTTCGGTAAAGACCCTTGAAAAGGCCGGGGTCAGAAAGATCTTTGTGGGCGCCACCCATCCTGTTTTGTCCGGGCCGGCGGTAAAGAACCTGAAAGACGCATCCATAGAAGAAATCGTGGTTACGGATACGGTGGAGATTCCGGACAATAAAAAGATGGAACAGTTAAAGGTGCTGTCTGTGGGGCCCCTGTTTGCCGAGGCCATAAAGCGAATACACAGCGGTGAAAGTGTGGGCGCTCTGTTCAGATGATCGCTTCCCCTTTGAAGGTATCACTCAGATGACCATTCTTTTTACGTATATTGCCGGCATGTTTCTCTGTCCGCTTAAGGTCAACCACGGAAAGTTTCGACATAAATTCCCAAACCGAACCTATTAAAATCCCATTAACAGTTGATAAAACAAGGCTTGACAGGAATATTGACATCCGCTACATTTCGATATCTGGCGAAATGACGCAATAAAGACACGGAGAAGGGGAAACCTATGTTTGCTTTTATGACCATCACCAAAGCGCTGTCTGATGAAAACCGGGTTCGTACACTGCTGGCATTGGACGGACGAGAACTATGCGTCTGCCAGATCACAGAACTGTTAGCCCTTGCACCGTCCACGGTTTCAAAACACATACAGATCCTCGCCAACGCCCGATTGGTGAAGAGCCGTCAGGACGGCCGATGGCGGTATTACCGCTTGGCGGCCGATGAAGCGCCCGATACCGTTAGGGAAGCCATTGACTGGACGTTGCGGTCACTTTTGAAAACGCCGGAGATCCGGAAGGATGCAGAACGGTTAAAGGAGATTCTCAAGCTCGATCCCGAGGTGCTGTGCAGGGCTCAAACAAGAGGTTGATTCAAGGAGAATCTCTGTGAGAAGAACATCGTATTTTTCTTTGGGGAAAATATTTTGCCGTAAAAGGGGGTCGTATGCTGCTTGAAAGTTATAAACTGGAAATTTTTAACCCGGAGTGCAGGCCGGGTGCCATGGCCGTGCATTGTTTTGCCCATCTGGATCAGGATGTAGGCGAAGCGATTCCATACCTGAATGCCACGCTCGGCGGGTTTACCTATCAAAAAGATCCGCCAAGTGTAACATTCAAAGCCCATGGTAAACTGATCACCGTTCACGCCAAAAAGATCGCCGTCAACGCCCTCAAAGACGAAGCAGAAGCAAAAAAGATTGTTGAGTGGCTCAAAAGAGAGATCAATTCAGCATGGGAAAACCGGGAAAAGATTAAACCTTTGTACGAAGCGGCCCCCCAGCCCAAGGTCATCGAAATTCTAAAACTGCTCCCAAAGACCAATTGCAGAGAATGCGGCCAGCCCACCTGTATGGTCTTTGCCGTCCAGGCGGCCGAAGGGGCAAAAGGGCCTGAAGACTGCCCGCCGCTGGACGACACAAACAGGGAACGACTATCGAGTTATTTGGGTCGGTTTCGTTTTGATTTTTAATTGTTGAGAGGAGGAAACGATTGATGAGCAACGATGCTGTTTTGAACAATGATCGAAAAATGACCAGTATTTTCGAACGATTCCTGTCCCTATGGGTGGTGCTGTGCATTGTTGCCGGCATCCTGCTTGGAAAAATCGCCCCCGGCGTGGCCCAATACCTCGATGGCCTGGCCATCTATGTCAAGGGCGCGCCGGTGGTGTCCATTCCCATCGCAGTCTGTCTGTTTTTCATGATGTATCCTATCATGGTCAAAATCGATTTCGGCGAAGTCATTAAGGCGGGCAAGAGCGGAAAACCGGTGTTTTTGACCCTGTTCGTCAACTGGTGCATCAAGCCGTTTACCATGTACGGGATCGCCATTTTTTTTCTCGGCACGCTGTTTTACAATTTTATCGGTCCGGATGCCGTGGATTTGGTCAAGATGCCGTTCGGTCTCGACCTTCCGGTGGGTGCGACCCACGGAGCCGGTACGGTGGTGATGGTCGGTGGCATCAAAATGCTCCAAGTGCCCCTTTGGCGCAGCTATCTGGCCGGTTGTATCCTGCTGGGAATTGCGCCGTGTACCGCCATGGTCCTGGTGTGGGGTTTTCTCTCAAAAGGAAACGATGGTCTGACGCTGGTGATGGTGGCCATCAACTCCCTGACCATGCTCGTGCTTTATGGTGTTCTGGGCGGTTTTTTGTTGGGTGTGGGCCGGTTGCCGGTGCCCTGGCAGGCGTTGCTGCTGTCCATCGGCATTTACGTGGCGCTTCCCTTGGTGGCGGGCTATCTTTCACGCAAATGGATCATCTCTGCAAAAGGTGAAACATGGTTTAAGGAAAAATTTTTACACGTTCTGACCCCCATTACGATTATCGCGCTACTCATTACCCTGGTGCTGTTGTTTTCCTTTAAAGGCGAGGTGATCATCGGCAACCCCCTGACCATCGTTTGGATCGCCGTTCCGCTCTTCGTTCAGACCATGCTCATCTTTTGGCTTGGCTATGGTCTGGCGCGCCTGCTGAAACTCCGCTACGTGGATGCGGCACCGGCGGCCATGATCGGCGCTTCCAATCATTTCGAAGTGGCCATTGCCACGTCCACCATGCTTTTCGGACTGTCGTCCGGCGCTGCCCTGGCCACGGTGGTGGGTGTGCTGATTGAAGTCCCGGTGATGCTCATGCTGGTGAAAATTTGTTTGAAGACCCAACACTGGTTTTCTCGAGAGGAATAAGAATTCCGTTGGGAAATTGCCGGTCATCCAAAAACAACCGGGATGTCGTGCCGGATGCGCCCATTCGGTGCTTGACCCCTTCTTTGTGTTTTGATAAAAATTAATTTATTTTATTTTGTTTCGGATACCCTACGTTCACTGCATATATTTGCCCGAGGCGGATGGAATTTCCAAAGGGCAAAATTTCTTCTTAAAGGAGGAAATCGTGAAACCAAAACGACCCGTTATCATGGCACTTGTTTTTATTCTGGCAACATTTTTTGCAGCTCCAACATACACCATGGGCCAGGGGCCGCCAAATTGTCCGCCCGACAAAGCGCTCTGTGCCAAGATGCTTAGATTCGGCAAAGAGGCATATGCCCGGGGAAAATACCTGGATGCAAAAGAATATTTCCGCAAAGCCGTCAAGGCGGATCCCACCTCTCTGACCGCATGGCGCTACTACGATCAGACGGTGATCTTCGGATTGGCCGAGAAAGTGGAAAAGAATGCAAATTTAGTGTTGCCCGATGTCTCCACCCGACAGGAACCGGGCGTCGGTTTGCCCCCGGCAGCAGCCCCGGCACCTCCGGCAGCATCTCCGGTACCTCCGGGAGCCACCACCGGCAAACCGGAAGGAAGTGGGTTTAAAATTATAGATGATGAAGGCTGTTAGCCGGTTTAAGGGGTTGCTATGAACGATCAAAAACAGAATAGCGTAGTGATGGAAATTTTCAGAAAAGGCTATCAAGCAGTCTTTGATAACAACTGGCCCGTGTGGCTGGGGGGCTTGTTGATCGGCATCATGAGTGTCATCACCTTTGCCTGGGCCAGACCCTGGGGCGTGGCCGGCGGGCTGAGAAACTGGGGCGACTGGTTTTTAAGCCTGGCCGGTATTTACAAACATTCTCCCCTTTCTCCGTTACTTTCCACCAATTCCATCCTGACCTTGGGGTTGCTCTGGGGCGCCTTTGGATCAGCGCTTTTATCCAAACAGTTCGCCATTCGCTCCGCTCCGCTTCTGGAACTTTTTAAAGGTGTTGTGGGGGGGACACTGATGGGTATTGGCGCTGCAATGAGCGGCGGGTGCAATGTCGGCGGCTTCTATACGGCTGTCAGTGCCCTGTCCGCAAGTGGTCTTGCCATGATGCTGGGCCTGATAGCGGGCGCTTATCTGGGCCTCCGCTATCTGTACTGGGAAATTGAACATCTCCCTCCGGGGTCCGTGGGCGGCGGTGCCTCTTCGGAAAAAGAAAAAGGGTTTGACTGGTTGAAATTAGCGCCGTATTTGGGTGCCGTCGTGTTCCTTGCCGCCATCGTCTGCGCATGGATTTATAGCATAGAAGCCTATACCAGAGTCGGGGGGCTTCTTTTATGCGGTATTGCATTTGGATTTATTATTCAACGAACACGCTTTTGTTTTGTCAGAGGATTTCGCGAACCGTTCATGACCGGTGAATCGGAAATTCCAAGGGCCATGGTCCTGAGCATTGTCATCAGCGTGCTCGGATTTGCCGCCCTTAAATGGACCGGGTTGCGGGGAGAAAATGTTTATGTGGCCCAGGCATTCTGGTTCGGAGCACTGGTGGGCGGAATTATCTTTGGGTTCGGCATGGTCGTGGCCGGCGCCTGTGGAAGCGGTTCGGTGTGGCGAGCCGGTGAAGGTCATATCAAA
Source organism: Desulfobacterales bacterium (assembly GCA_030145345.1). Taxonomy (GTDB): domain Bacteria; phylum Desulfobacterota; class Desulfobacteria; order Desulfobacterales; family UBA11574; genus JAAXQD01. Next base: position 10,958 of record JAQYVT010000073.1, read on the forward strand.
CTTATGCTCGCTGTTATCTTTTTTGCGTTGTCCACGTCATTGTTCAAGACCTGGATTAACAGTTCAAAGGTTTTGAAGTCACTGATGGGTCACAAGGTCTTTTTGCCGCACTTTTTAACCTATAAATGGAGCCTGATCTTGGTTCTGGGCATCCTGTTTGGGTATTACCTCATAACCACTTGGAATGAGGAGACGGAGAAATTTGTCGTGGAGTTATAAAGAATGGATCATCTCCCGATTAGTTGTAGTAATTAAAATAAGTCTCTCATCTCCAATTGAGCCGGTGTGATCCCAAAGGATTCAAGGGTTCAAGGGTTCGAGTGCAAATGCTAAAGAATTACAAAGAATTGAAAGTCTGGCAAAAGTCCTACGAACTCTGTTTAGAGATTTATACAATAACAGCAAAATTCCCAAAGGAAGAAAGATACGGTCTTACTTCACAGATAAGAGGATCTGTTGTGTCTATTCCTTCTAATACCTGCCCTGTTAAATAATGCTTCGCATTAAAATCTGATTTCATGAAATGAGATTTTATTTAACAGGGTAAACAGAAGGATATGGAAGAAAGACAACCATGGATTACATTCGGATGCTTTAAATATCTTAGGGCTCTTTTTGCGAATTGGAAACACAGATATTATTAGCAGGGGATTTAGATTTAATTGAAAAAGGTGAATTGGATACACTAAAAAAGACATCGCAGAAATCGAAAGAAGGTTAAAGTCGCTGATAAAGTCTTTAGAAAACAATCCTTGGAATCCTTGACCTCTGGAATCCTTGGACCCTCTTCTCCAAATAAATTGGAGAAGAACCTAAAGAATATCAGACGTCCTTTCGAAAAGGTTGACAATGCAGGATCGTGTCACTATATTTTATCCAATTGTTGTAAATTTTTAGAAAAAAATAAATGAAAGGAAATGCGTTTATGGCAAAGGGAATTATAGAAATAGGGGACAGCAGTTTTGATTCCGAGGTGCTACAGGCCGAAAAACCTGTTCTGGTCGATTTTTGGGCACCTTGGTGCGGGCCATGCAGGGCCATCGCACCCATGGTCGAAGAACTTGCAGAAGCTTTTGGTGACACGGTCAAATTCACGAAATGTAATGTTGATGAAAACCCGGTTACACCTACCAAATATGGCATAAAATCAATTCCCACCCTTATTTTCTTTAAAGACGGAAAAGTCCTGGACAAGATTGTCGGTATCGTCGCCAAATCAAGGCTTCAAGAAATGATAACGAATACATAACGGTAAGTTTGCAGATGAAAAACGTTGATTACGATCTCGTTATTATCGGCGGTGGGCCTGCAGGGCTTACCGCCGGTCTTTATGCAGCGCGTGCAAGATTGAAGGTGATTCTGGTTGAAAAAATCGTGGTCGGCGGGCAAATCGTTATTTCCGACTGGATCGAAAATTATCCCGGATTTCCGGAAGGACTCAGCGGTCCTGACCTGGTTGAGAGATTGACCGAACAAGCCAAAAGATTTGGCCTCAATATCGAAAACAACGCGGCAGTTTCTGTGGATTTGTCGGATCCGGTCAAGACGATCGTTTTAAACCACCGAACCGTTACGACACATACCATTATTATTGCAACCGGTGCTTCCCCCAAGAAACTGGGTGTCCCCGGCGAAGAAACGTTTTACGGCAAAGGCATCTCCTCTTGCGCCACTTGCGATGCCCCGTTCTTTAAAGACCGCATCGTTGCGGCTGTGGGCGGCGGCGATACGGCTGTAAAAGAGAGTTTATTTCTGACCAAATTTGTTCAAAAGGTCTACCTTATTCATCGAAGAGACCGGTTACGTGCAGAGATGATTCTTCAGGAACGTGCATTTGCCGATGAAAAAATAGAAATTATATGGGATTCTGTATTGACAGGTATTAAGGGTTTAACCCATGTAGAAAATATTACGGTTCAGAATGTCAAAACAAAAGAAGAAAAAACACTTTCCGTGGATGGCTGTTTTATATGGGTGGGTGAAATTCCCAACACGAAATTTCTGGCCGATGGGGTCAAATTGGATAAAAACGGTTTTATTGTGGCAAACTTAAATATGGAGACTTCAGTTCCCGGAGTATTTGCGGCGGGCGACGTCAGAAACACCCCCTTGCGCCAGGTTGCAACCGCTGTGGGTGACGGCGCTGTTGCTGCTTTCTCAGCAGGACATTACATAGAAAAACTAAAGAAATGAAACGGATTATCCCCTTACTTCTGCTTCTATTGCTTGTAATTTCCGGGTGTGCTTGGTTGGAGACCAAAGAAGAGAGAACTGCACAGGAACTTGTCAGCGATGGGATGGATCAATTCAATAGCGGAGATTATAAAAAAGCGATTGAATCCTTTGAAAATCTGAAAGATTGGTATCCTTTTAGCAAATTCGTGATTCTCGCGGAACTTAAAACGGCCGATGCGTATTACCATTTAAAAAATTATGAAGAGGCTGTGGCCGGATATGAAGAGTTTGAAAACCTTCATCCCCGCAATGAAGCCATTCCGTATGTCATCTATCAGACCGGGCTCTGTTATTTTGAGCAGATCGATACCATTGACAGAGATCATACCCCAGCGAATAAGGCACTGGAAATTTTTATGGGTCTTCAAAAGCAGTTTCCAGGGAATTTATATGCAAACAGAGCTGAAGAACATATTAAAAAATGCATTAAAACTCTTGCCGGGCATGAATTTTATGTGGCATTCTTTTATTTTAAGCACAAGCATTACAAAGCAGCCTTGAGCCGTTTCAAGTGGGTCCTCGCCAATTACCCAGATGTAGGGGTTCACGAAAAGGCGCTTCAGTATATTGCGCTCTGTGAAGATCTCATAAAAAAACAAGCGGAAAAATAGAAAAAAATCTTTACATACCTAATGTTGTGATGTATAAAATCAAGTTTTCATACCCTAAATGAGCACAAAAAAAATGAGAAAATCTATTGAACCTTGAGCATTCCGATGTTCACTCGATTGGGGTTTTAGATTTAAAAGGAGTCATAAACATGTCCAAAATATGTGAAATATGTGGTAAAAAACCGATGGTTGGCCACAATATAAGCCATGCCCATAATTTAACGAAACGCCGATTCAATCCAAACCTGCAGCGGGTGCGAACCTTGCATAACGGCAGGGTCAAAAGAAGGGTCGTCTGTACCACCTGTATAAAATCGGACAATATCGTTAAGGCGCGCTAGACCGCAAAAGATCCTGCCCCTCGGATTAGTTGTCTATTCTCGTTACTTCCTGAATATGTTTTAACTTTTTGATGGACTGGAGAATTTTATTTAATTGGTCGGTATCTTCAACGGTTATGGTAAAAAAACTGTCTACCATTTTGGTTTCCCGCATCTCGGTGTTTGCGCTGATTATATTTGCACCGTTTTTACTGATATTGGCCGCAATATCAGCGAGTAATCCTACCCTGTCGTAAGAACGAACCCGGATCTTTACAGGATATGTATCTGCAATATCCACATTCCACTGCACGTCAATTTGTCGTTCGGGACTCATTTTCAAAGCATTGACACAGCTGGTTCTGTGAACGGTAACGCCGAAACCTCGCGTAATATAACCGGTAATCGGATCACCGGGAACCGGCTGACAGCACCTGCCGAACTTGATAAGGATGTCGTCGACGCCTTTTACCATCACACCCGTTTTCAGTTTCTTTTTCCGTACACGGCCGATGATTTTGTTCAGGATCGATTCGTCCTCTGCTTCCTCGGGTTTCGGCACGATCTTCCGAACGATCTGAAGCGGGGTAATTTTCCCGTAACCGACGCTTGCAATGAGATCGTCGACCGTCTTAAAGCCGAAATGCTCCACCACCTTTTCCATCTCTTCTGATTTCAGTAGGGAATTGAAATTGAGGCGGTATTTGCGGAAGGCCTTTTCACACATCTCTCGGCCAAGTGTTATACTCCGTTCTTTTTCCTGAATTTTGATCCACTGTCTGATCCTGGATCGGGCTTTGACGGTTTTGACAAAATTGAGCCAGTCTTTGCTGGGGTGGTGTTTTTTGGATGTGATGATCTCCACCGTATCACCGGTTTTTAATTCATATTGCAAGGGGACGATACGGCCGTTAACTTTGGCACCGGTGCACTGATTCCCGACTTCTGTGTGAATTAAATAGGCAAAATCTACCGGTGTTGCGCCTCTGGGAACCGTTTTTATTTCCCCCCGAGGCGTAAAAATGTAAACATCATCCGGGAAGAGATCGATGCGGACATTTTCCAAAAATTCATCTGGATTTTTAAAATCTTCCTGGTTATCAACAAGGTTTTGTATCCAGGAGAATGCTTTATTGGTCTTCTCATCGAATCGAAGACCTTCCTTATAACTCCAGTGGGCAGCAATGCCCGATGAGGCGACCTTATCCATCTCCCGGGTTCGAATCTGTATCTCTATTCGTTCACCCACCGGCCCGATAACGGTGGTATGGAGGGACTGGTACATGTTCGGCTTGGGCACGCCGATATAGTCCTTGAATTTTTTAGCCACCGGTTTCCAAAGAGAATGGATCAAACCCAGGACTTCATAGCACTGAGATATTGAATCGAGAATTATTCTAAACGCAATAATATCGTATACTTCTTCAAATAAAAGATTTTGGGAGATCATTTTTTTATAGATGCTGTAGAAATACTTGTACCTGCCACTGACCTCCCCTTTAAGATTGTGTTCATCCAACTTATTCTCGATGAGATTTTTAACCGTTTCCGTATATTTTTCGCCTTCCTGTCGATCTTTATTTACAAGGCTTTCAATCTTGGCATATTCCTCGGGCTGAAGATACATAAACGATGTATCTTCGAGCTCCTTTTTTATCCAATAAATACCGAGACGTCCGGCAATGGGGGCATAGATGTCGAGGGTCTCTTTTGCAATTTTTTTCCGTTTTGCTTCCGAGTGAAACCGTAATGTTTTCATGTTGTGAAGTCGATCCGCCAGCTTGATCAAAATGACCCGAATATCGTCCGCCATGGCGAGGATCATTTTTCGGATGCTTTCGGCTTGGCGTGCCTGAGAGCTGCTGTCAAAGGGGAGCACACTCAGCTTGGTCACGCCCGAGACGATATGCGTTGTCTCCTTCCCGAACATCTCGTTTATTTCTTCCAGGGTGGCGTGGGTATCTTCGACCACATCGTGCAACAGCCCGGCCGCGACGCTGACAACGTCGAGTTTCATGTCTGCCAGAATCCCGGCCACCGCCAGGGGATGGTATAGATACGGTTCACCGGAGAGGCGAACCTGTCCATCGTGGACTTTGGCGGAGAAAATATAGGCACGATCGATGATGCCAAGATCGGCATCCGGGTAATACTCGGTAACTTTATCGATGATGTCGTTGATACGGATCATGGTA
>JAQYVT010000074.1 GCA_030145345.1 Desulfobacterales bacterium
AGACCGGCTTGACCCCGCCACCTTCAACTTCTGAAGCAACTCGGTTTTTGATTTAGGGCTTTGAACCGGTCTTTTTCTTTCAGTCCTTGGATTCCCTTTTCATCATAGGCCTCTTAAACGTAAAAAAAATGCTGAAGAGATACGCCGTTGATCCAGGAAGTCTTAGAAACGTTTTTCAGAAATTCAGCGAGTTGGAGTAAGATTGGTGAGCATCGAAGAAAGTATATATAGGGCGGTCAAGTTCATTATGTCAAAAATTATTCGTCAGATTAATCAAGGGCGTACCCCTTCTCCCCGGTCTTTCATCATTATAAACCTAAAAGGCGGATCCAATTACCGATGCGCTATTCATAGGGTTGGGCGATATCTGGTAACGGTGTGCCACATTGATTACAATCAATCGCTTCCAACTCTTTCCTTTGAGGTGCTTCCCTACCTTCAAAAACTTCCCAATCTTCCGCTTTCAGAAAGCATTCCCCACACAAAATTTTTCCATTGAAGAAAAATCCCTGTCCCATAATGGCCTCTCTTTCTTTTATTGAAAATGGTTTGATGATGAGACGCTTTCTTCGCCTCAATGTGAACCATGACCCCTGCCTCCAAAAGGCAGGCCCTATTAAACGTTTCTGTAAAAAGATGGTGAAAAGCCGATACGTCACCACTTGGAAAGAGAGCAAAGATTGTGCCAAAAAAGAATGGTCTTTTAATGATCGGCTAACCATTTAATATTGAAATAATTAATAAATTTTGGCGTAAATTTGCAGGAAAGGAAGGACGGCTCAACTGTCAGGATTTTTTACAAACTGTAAATGGAACTGAAAAACATGCCTGATATGTATGGACCCCTATCGTATCGATGCCGTCATCGGCCACGATGGAAAAGACAAGTTTCCGACCTTCCACGGCTTCCAATTTTCGGTTGGCCGAATCCTGCACCGATGATTTATCTTCTCATCTAATACCGATTTCCTTACGCATCTTTTCGAGATCTTGCAACATACCTTGCATTAGGCTAATCATATTAGAATCCACATCCTTGCCCCCCATCATATAAGAAGGTGCATAATTCAGCATTTCCGCTACATGATCCAATATTTCTGCCAATCTCTTATTCATCTCCTTAGAGGCCTTTCCTGAACGTATAATTTTAGCTGTCTGGGTCGTCATTCCTGACACGAGATTCATCATCCCATATGTCATGGATTTATGTCCCCAGCCGGCTCCAATATGATTATCGGTTACCTGGTTCGGATGAAATTGTTCGTAGCTTCCTACTTTCAGGTCTCCGGCAAATGAAGTGAACCCTATATTTAATGCAATAGTTACAACAGCGATAATAAATACTTTTTTCATAAAACCTCCCTTTCAGGGGTTAAACCGCCGATACGCTGGAAGCGAATTAATTTTGGATATCTTCCACGATATGGAGGGTCATCTTTTCTTGAACCCCTTTTAAGTGCGCCGTGAAAGATTTTTTAATTTTAAGATGGTTGTTCATATAATCGTAAACCGAGTTCGATATAATGACATCGCCGCCTTTGGCTTCAGATTGAATTCGCTGGGTGATGTTTACAGCTGAACCGACGATGCCATACTTGGCTCGGGTGGCCGAGCCGATATTCCCCACGACCACTTCGCCCACATTCACACCGATGCCGGTTTGAAGTTCAGGTAGATTTTCTGCTTTCATTTCAGTATTGAACAGCCCCATATTTCGCTGCATGTCAAGACTGCAGCGGACGGCACGTCGAACTGTCGGTTGGATGGGACCTTCAAGGGGATCAAAAAAAACAAGGACACCGTCACCGTAAAAATCCACAATAATCCCTTTGTGTTTTTGGATCACTTCAATCATGTGGGAAAAATAATGATTCAGCAGGCGAATGGTTCCCTCGGGGGTTAAACGTTCCGATATGGGTGTAAAACCGCGAATATCGGACATCAAAACCGCTACTTCACGCTTTTCACCACCCAGCCTCCCGGCTTCGGGACGCTTGATCAGCTCTCTGGCAACTTCCGGATCCATGTATCGGCCGAACGTGTCTCTGATGAAATCTCTTTCTTTTAAGCCCCGAACCATGGCATTGAAGTTGTCGGTCAATTGCCCTATTTCATCGGCGGTTTTGCGTGGAAGGGGATCACCGTAATCGCCCTCTGCAACCTGTTCGGCTGCCATGGAAAGGGTGTGGATCGAACGCACGATTTGACCCCCCACCAAATGAATCAGCAGCAAAATAACAACGACACACAAACCACCGGCAACCAGGTAATAATAACGAAACTCTAGGATTGGGGTTAAGATTTTCTCACCGGGGGCAAACATGGCGATAACCCAGGGGGCCTCTTTCAATCGGTAAAAGCCGCTCACCAGTTTCGGGGGGTGACCGACCCCCAGATAGGTTCCATAGGGCCTGATGCGCATGTTCTTCAATATGATCAGTTCAACGGGATCACCGGTTTCTCCCAGCTGAATGCGGCCTTTCATGGCTCCGCTGTGGGCAAGATACCGACCGGATTCGTCGATCAGACAGGCCATGTCGCTTTGCCACCAGCCGAATTTTTTGATATCCTGCATCAGAAAACCAAACCCGAGAGATACCTCCAACCGGCCCACAAGGCGGCCGGAGTCATCCTTAAGATCTGAAATAAGGGTCACCGTCTTTTGTTTGGCCTGGGCATCGTAGCGCGGAGTCGTCACTTCCGAGATTCTTCCCTGATGAAACCGCATCATGTCCCCGTCGCCTTTATGATATCCGGGCATCATCGTGTGATCCGGTTCAAATTGACGGTCCAGCCATTTTAAATCGACCCGGGTGACCCCCTCCTGATTTTTCAACTGATCCAAGAGCCAATCCCGGTCCATGGGCCGGCCGCGGCTGTCCCCACTTTTGTGAAACATGTTTATCCACTCGATGGGTCGGCTCAGCCGCATGTCGATGTGGTGGGCAGCCCGTTCCAGCTTGAGGATGGCAGACTCCCGCCATTCATCGAGGAGGGTATTCCTCACGTAGATAAACCCTGTAACCCCCGTGAACAGGAGCAGTGCCGCCACCGGAAGGATCAGCAACATCATCAGTCGTTGTTTCAGGGTTTTGATCATCGAATTTTCCTTTAGCCCTAAATGGTTGGATCACTTGTAATTTTTTGTCGATTTTTGGTGTTCCCAAGTACAAATGTAACTTATTAATAACTTTTGGGAAAAAGGGCTTCAAGGTTTTTCTGAAGCCCGGTTATTTTTTAATCCCTGACGTATTGAAAGCTCTCAGATAAAGTTATTTGCCTTTCAACAGGTCGTTGTGCGGATACCAGAACTTGAAAACGTGTTTCTCTCCGTCGACTTTCACCAGACAAATCACACCGTATTTTCCTTTTTCCTTGAAGGTAACGTTGGCGGCGAAAATGCCGTTGTAATTTTCCAGAGTGCCGGTCTGCTCCTGTTTGTCAGGACCGATTACCTTGACCTTGCCCACGGCGTCTTTGATGGGATGATTCATGTTGTCGTGAAACAATTTCACCATAATATGATGGGTGGCACCGCCGGCGTCCTTCATATTCATGCTGGCCAGGCTCATGACCTGAAATTCGGCCCGAACGTTTTTGTCGACCATCTGGTGTTCGAAAGTACCTGCAGCGGATTTCTCCATATCTTCGTGTCCTTCATGGGACATTTGCTCTGCAGAATTCTGGGCCTTGCCGTGGCCTTCATGGGACATGTCCGCCGCAGGCAGGTTGCCGGCCATCAACGTCGTCCCTATGAGTAAGGTTGCCAAAACTATGATTTTTTTCATGATAAAATCTCCTTTAGATGTCGTTGGTCCCGTAAAAAGTCGAAAACGCTTTTTACGAAGAATTAATTTGTTAAATGTTAATGTTCTTCTCCAATTTGGTTGGAGAAGAGGGTCCAAGGATTTGATGAATCAAGGGTGCCAGGGGTCAAGGATCCAAGGGTTTGTTTTCTAAAGACTTTATCAGCGCCTTTAACATTTTTTCTATTTCTGCGATGTCTTTTTTGAGTGTACCCAATTCACTTTTTTCAATTAAATCTAAATCCCCTGCTAATAATATCTGTGAAGTTAGACCGTATCTTTCTTCCTTTGGGAATTTTGCTGTTATTGTATATATCTCTAAACAGAGTTCGTATGACTTTTGCCAGACTTTCAACTCTTTGTAATTCTTTAGCATTTGGACTCGAATCCTTGAACCCTTGCCCCCTTTTCACTAAGGGCCGTTACTATTCCTTCGGCAAGCCCCTTCCTTTCCACAATCCATAGATTGCCGGCACCACCAAAAGGGTCAGAATGGTGGCGCTGACCATGCCGCCGACCATGGGGGCGGCTATGCGCTTCATGACTTCGGACCCGGTGCCGTGACTCCACATAATGGGCATCAGTCCGGCCATAATGGCCACCACGGTCATCATTTTCGGCCGCACCCGCAGGGCCGCGCCTTCTTCGATGGCCGCCCAAAGGTGTTTCCGGGTGAAGGCTTCCTTGTATCGGTCTTTATACTTTCGGTAAGAGATGTCCAGATAGATCAGCATCACCACCCCGGTTTCCGCTGCAACACCGGCCAGGGCGATGAATCCCACCCCCACGGCAACACTCATGTTGTACCCGAGCAGATACATCAACCACAATCCTCCGGTGAGGGAAAAGGGTACGCTCAGCATGATGATCAAGCTCTCGGCGATATTTTTAAAATTGAGATACAGCAACAGAAAAATAATGATCAGGGTCATGGGCACCACGATCATCATGCGCTTCTGGGCGCGGATCATATATTCATACTGACCGCTCCAGATCATGCTGTAGCCCGGCGGCAGCTTGATCTTTTGGTTGACGACCTGCTGCGCCTTTTTGACATATGTTCCAATGTCGATGTTCTTGATGTCCACGTAAATCCAGGCGGTACTGCGGGCGTTTTCGCTTTTAATCACCGGCGGCCCCTTGACGATTTGTATGTCGGCGAGCTGGGTAATGGGAATTTGAGCGCCTGTGGGCGTCGGCACCAGGATGCGTCTTAATTTTTCCGGTGTATCTCTGAGTTCCGATCCATAGCGAAGATTTACCGGATAGCGTTCCAATCCTTCGACGGTCTGGGTGATGTTCATGCCGCCGATGGCGGTCATGATGATATCCTGGACATCGCCGACGGTGAGGCCAAACCGCGCAGCTTCCGTTCGTTTGATCCTGAAGTCGAGAAAATTTCCGCCGGTAACCCTTTCAGCGAATACGCTGAGGGTTCCGGGAACTTCCCGCATCACCGCTTCGATTTCTTCTCCCAGATCGCTCAGCACCTGCAGGTCCTCACCCATGAGCTTGATCCCCACCGGTGTCTTTATTCCGGTGGAAAGCATGTCGATGCGGGTTTTGATGGGCATGGTCCATGCATTGGTCAATCCCGGAAACTGGATGGCCTTGTTAAGCTCATCGACCAATGTTTCCATGGTCATCCCTTCACGCCACTCGGACTCGGGTTTCAGCGTAATGGTCGTTTCGATCATGGATAGCGGCGCGGGATCCGTTGCCGTTTCGGCCCGGCCGATTTTGCCGAATACGTGGTGAACTTCGGGAAAGGTGGCAATAATTCGATCGGTCTGCTGGAGAAGCTCTTTGGCCTTGGTGGCCGAGATACCCGGCAGGGTCGTGGGCATGTAGAGGAGATCGCCCTCGTTGAGCGGCGGCATAAACTCGGATCCGATTTTTTTCCAGGGGATGTAACTGACGACCAGAACCCCTATCGCCAGCAGGACCACTAAAATTTTGGCTTTGAGCACCAGTTTGATAATCGGGTGATAAATCCAGACCATAAAACGATTGACCGGGTTTTTTGCCTCGGGCCTGATCTTGCCCCGAATCAAATAGCCCATCATCACCGGGACGATGGTGACGGCGAGCAGAGAAGAACCGATCATGGCGTAAGTCTTTGTATACGCCAAAGGACGGAAAAGTCGTCCTTCCTGGGCCCCAAGGGTGAACACCGGCAGAAAACTGATGGCGATGATCAACAGGGAAAAGAACAGGGAGGGTCCGACCTCCTTGGCGGCATCTGCGATCAAATCCCAGTGGGGCTTTTTACCGTCGTCGTGTTCGATGTGCTTGTGGGCGTTTTCGATCATCACAATGGCCGCATCGATCATGGCGCCGACGGCGATGGCAATGCCCCCTAAACTCATGATGTTGGCGTTGATCCCCTGCCGTTCCATGATGATAAAACTGATCAGAACCCCCACCGGCAGGGTAAAAATCCCCACAAAAGCGCTGCGAAAATGGAGCAGAAAAATAATGCAGACCAGCGCAACGATAATGCTTTCTTCGATGAGTGTTCGTTTCAGGTTGTTCACGGCCCGCAGGATGAGGCTCGAACGGTCGTATACGGTTTTTATTCGAACCCCTTCAGGCAATCCCAATTTAAGCTGATCCAGACGTTTTTTGACATTTTCGATAACTTTGAGGGCATTTTCACCGTACCGCATGACCACGATGCCGCCGACGGTTTCGCCGGTTCCGTTGTAATCGGCGATGCCTCTTCTCAACTCCGGACCGATTTTGACTTGGGCCACATTTCTCAGCAAGATCGGCGTGCCCCGCTGGTCCACTCCAAGGGGAATGTCGTTGAGGTCTTCTTGGCTTTTGATATAGCCAAGCCCCCGAACCATAAACTCGGTCTCGCCCATCTCCACCAGTTTTCCGCCAACGTCATTGTTGCTGCGCTGGACGGCCATTTTGACCTTTTGAAGGGGGATGTCGTATGCCCGCAGTTTGTTGGGATCGACCACCACTTGATACTGTTTTACATACCCGCCGATGGAGGCTACTTCGGACACACCGGGGAGGCTGGCCAGTTCATAGCGCAGAAACCAGTCCTGAATCGAACGCAGCTGGGCCAGGTCGTGCCGGTCACTTTCGAGGATGTATTCGTAAACCCAGCCCACACCGGTGGCATCCGGCCCCAGCGAAGGGGTGACCCCCTTGGGCAGGCGTCCGGAAACATAATTCAAATACTCCAGCACCCGGCTGCGGGCCCAGTACAGGTCGGTGTTGTCTTCGAAAATGATGTAAACAAAAGAAAGGCCGAAAAATGAATAGCCGCGGACCACTTTGGCAAACGGCACCGAAAGCATGGCCGTTGTCAGCGGATAGGTGACCTGATCTTCCACCACCTGGGGTGCCTGGCCGGAGTATTCGGTAAAAATGATCACCTGTACATCCGAAAGATCCGGTATGGCATCCAACGGCGTCTTCAACATCGCATAGATGCCGGCCGCAATCACAAACATGGTCATCAGGATTACCAAAAACTTGTTTTTTATGGATAAATCTATGATTTTTTCTATCATTTCAGTGTGCGCTTTCTGTTCGTCAAATCCCTGAGGAATATTTTATGAATACCATTAACCTTGTATCTACTTGTGTTGATGAGGCTTGGAAGTCTCTGCGGTTTCATCCATGCTCATATCCGACATGTCGAGATCGTCGGATTTCGTTTTCATGGATTCGGCGGAATCTGAAATTGGACGTAGCTGTTGGACTTCCTGCATCTTTTGAATGGCCTCTCGCAGACGGCTTTCGGAATCGAGCATGAACTGAGCGGAAATCACAATCTCTTCGTTTTCCTTGAGGCCCTCTAATACCTGGAACTCATTGTCGTTGCCTTCCACGCCGAGTTTGACTTCCCGGGGCTGAAATTTGCCCTTGCCGAGGGCCACAAAAACGATCTTTCGAACGCCGCTGTCGATGACCGCTTCCTGGGGAATCACCAGACTGTCTCCGGCAATGGCGGACTCGAGGGTCACATTGACGTACATATCCGGCATCAGCTGATAATCCGGGTTGGGGAATTCCAATCTGAGGGTGGCCGTTCGGGTTTTGGCCGAAAGAAACGGATAGACGAACAGCACGTTCCCGGTAAAGATTTTACCCGGAATGTAAGACAGTTCCATTTTTGCAGGCATCCCCTTTCGAACCCAGGGAAACTCGTATTCATAGATGTCCACATCCACCCATACCTTGGAAAGATCGGCGATTTCATACTGGTGCTGGCCCGCTATTACATAGTGCCCCTGAAAAGCATTCTTCTTGATGATCACGCCCCGTGCCGGAGAATATATGGTGAGTGTCTTTTGAACCTTGCCGGTATTTTCGATGGTTTTTATCTGCCGCTCGCTCACATCCCAGTATTCCAGCCGGGTACGGGAGGCTTTCAAAAGACGTTGGGCTCCTTCACGGATGCTGGGGTAGGAACTGTCTTTGAGATCTCTATTCTGCTGAAGGGCCAGAAGATATTCTTCTTGGGCCGTTACCAGTTCAGGACTGTAAATATCAAACAGCGGTTGGCCTTTTTTCACCGTTTCGCCGACAAAATCGACATACAATTTTTCAATCCATCCGTTGAACTTGGTATTGACCGTGTAGATCCGTCTTTCATCGTAGGTGATGTTGCCGAATGTCCGGATATTTTTGACCAGGGGTTTACGTTTTACCCGTCCCAGACGAACGCCCATATTTTGGACGGTCACCGGATCGATACGGATGGTCGAAGCCGCCGCCTTGTCTTCGCCTTCTTCTTCGTACACCGGTACCAGATCCATGCCCATGGGAGATTTTCCCGGTTCGTTTCGGATGTATGTCGGATCCATGGGCGCAGCCCAGTATTTGATCTTTTTACCGGTTTTGGCATCGATCATTCCTGCTTTGAGTGACTTCTCCCCAGCAAAGACCTTTGTCACCATAACGTTTGGCTCGTCTGCAAGGTTCATATCCATACCCGACCCGGTGATCCACACGGTGAACGCGACCATCCACCCAAAGGTTTTTCGAAGAATTGATCTTTTTAAGAATCGTTTCATGATATTTTTTCCTTTTGCAAATAAGATGTGGTGTCACCGGAATTCTGAGGATAAAGCGGTGCGCCCAAAACCTCTTCCAGTTCGGCACGCTTTTTATACAGGCTGAACAAGTAATTTTCGGATTGAAGTTCGAAACGAAGCAACCGAATTTGGGCATTGATTGCCGTATTGAAGTTTACCTTGTTAACCGAATAAGCGGTCAAGGAAGAGCGCGCCCATTGTTCTGCCTGGACGATCAGGGCATCTGTGATGAGCCGGTAGTTTTTCTGCAAATTTTGGATATCGGTTGCCAGGGCGTCTATTTTGTGAGGAAGGTTGTTGGCCAAATTTTTAAACGATTGTAATGCGGCCTGATGGCCCAATTTGGTGGCTTCGAGTTTTCTGTCCTGTCTGGTTTTCTGCCAGAGGGGAATGTTGATCACCACAGAGGTTGAAAAAAAGTCTGCACGGTCCTGGCCGCTCTCACCCTCGTCCCGCTGACCGTATGCCACTTTGAAATCCATATCCGGCCAATAATCCTTTCGGGCCAGCTCGATTTCCACATGGCTCAGCTCGATGTCGGCCTGCTTGACTTTCAGCCAGGGGTTCATGGTCAAGGCACGCGTTTGTAATTTCTTTATTTCCATTATCAGATCAGGATATGGCATGCGTTCAGGGGGTGCTACAGGGACGAAACTTTCGCGATTGAGCAGGCCGTTGATCCGATCTTCCGGTGTGCGGCGTTTTTTTCCCAAAGTGATCTGTTCGTCCAGAAGTTTGCTCAATTCTACCTGGGCTTGCAACACATCTTGCTGGAGACCCTGGCCGGCTGCATATCTCGTCTCCGATACCCGGAGCAACTGGGTTAACATTTTAATCAATTTCTCGTTAATTTTCTGGGCGCTGCCGACAAAACCGAGTTCATAATACGCCAACGCAATTTGCCGGGCGAGTTCCAGCCGTTTTGCCTTTAGGACGGCTTCCTGACGGATCGCTTTCATGGCGGCCCGCTGGGACCGGAGGTTTAATTTGCCGAACCACGGTATTTTCTGGGCGATGAAAAGCTGCTTTTGGGTCATCGGCTCCTGGTCGAACCTGAAGGTGTCGGTTGGAAGATTCAGCAAACCGATGCCGATGCGAGGATCGTTCAATGAACCGGCAAACGAGATCTCTTCTTTGAGACTTTCCACCTTGGACTCCATGCTTTTGATGTCTTGGTTATTGGCCAAACCTTCTTCAATTAGACGGTCCAATGGTTGGGGCGCCCAGATGGAAGGGTCGGCTGCCGAACTGTTGAGAGCCGTGAAAAGAATCACGGTCGCTGCCGACGTTAAAGATAATAATTTGCGTAAAAAGGATTTCATTTCTTGCCTCCCATAATTTTTGCGGATCTCCACAAGGGTTAGAGCAAAACATGTGCCAAAATATAACTATCTGGAATTAAAATAAAAAAAGGTTTGGGATAAATTGAATGAGATTAAAGGTGCGCAAATTTTGCGCGGTTCGAACGAATTTCCGGACTATGTGCGAAATATATTTGCATTTATGTTGTTGCTGTTGTATTTGAGAGAATCAGAGGGGTGAGAACGTTGAACAAATTCGGATGCGGGCGCCGCTTCAACAACTGAGATATAGTATGTTGTATTTATAGAAAAGTATCAAGCATATTTTCTTCCGTTATTTTAGCCAGTTGGTTTATAACACGCCAAATTCGAGTAAATTAGTGCCCATCCACAATTGTAAAATGGGCACGGTGCGTTTCCAATTCATAAATGAGTAATTTTTGTTCGGATCAAGGCCGCACAAGGGTTTTCGGTGAGGCATACTTTATGTATGCCGCAGCCGGAAACCTGCGGAGAATGCAGATCCGGGCAAAAAGGGCCATTTACGGATGGAAACTAATTAATTTAACGACTCGGAAATTCTACAATATAATGAAAATAAAGGTGTTTTTTAGGCGTATACTTTTAACTCGGACATGGAATAATGGAATAATGGAATGATGATTTAAAAAAGATGACATTCCTCTATTTAATTCCCGTAAATAGGAATTTTACAATAGCCCAATGTTCCAGTATTCCATCATTCCAATTGTGAGCGAAGCGAACTAAGTTCTGTTTTCAATGTAATTCGCAACGAACCTTCCTCGTTTGGCGGGGGCAAAATTGGGTGTTTTATGAGAATTTTGAGATTAAAACGGCTGTACCTGCCCGCGCTGTCCATCCTTGCCGTGGTGCTTCTACTGCTCATACTTATCAGCATCTCCACCTACCGTAATTTGGAACGGCAAGAAAAGACGGTCTTGACTTTCGTACATCAGCAGAGCTTGGCTATCCTGCATACGTTGGAAGCCGGTGCCCGGTCCGGCATGGTAATGAACCCATGGGAAAAAGATTCCATTGGGAACCTTATATTGGAAACCGGAAAAGATGAAAACATTGCATATGTCTATCTCATCGATTCACAGGGCACCGTTGTCCACCATTCAAATCCCTCGTTTGAGGGCATGTCCTCAGCCTGGCGCCCGCAGTTGGACGATGAGAATCCGGTCCAAAGCCGGGTTAGAAAGCTGGCGGACGGCACCCAGGTGTATGATCTGGCCAAACGCTTTTTTCCACGCCCATCGTCGCTTATGAGTCCTGGTCACAGAGAGATGATGGGGGACGGCCGCGGTATGTCTTCCCATAGACATTCAGACACCGTCATTGTTCTGGGACTGAAAATGACGGCCTTTGAAGCGGCGCGTCGCTCGGATATTCATCATGCCGTGGTTATGGCCGCCATTCTTGTGGCCCTCGGATCCGGGGCTCTATTCTTCATATTTGTAATCCAGAACTATTATCTGGTGGACAGAACCCTTGAACAGACTCGGGATTACACCCGGCAGGTGGTCGCCAACATGGCCAATGGCCTGCTGAGTATCGACCCGGAAGGCCGCATTCGGTCTTACAACCGGCTGGCTCTGAAATTGCTTGGACTGAAAGAGGCCGGGGTCGATGGAATGGACCTAAAGTCGGTGATCGACTTTCACGAAACAGGCATCCACAGTACACTTTCAGGATGTCAGCCGGTGTTTGAACGAGAATACCTTCACCGACAAAAATCCGGTGCGCTGATGCCGATGACCTTGAGCGTTACACCGATTCTTGACGAAAAACAGACCTGCACCGGTGCCGTTATCCTACTCAGGGACTTGAGAGAAATCAAGAAACTGGAGGAGAAGGTCCGGCATTCGGAAAAACTTGCGGCCATCGGGGAACTGGCTGCCGGGGTCGCTCATGAAATCCGTAATCCCCTCAGCTCCATCAAGGGATTCGCCCGGTTCCTGGCCCATTCTCTTTCGGATCGAGCCCAGGAAAAAGAATATGCTGAAATCATGGTCAAGGAAGTCGATCGGATTAATCGTGTGGTCAATGATCTGCTCACATTTGCCCGTCCGTTGGAACCCGAACTGACACCGACAGATGTTTTGGAACTGGCAGAACACACGATGCGGCTGGTGGAAACCGATGCGCGGTCCCGTGACATAAAGATCCGCAGTGAAATCAATTCGGATTTAAAGCGCTTTCTTCTGGATGCCAATCAGATAACCCAAGCCCTGCTCAATCTTATGCTGAATGCCCTGCAGGAAGTCAATAACGGTGGGAGTATAGACGTGGGTTCGGATGTCAATGAAGCGGGCACCCGGCTGAATATTTGGGTAGAAGACAACGGACCGGGGATTCCCCAGGATAAAAAGAAAAAAATTTTCGATCCTTTTTTTACCACGCGAGAAAAAGGTACCGGTTTGGGTCTGGCCATTGTTCATAAGATCGTGGAAAACCACCGGGGCGAAATTCGGGTTGAGAGCCCTTTGTCTGGAAATACAAGAGGTTGTCGATTTGTCATGAGCCTTCCGGTGGCCTCGCCGGGAATTGATGAGAAACCGTAACATCCGACAATATATCATTGGTCAAATAAGAGAAAAACATGAAACCGAAAATCCTAATTGTCGATGACGAAACCACACATTTAAAGATGCTTGAAGCTGTGCTTTCGGCTGAAGGATACCAGATACACCCGGCGGAGGACGGACAAACGGCAATTGCCGCCGTGGAGGAGCGGTTCTATGACCTCATATTGATGGACATCCGTATGAATCGGATGGGCGGAATCGAGGCCTTGAAAAGAATCAAGGAAATCAGTTCGGGGATACCGGTCATTATGATGACCGCTTATTCTTCGGTGAGCACGGCAGTGGATGCTTTAAAATTAGGTGCCTATGATTATTTGACCAAGCCGCTCGATATCGACGAGCTCAAAATCCTGGTGAAAAAAGCGTTGCATCATCATCAACTGGAACTGGAAAATGTTTATCTGAAGGAAAGGTTGGAAGATCGCTTCGATTTTTCGAATATCATCGGCCAAAGTTCCGCCATGAGCCAGGTATTGGAAACCATTGCCCTGGTGGCACCCACCGAAGCCACCGTGCTCATTACCGGTGAAAGCGGAACGGGCAAGGAACTCATGGTCAACGCCATCCATCAAAACAGCCCGCGAAGGGAAAAACCCCTGATCAAGGTCAACTGTGCCGCCTTGTCCGAAACACTATTGGAAAGCGAGCTGTTCGGCCATGAAAAAGGTGCATTTACCGGGGCGCTGAAATATCGTCAGGGCCGCTTTCAACGGGCCCATCAGGGAACCATATTCCTGGACGAAATCGCAGAGATGGCGCCTCAAACACAGGCCAAGATCCTCCGTGTGCTTCAGGAGCGGGAGTTCGAGCCCGTCGGCAGCTCGAATACGGTTCGGATAGACACCCGAGTGATCGCTGCAACCAACAGGAATCTGGACGAAGAAATTCAGGGCGGGCGATTCCGCGAAGATCTTTTTTATCGAATCAACGTGGTCACCCTCAGCATACCCCCCTTGCGCGAACGGCGAGACGACATCCCCCTACTTGCCGATTTTTTCCTTAAACAGTATGCGGAAAAGAACCGTAGGCTCATCAAGGGGTTTACCCCGCGTGCCACCGATTTGCTCATGCGTTACGACTGGCCCGGAAATGTCAGAGAACTCGAGAACATGGTTGAACGGGGAGTGATTATGTCTCGCGGAGACATGATAACTCCTGACGAATTCTCCGATGTCTTGCGGGCCCTGGACCCGGAGGTGACAAAACCTGAAATCGATCTCACGCCGGGAAGATCACTCAAAGACGTTGAAAAACAGATGATCTTAAGAACCCTGGCGGAGACCGAAGGTAATCGAACCCATGCGGCAAAGATACTGGGTATCAGCCGCCGGACCCTGCAGATTAAACTGAAAGCGTATGGAATTAATTAGTTTCCATCCATAAATGGCCTTTTCCCGAAAGAGAACCTCCAAGATCCCCCTGACGTTGAGGTCCGTTTTAATTCATGGAGAAGTTTCTTTTCACGTGACGTGTTATTTTGGATTGGCTGTCTGAAATGATTGCGATGTTTTGGTCATCCAGTCATTTGGATTGAATTTTTGCTTTTCCAAATTTCGAATCGGCAAAAATTTAGGTTCCGGGAGGTTTGACCAGCTGAACCAATCCCATTGGTCACATTTTTTAGGCTCTTTTACCGTTAATACGCCCGAATCGTATTCTGCGATGACAAATAGGGTGATATAATGCTTTTGTTCTGCCTCGAAAATATCGTTGGTATAGGGTCCAAATCTGAGATTTCGTATTTTTAAACCCGTTTCTTCGAAAAGTTCTCTTTTGGCACAATCTTCTATGGACTCTTTGAATTCTAAATGGCCGCCGGGAAACTGCCAAGTTCCGGATCCGTGTGAACCCAAACGTCTCCCAAGAAGAATCTTAGAATCTTTGACAACGATAATTGCGACACCGACTAGTGGTCTCATAGGGTTTTTCCTTGTCCATCGATGGTTGTCTGTTTTTCAAATCATTCCTGAATTGTGTGTGTTCAGGGGGTACGCTCCCCCGCTTCACTCCGGTGTCTATGTGTCTGGTCATTTCAAAGACTTAGCAGCGGGGGCATTCCTGCCCCCTCCGCGTTCTCCCGCAAAAAGCATGCGGGAGCCGCGGTTTCCCCCACAGCTAAGTCATTGAAATAACGAAGCCACTCCGCCAACCCGCCTGCCATGCAAGGCACGAGCGGGCAGGTATCGTTACACGGGGAAGCGCACCCCTGAACACGTACCCTGAATTTATCCAGCAATATATTTATCCGGAATGTTATAGGGGTGACGGGGTATATTTTAGCGTATGGAAAGGAACTCCAAAAGGCCCAAAACCGCATCCTCGATATCGAGAAAACAAAAACGGTATGCGTCGTAATTAAGTCCGTAGGGATCCGCAATGCCGCGGTTTCGTGAGCCAAAGCGTGCAAAATGCCGTATTAAAAAGACCTTGTCTGTTGCCATGGGAAAGTCGGTTAGGAGTGTATCCTTGTGGGATTTTTCCATGACCAGGATCAGGTCTGATCCGGCGACCAATTTTTTAGATACAAGTTTTGCCTTGTGCCCGGTTAAATCGACACCGTACTCGCCCGAAACTTTTTGGGCAAGAAAAGTGGCCGAATTTCCGGGAAGCGCCAGTAAACCTGCAGATTCTGCATCGACGCCTTTATGCTCTCTTTGATCCACAAGCTTTGTGAAAAGGCCTCGGGCAAAAGGACTACGGCAGATATTTCCCAAGCAAACAAATAAGATATTCGACGGCTGATGGCTCATACGCATAAGTTTTTTTACCGAAGACCCATATCTGAGAAATCGGATTCTGTCAAATCAACATTACGTGTTCAGGGGGTACGCTCCCCCGCTTCACTCCGGTGTCTACGTGTCTGGTCATTTCAAAGACTTAGCAGCGGGGGCATTCCTGCCCCCTCCGCGTTCTCACGCAAAAAGCATGCGGGAGCCGCGGTCTCCCCCATTGCTAAATCATTGAAATAACGAAGCCACTCCGCCAATATCGTTACACGGGGGAGCGAACCCCCTGAACACGTACAATCATCAAGCTATCTCAAAAGGTCCTTCTCCAATTTAGTTGGAGAAGCGGGACCGAGGATTTGAGGACTCAAGGGGGCAGGGGTTTGTTTCCTAAAGACCTTGGTTGTCAAAATACGTTGATTTTATTTCGAAATCTGCTATAAATTCAGAGGAGTTACAGGAGTGGCATCGGTTTTGAAATGGCTTCTACCTAAATGAAGCGTATCTTATTCTGATGGGCTGGTATAAAAACAATAGGCCGCACACGGAGTGGATTCCCCGCAAGCTTTTTGAAGCGAAACATAGATTCCGTTTCAACGGGGCCATGGGATGAGAGAGGTAAAAAAAATTGACAGAATACCTGACCGGCGAGGGTTCCCGCAACGTCTCAGAGCAAAGTTTACCCCGCCTGCCCAATGGAATGCATTTTCAGTGTATATTCCATCGGGGTGGAACCCATCTATCCTTTATGTTTAACTGGGGCGGAGATCCCGTTTCAAAGGGATTTTGGGGGATCT
>JAQYVT010000075.1 GCA_030145345.1 Desulfobacterales bacterium
CCGGTCTTGGGGTGAGCATGCAGGCCACGGCGGCTCCGGTTCTTGCCATCTGCCTGGCGATTTATCTGTCGTTTCACTTTGCCGGCCTATACGGAATTGCCATGGCTGCCATGTCCATGCTTTCCATGACCGGAATGGTGATTGCCATTGATGCTTACGGGCCGATTACCGACAATGCCGGTGGAATTGCCGAAATGGCGGACATGGATGAGAGCGTTCGGGCCGTGACCGATCCGCTGGATGCCGTGGGAAATACCACCAAAGCGGTGACCAAAGGGTATGCCATCGGTTCTGCCGGTCTGGCGGCTCTGGTTCTGTTTGCATGCTATGTACAGGAATTTGCCCTGCAGGCCAAAGAGGGTGCTGCTGCCTTGAGATTCGACCTGTCCGATGTCAACGTGATCATCGGCCTTTTTATCGGCGGGCTTTTGCCGTACCTGTTTGCTTCTATGGCCATGAAAGCGGTGGGAGAGGCCGGTGGGGCCGTGGTTGAAGAGGTGCGCCGCCAGTTCCGCGAAATTCCGGGCATCATGGAAGGCACTGCTAAACCCGATTATGCAGCCTGTGTTGACATCGTCACCAAGTTTGCCCTAAGAGAAATGATCGTCCCCGCACTTCTGCCGGTTGTGATGCCCGTTGTTGTCGGACTGTTGCTGGGCAAGGTGGCCCTGGGCGGGCTTCTCATCGGAAGTATCGTTACCGGTGTTTTTCTTGCGATTTCCATGACCACCGGTGGTGCAGCCTGGGACAATGCCAAGAAATACATTGAAGACGGCCACTTGGGCGGAAAAGGAAGCGATGCCCACAAAGCGGCGGTTACCGGTGATACGGTCGGCGATCCTTACAAGGATACTGCAGGTCCGGCCATTAACCCGATGATCAAGATACTGAACGTTGTTGCACTGCTCATGGTACCTTTCTTGATGTAATGCAACATTCATAAAAACAGATACAATCTAAAAGGATCGGCGCAACATGCGCCGGTCCTTTTTTATTGATTGTGAATGGATTGTATGGTATGAACTTAATTGAAAATTGGTTGAGTAAGAAATTACGGATGCCCACATGCACCCATGAGACCTTTGAAAAATAGATATTTTTGTTCGAGTTAAAGGACGGCGGAAAATTTAACCATCCCAGTACGATCTGCCGGACCTAGGGGACAGGCAGGAATACATTGAGTATTTCGAGGATAACGCTAAAGCTTCATATCGTTCAAAATTTGAGTCTGTTGATAAAACCCGATCATCGGGGACACAAAAATCGGGTAAAAAGAGGTGCTTTGCAAAGGTCTCGCCATATAATGATCGATGATCAGTCATATACAACCATAAGCCGGTGTTAAAATGAATAAGAAAAAGGTTAAAGATAAAGCAGAAACCCCCAATCAAGACGTACGGGAATTCAAAGTCGGGGATCTTGCCGTCTATCCTGCTCATGGTGTCGGGAGAATCAACTCCATCGAGTCCCGGATCATTAACGGCGAAGAACATGATTTTTATATGATGAAAATCCTCGAAAATGAAATGACCATTATGATACCCACATGGAATGTTGAACAGGTCGGACTTCGGGATGTCATCGACAAGAAAGATATCCCCAAAGTATACGAAGTCATGGAAAAACGGGAGCCGTCGCCCGGTGAGACCCAGACCTGGAACCGGAGATATCGGGAATATATGGACAAGATCAAAACCGGTTCACTGTATGATGTGGCCGAAGTGTACAGGGATCTTTCCCTGCTGAAATTAACAAAGGATCTATCCTTTGGCGAACGCAAGCTTTACGATACCGCCCAAAACCTGCTGGTCATGGAACTTTCAACCGTCAGAAATACCAGCGAACAGGCGATTATATCCGAGATGGAGTTGCTTTTTCCCCCTAAAAAACCTGAAGATACAGATGATTCCGGCGAATAACCCACCTTCTTAAAACATGCACCATCGGAAATCCTTTACCATACGTGTGGATGCAACCGATTCAGGCAAGCGCCTCGACCTTTTGGTGGCATCCCGGATCGAGGATTGTTCTCGTTCTTTTGCCGCAACCCTGATTCGCGACGGAAAGATTCGGATTCAGGGTGTGGTAAAAAAGCCCGGTTATCGGGTGAGAGCGGGGGAGGAAGTCCGCGGACACATCCCTTTTCCGGAGCATGTCCTCTTTAAACCCGAACCGATTCCCATCGATATCCTTCACGAGGACGATGACATCATCGTTGTCAACAAGCAGCCGGGACTGGTGGTGCACCCGGCACCGGGCCACTACAGCGGAACGTTGGTGAACGGTCTTTTGTATCATTGCCCCAATCTCGAAGGGATCGGCGGGGAGCTGCGGCCGGGGATTGTACATCGGCTCGACAAAGATACGTCCGGTGTGCTTGTTGTGGCCAAAAATTCCCGAGCACATCATGGTTTGTCCGATCAGTTTAAGCGTCGAACCATCCAGAAAAAATATTTGGCCCTGGTTCATGGTAAAATGAAGGCGGATTCAGGCACAATTTCACTGCCCATCGGCAGGCATCCTGTGGATAGAAAAAAAATGTCCACCCACAGCAAAAAAAGCCGAAATGCTGAAACAACATGGAAAGTAAAAGAACGTTTTATTCTGGCCACTTTGATTGATATTGATCTGAAAACCGGGCGAACCCATCAGATCAGAGTTCACTGTGCCGCCATCAACCATCCGGTCATGGGGGATCCGGTTTACGGCGGCCGCAGGCAAAGGATACCGATAGAAATAAGCAAGGATCACCGCCTATCCGTCCCAAGGCAGATGCTGCATGCCCGGCGCCTCGAACTTACCCATCCTTCGACACATACCACTCTTTGCTTTGAAGCACCGATTCCTTCCGATATGCTGGATACGATAACCGCCTTACGTTCAACCGGTTAGAAACCGTTTCAAAATTTCCCGCCGGCGTGATTTATTCCCCCTTTATGGCCTTTCTCAGAATAACATTTGGTTTCAGTCCCAGGACAATTCCGTTTCCATCGGCAAGAACTCGCCGATAAAACCGCGTAAAAGCGAACAGGTCTAAGGTGTTAAGATTACGCCGCCTGTTTTAAGATCCCAAGCGATCTTTAAAAGTTTCAAGGGCGTCACGCAGCATGCGGCGAATGAAACTCTCTCTTTCGCTGTGGGGGAGCTGCGCGTAGGCGGGATAATCCGGGTGGGACGATGCAAGTTCGGGGAAGGTGCCCTTGCATTCTGACTTGACGGTATCGAAACCCTGAACCATCTCCACAAGGGCGTATTTTTCACACGGAAGGTTGATGAGCCATTTCAATCGGCGCATGATTTCAAACCGCACCTGGTCGGCTAAAAATAGGTGGATGTCCACCACCGTTATTTGTTCTCTGTTGGGAAGATAATTGAACTTTGTGGCCGGGCCGAGGTCCAGGACCCCCATGATCAGTTCATAATAGGCAACAGCACTGTTTTCACCGGGCTGGGCCAGAAAATGGAGGGCGATGTCTGAAAGATCCGAAAGCTTGATGTTGATAGGGTATGATTCGCCAAAGCGCTTCTTCCAGGATCCGAAAGCTTTTTTCTTGATGACCTTGGCTCGATAGGTTTGAATATCGACGACGTTTGTCATTTCGGATAATATCCCGGTGCTGGAATGCGGGCAACCGTGTCCGGAGGAACAAAAGAAAATCCGGTCAACGAACAAACAGGATATGTTACCCTAATGTTGCAAAAGTCGAGGGTGCTGTAAATCAGAGGCGTAAAGGGTGAAGTTGTAATGTTTTACCGCAAACCCTTTACAACAAAGGCGTTGCGGCGCCCTCGGCTTGTCCGCCTCTGGCGGGCTTTCCCAAAGGGTAAACAACAGGGCGAATTTATCATGATTTTTGGATGCAACTTGCAGTGCACATTGGCAGCGCCCGTCAGATAATAATGTTGTCTTTTTATAAATACCAGCTCTGTTGTTTATGCAACATTAGGGTTTATGCAACGTCTTTGTTATAGCAGATCAGACAGCACTCCAGGCATCGGCTCGATTCATACAGCGCCTCATCTTCGGTGATCACGAGGTCTGCCTCTACAAAGGATTTGATCCGTTCATCCACCGGAAGTTCCGGCATTTTCGTTCTGGGCAGCTGGGTAATTCCCGAAACCGATTCGAAAATCGATACCGGTATATTATTCCTGAATAATGTTTTAGATGGGGGTGTTATGTCTTCGTTGGCCAGGTAAAAGTGGATCGATCGGGCGGCGCGTCGTCCGGCACCGATGGCTGAGACAACAAGATCTGCACCGGTTGCGGCGTCTCCGCCGGAAAAAATATAGGGAATGCTGGACTGAAGGGCGATCTCATCTTCCGAATCGATGGTGTTCCAGCGGGTCAGTTTCAGATCTTCATCGAGGCGTTTGCTTTCATCCTTGAAGAAGACATCCGGACCCTGTCCGATGGCCGTGATCAGCATGTCGGTATCGATGACGGTTTCCGACCCTTCGATGGGTACCGGACGGCGTCTGCCGCTGGCATCCGGCTCGCCCAGCTCCATTTTCAGATATTCGAGTTGGGTGACGTTGCCCGCTTCATCTCCGATGACCTGGGTGGGGGCCGCCAGAAACGTAAAATTTATGCCTTCATGTTCCGCAGCAACGATTTCAACTTCGTTGGCCGGCATTTCTTTGCGGGTCCGTCGATAGACGATGGTGACCTCGTCCGCTCCCAGACGAACCAGGGTTCGAACACAGTCGATGGCCGTGTTGCCGCCGCCGATGACCACACACTTTTTGCCGATAAACGGCCGCTGTTCATGGGGCCTTTCCTGCTGCCATACGGCAAAATTGGTGAGAAAATTAATTCCGGTGTAACACCCTTGCAAATTTTCGCCCTCAACGCCGAGGGTGTAATCTTTCCATGCGCCGATGCCCAAGAAAACAGCATCATATCCGGATGCGATCAAGGCGCCGATATCGAAATCACGGCCCAGGGCGACGTTGGGTTTGTGTTCAACCCCTAAATTCAAAATTCCGTCGATTTCCCAGGCCAATACATCCTTGGGGAGCCGATATTCAGGAATTCCGTATCGAATCATACCCCCAAGTTTGGGCATGGCATCGAAAATCGTAACATCATGCCCCAAACGGCGGAGAAAGTAGGCACAGCTCAAACCGGCCGGACCGCCGCCGACAACGGCTATTTTTTTGCCGGTGGACGGCGCAACGGAAATAGGAAGACGCTTCCCTGAGTTCATTTCATAGTCGGCCACAAAGCGTTTCAACTGGTTGATGGATACCGGCTCGTCTTCGATACCTCTACGGCACTTGTCTTCACACGGGTGCGGACAGACTCGGCCGCAGGCCAGCATCAAGGGATTGCGCTCCCGAATGGTATTGACCGCCCCTTCATAATCTCCGATTTTGGTCTGGTAAACGTATTTGGGTATATCGATTTCCGCCGGACAGGTCTGCTGACAGGGGGCGATACGATCGTCATACTGATTGAGATGGAGCAGTCTTTGGGACATGGTTTTGATTTCCATGATATCTTTGGGACAGACTTTCTCACATGCCCCACAGCCGACACATTTCATCTCGTTGACAACCGGATACCCATGTGCCCCAATTTTAATGGCATCAAAAGCACAGGCCTTGACACAATCCCCAAAACCCAGGCAGCCCACCGGACAGAACCGCTGGCCGCCGTGAAGGGTGGCCAGTGCTTGGCAACTTTTAATTCCCATATAAACATATTTTTCAGCCGCCCGGTCTCCGCCGGTACAGGTGTTGTAGGAAAGCAGAGATTCGGCGGTACCCGGATCGAGACCCATAACGCCGGCGATATTCGCAGTGGCTTCAGGTCCGGCCACGATACAGACGCTGGGGGGTGCTTCTCCGGCAACCACGGCAACCGCTGCAGCGGCACATCCGGCATATCCGCACCCTCCGCAATTGGCACCGGCCGTATATCCCTCTACAATGCCAACGCGAGGGTCTTCATAGACATAAAAGATTTTGGACGCCGCGCTGAGAACAGCGCCGCAGGTGGCTCCCAGAGCCAACATAAACAAAACGGCTGATAATGATAACACAGTATCCTCCTAAGTTAATTCTAATGGCCGTTGTTAGATCATCCCTTTGAAAGCGTAGAACGTTAGGGAGAGAATACCCGCAGTCACCAGGCCGATGGATGTATCCTGGAGCGGTTTCGGGACCCTCGCCAGAATGATGCGTTCACGGACACCTGCAAAAAGAATCAGGGCCAGGCCAAATCCTACGGCATAGGCAAAGGACTGAACCAGGGTTTTCATAAAGTTCAGCTCTTTATCGACGTTTAAGATACACGCACCGAATACTGCACAGTTGGTGGTAATCAACGGCAGAAATATGCCCAGTCCGGCATACAGTGCCGGGATGCTCTTTTTTAAAAACATTTCCACAAATTGGACCAAAGATGCAATCACCAAGATAAACGCGATGGTCCGCATGTATACCAGTTTATACGGTACCAGAAAAAATGCATAAAGAACCCAGGTGATCACCCCGGCCAACACCAGGACAAAGACGACGGCCATGGCCATGCCCACGGCGGTTTCCATCTTTTTGGATGTGCCGAGAAAGGGGCAGTTGCCCAAAAACTGGGCCAGCAAAATGTTGTTTACAAAAATGCCGCCGATGATAATTTCCATGTAGCCCATTGATCAACTCCTATTTGCTTCCCATAAGATTCATGAGACAGAGCATTAACCCGAGGCAGACAAAGGCTCCGGGTGCTTGAACCATGAACGTAAACGGTTCAAAATTCGTGCCAAACACTTCTTGAATACCGATAACGGAATTGGGCGTCGTCCAAATGGTTAAATTGTTGGCACCAAATAACTCACGTACAGCGCCGAGGGCCGCTAAAGAAAGGGTAAAACCGATACCGATACCCAGGCCGTCGGCGATTGACGGCAGAAGATCGTTTTTGGACGCAAATGCCTCAGCCCGGCCCAGCACAATACAGTTTACCACGATCAGCGGTATGAATACGCCCAGTTTGAGAAACAAGGTATAGGCAAAGGCTTGCATGAGCAGTTCGGTGACAACGACAAACGTCGCAATGATAATGATAAAACAGGCGATTCGAACTTTGGACGGAATGATATTCCTTAACGATGCAATCAGGATGTTCGAAAATACCAGAACGAAGGTCGTGGCCAACCCCATGCCAATGCCGTTTTCTATGGTGGTGGTGACACCCAGTACCGGGCACAACCCTAACACCAGCCGAAACGGCGCTATTTCTTCCCACAGACCTTTGGTAAATTCCTGTGTGAGTGTTTTGGCCATGTTGATCTCCCTATTTATTAAATTCCTTTAACTTCTCCGAAAGCTGAGGTTTCAGCTTTTGATAAATGCTGCCGGTTTGGGTGGCGGCCGCACAAACCGCTCTGGATGTAATGGTCGCGCCGCTCATTGCGTTGACTTTACCGCCGTCGTTGGTGACTTTAAACATCTCTGCGATGGGCAGACCTTTAAATTGGGACACAAAAGCGGGATTGTCCTTTGCCATGGCTCCAAGTCCGGGGGTTTCACTGTGGGTGGTCACCCCGGCACCGACGATGGTGTCGTCGTCCATATTAACGGCGACCATCAGACCCACGTCACCGCCATATCCCTTTCCCGAACTTTCAAGAACCACCGTGTTGGCCTTGCCGTCGAATTTTCCGACGAAAAATTTCCGTACCATGTCGCCGTCTTTAAGGGAAAACCGATCGGCGATGGGATCATTGGACACGCCTTGGAGGATTTTTTTAATTGCAGGGCCCTTCACAAATTTCAGCTGCTGCACTTCGATCCGGGCAGCGGTCGCATTTCGAAGCCCTGAAAGCAAACCGCCCGAAAAGGCGCTTAAAACCGTCAGAACTACCACCATTATTAATAAATCTCGCATGTTACACAACCTTTCCCAGCGATTTAGGTCTGATTTTGTCACAAATTGGATTGATGAGATTCATCAGCAGAATTGCAAACACCACACCATCGACATAGGCGCCGATATTCCGTATCAATACGGCCATTACGCCGGCCCCGGCCCCGTAAATGAGCATGGGGATGAAATTGACCGGCGATGATGAATCTTCGGTTGCCAGAAAAAAGGCTCCCATAAGTGTATAGCCGGTTAAAAGGTGAAAAACAGGGCTTGCGTATTGGGATGGATCAGATATATGAAAAAACAGTGCCGTCACAAATACACCGGCCAAAAAAGAGACTGAAATTTCCCATCGGATAAACCCTCTGATAATCAGATATATTCCACCCAGAATGAGGCCGAGCCCAAAGGTCGCTCCGATGCCGCCCGAGTGCTGGCCCAATAAAAGGCCTGCCGTGCTAAAGGCTTCGATGCCCGACGTCCCCAGATGTTTGGCGGCGGCCAGGGGATAGACCATGGCAAATCCGAGATCGTAGTTCACCAGGGCTTCATTGAAATCGAAAAAATCTTTCCAGGCCACCATGAGAATGGCGACCCCGATAAGAACGGGATTGAAGGGATTGCCGCCGATGCCGCCGTAGATATGCTTTCCAATAACCACAGCGACGAGCGTGCCGGTGGCGACCAGCCACCACGGAGATGTTGCCGGCAAAAGCATGGCAAATAAAAGGCCGATGAGCGCTGCATTGCCGTCTCCGATGCTGATGGTCCGCCGGGTCACTTTGTTGATCAACAGTTCCCATATAATTGCAAAGGAAATGGACAGTGAAACAACGCCCAAGGCCGGCATGCCGTAGGTGAATATGCCGAATAAGGCAGCAGGCAATGCCGCAAGCATTATGTGATAACTTCGAACCCTTATGCTGCTCCCGTCGTGCCAGAATGGAGCGTGTGATACGATGAGTTTTTTCTGATTAAGCATTCGTTGCCTCCGGGGAAGTGGTCCGGCCGAGTTCATATTTCGCCAGCTTTATATAGTGAAACACCGGCATTTTTGATACACACACATAACTGCAAAGACCGCACTCTATACAGGAATACAGGTCATACTGGTCAGCGGCTTCCTCATATTGTCCGGCTTCGAGAAATCGTACAAGCATATTCACCGGAACGTTGGCCGGACAGGCCCGGACACATTCGCCACAGTTGATGCACGGATAGTCGGAAACAAAAGGAATATTATTTCTATCCTGAACGATAATGGCATCCGTATCCGCTAGAACCGGGAAGTCCTCGGAATAGAGGGTAGCGCCGGTCATGGGACCACCTAGGATTAAACGGTCCTTTTCGTTTAAGGTGACCCCAAAAGCGTTTAAAATACTACGGACGGGTGTCCCGATCTTGGCCGATACCAGCGATTTAACGCCGTCTTTATTAACAAAGGTAACGGTTTTGGTTGACGGTATGCGGCCCGCTTCAAAGGCTGTGCCGATGGATGCAACCGCTTCGGCGGTCAAAAAGCACACCCCCATGTCTTCACAACTTTGACCGGCAGGCAGTATCTGACCTAAAATACTTTGCATCATCATCGCAGGGAGGGTTGCAGGGTATTCAGAATCGACGGTGGTGACTTGGGCACCGCCGCCGATTGCATCTTGCGTCA
This sequence comes from Desulfobacterales bacterium, assembly GCA_030145345.1. Taxonomy (GTDB): domain Bacteria; phylum Desulfobacterota; class Desulfobacteria; order Desulfobacterales; family UBA11574; genus JAAXQD01. Next base: position 9,534 of record JAQYVT010000075.1, read on the forward strand.
AGTTCTGGGGTACCGCGATGAGAATATTGTCGATGCCGGTAATTTCTTTAAGAATACGGATGCCGTTTTTTATGGCATCGATTTCCGATTTAACAATATACTGGTTTGTGGCAACCAGCAAATCGCGATCTATCCCGTTGACAATGATGGTATTTATCGGTTTTTCAGGATCAGAAAATATTTTAAACGACGGCTTGCCGGGAACTCCGGACAGAAAATTATTGGCACTGTCGAGGGTCGGTTCCGCGGCCAAGGTTTTGAACTGATCATCGATCTCTTCATGGTCATCAACGTCGATGGACACGGACGTAAAGGTCTTGCCATAATCACCGGTCAATGTTTCAATGGATGAGATTTTTCCGGTAACGGTAGAAATTACATAGGCTTCACTGTTTTCAGAAAGAGAAAGCTTTTGGCCGGTCTTGACCGTGTCGCCGATTTTTAACAAAATCGAATCTTTAAAACCATAGGTTTTGTCTAAAAAAAGTGATACTTTTTTAGGTTCTTGAATGATGGTGGGTTCCGGCGTTCTCACGTCCAGAGCTTCGTATTTCAGCATGGGCTTTGTCAAACCGATAAAAGATCTTTTTATCATCGTTTAACCTTTTTTTAGTGTTTTATGGATAACGGGCATAAAAAAACCGTCGTCTGTGCTAAAAGACCGGCGGTTTACATGACATGACACCAACTGCATCGTTCTTCTTCCGGACCGGCTTCAACTCCCTGATGGCAACTTTCACATTGTGAATGGAATGCATCGGATTTTTTCAAGACTTCCGAATCTTCGAGATCTTCAGCTTCGTGGCAGTCAAGACAAGAGTCAGGGAAGGTTTTGCCTTCTTCAAGAACTTTATGGCAATAACCGCACGCCACAAGCGCTTCTTCTAACTCTTCGGGTTCTTCAGGATGATGGTGACAGTCCTGGCAGGCGAGGCCGTACCCCGAATCTGATAAATGGGTTTTGTGGTCGAATAAAACTTTTCCAGCAATCGTTTTGTACATTAACCTTACCGGTTCATCCGGTGTCTTGGCAGGAAAGGCTGCATAGCTTATAACCCCCACAAAGAAAAAAACAATAATGAGGCTGTAAGCAATCTGCAGTTCTCTTTTTGGAGTCATCTCAATACAGTCCTTTCAATATTCGATGTCTTTATATTATTCGGGCGGGCATAAAAAACCAAAGGACACGCCTACCACAATGCAAAAAAGCTTTCAAGTCCTTTTTTGTATAAATTGGAAAAAGTTGGCCTTGCCCAGAAGCATCCAGGTTTGTTTTGAAGGGAATTGAACGGCAGCAGCCAGCGCTTTCTCCAGAGCTTGTGGAAGCCGGCCGGAGGCCTCGGTCAAGGGGGCTGCAGGGCGCCTCAACAACAGCGAAAGTCAGCCCGTGGCGTAATGGCAGCATGTTTTTGACAACTGCCATAGAACCTCATTGCAATTTTGATCGTCTTAAGCCATGATAAAGACCCATTAAAAAGGATTTGCCGGGGGAAAAGATTAAAATAAAATTTTCCCCAAGGGTCGTTTTTAACAAATTCTGTGTCGAGTGGACCCTATGCGGGTACACGATAAGGATGAAGGTTCCAAGTCTTTAGAGATTTCATCGGGAAACGTCATGCAAAGCAATTATCGTCAAGATATACTCCCCTGGGGATCTGGTGCTGCATGGGACGCGGCCAACCGGAATCTCGATTTTCTCGTACGACGGAACCGCGTGACCCTGGATCCGGCCGTAATTTTGGCACAAAAAGTTCAGGCCCGGCTGGTGTCCACTTTTGCGCTTCTGGACGATCTGTGTCGGGTGACCTGCCCCTGGTGTCCGGATCCCTGCTGTCTGGCCGCCAGGGTCTGGATCGATTTTAAGGACCTGTTGTTCCTTCATCTTGCTGGGCATCCGATTCCCCCTGAACAGCTCCTGTGGGATTTTAAGGAATCCTGCCGCTATTGGAGCCCCAGAGGTTGTAAATTGCCAAGAATTTCAAGACCCTGGGTCTGCACCTGGCATTTATGCCCTACACAGAAGGCGAATTTATACCGCCAAGACCGCCGTATTCAAGACAAATTTAGCCAGACGATTCAGGCCATAAAGGTCGGCAGAAAGGAGATGGAAGCTGAATTTATCCGGATTGTTTCATGAACGCTGAAAATGGGCGGGCAGACAAATGGGATTTTAGCAAACGGTCACACGTATAATATTTCTCTCAGTTGGTTTACGGTCAATTGGGGTGTCAAAATGAATTTGACATAATACACCATCGTATTTAAGAATGCACGTATAGGGTTAATCACAGAATATGGAGGAGAACATGGCATTTGATCCGGAAAAGGATAAAATTTTAAAAAAATGGGAATGTGAAGAGACCGGACTGGTTGTTTCCATCAATCAGTATGGTGACGGTGAGCCGAAGCTCCAGATCGGTCCGAGGATGTTTAAGAGAAAAGACGGCGGGGAGTCCCAGCGCAAGGCCGGCCGTCTCACCATCGAGGATGTGATGTGGTTTTATGACATCATCGACGCGGTGAAAGAGGAACTTTCGAACCTGGCAAGGCCGGTATGATGGTGTGGATGATTCAGGTATGCAAAAAAATATCGATCCTGAAGTCATAAAAAGCGTCACCCGATTAAGAGAGGCCCTTCATCGTCATGGTTATCGATACTATGTTCTGGACGATCCGGAAATATCGGATGCCGAGTATGATCGGATGATGCAGGAGCTGATCCGGCTGGAGACGAATTACCCCGGTCTTTCGAGTCCGGATTCACCCACTCTGCGGGTTGGAGCGCCGCCCCTCGACAAATTTGAAACCGTCGCGCATTCAATTCCCATGCTCAGCCTGGATAATGGATTCAGCGATGCCGATATTTTTGAGTTCGATCTTCGGGTTAAAAGAAGTCTCGATACGGATGATGCCATTCTTTATACCGCCGAACCCAAGTTAGACGGCGTTGCCGTGGAGCTTGTCTACGAAAACGGTCGGCTGATTTCTGCGTCCACCCGCGGTGATGGTTTCAGCGGCGAATTGATCACTTCAAACGTCAGAACCATTCGCTCAGTCCCGATGGTCCTTGAAACGGGGAAGGGCCGTAAGAATCCTTCACTGCTCGAGATCAGAGGGGAGATTTTTATCGGGAAGGAAGGGTTCAAGCGTTTAAACGACCGTCGCCTCGACCAGAATTTGCCCCCCTTTGCCAATCCGAGAAATGCCGCCGCAGGATCCTTGCGCCAGCTCGATTCACGGATCACTGCGGAACGTCCCCTGGAGATCTTTTTTTACGGTATCGGCAGGGTTGCAGATCTGGATCTGGAATCCCACGGGGATACATTGCAAGCCCTGCAAGAACTTGGATTCAGAATCAACCCGAATATCAGATCGAAAATCACCATTGAAGCGGCCATCGACTGTTACCGGGATCTCAGCGAACGGCGGAATCTGTTGCCGTACGATATTGACGGCATGGTGATCAAGGTGGACAGTCTTGGTTTTCAACGCCTTTTGGGAGCGACATCCCGGAGCCCGCGATGGGCCATCGCCTATAAATTCAAAGCGCTTCAGGAGACCACCCGGGTCATTGATATCGCGGTTCAGGTGGGAAGGACCGGAACCCTGACGCCGGTGGCGCATCTTTCCCCTGTGAGAATCGGCGGCGTAACGGTGGGTCGTGCAACACTTCACAACGAAGATGAAATCAGAAGAAAAGATGTCAGAATCGGCGATACGGTTTTGGTGCAACGGGCCGGGGATGTGATTCCCGAAATTGTCAAGGTGATCACTTCAAAGAGAACCGGAGCCGAAAAGATCTTCAAGATGCCCCTCAACTGCCCTGTTTGCAATTCTCCGGTGGTTCGTGCCCGAGATGAGGCGGTTTTAAGGTGCCTGGACGTCTCCTGTCCGGCTCAGATCAAACAACGGATAAAGCATTTTGCTTCAAAGGGCGCATTCGACATCGACGGCTTGGGGGATAAACTGATCGAGCAGCTGGTGGATAAGGATCTGCTGTTTTCCTATGCGGATATTTTTCGACTGAAAGAAGATACCCTTAAAAACCTGGAGCGGATGGGATCAAAATCTGCCGCAAATATTTTAAATGCCATCGAGGCGAGCAAGCCGATAACCTTCGGACGTTTTCTTTATGCCCTGGGCATCCGTCATGCGGGAGAGCATGTGGCCGGTATCCTTGCAAGGACCTTCGGCCGCCTGGAAGTCCTTATGAATACAACGCCGGATGAACTGGAAGCCATCGAAGGGGTGGGGCCGGTGGTGGCCGAAAGTGTCGTAAGCTTTTTCGCCACGGCGGAAAACCGGAAGATCGTTGGCGAAATTATCACCCGGGGCGTTCAGATTCTTGGTGAAGGGGTCCAGGGGGCGGGGACCCTTTCGGGCAAGGTTTTTGTCCTGACCGGGACACTTCCAACCCTCACAAGAGACGAAGCGAAAGAACGCATCGAGAAGGCCGGGGGAAGGGTCACCGGTTCCGTAAGCCGGAACACGGACTATCTTGTGGCCGGGGCTTCGCCCGGTTCCAAGCTTGAACGGGCGGAAGCGCTGGGCGTCGATATTATTGATGAGGAAACCCTAATGAGATTGATGATTGAAGATAGATGATGGGTGATTTTGTTCACGGGGTTACAGGTGGCAGGGGTTAGGGGTAAAATAAAAACCGACTTCCGAACCTCCAGCCTTTTGAAAACATTACCGCTTCAGGTATGATTAAATTTTTACTGAAAGAACTCGTGAATAAGGGCTCGTAATGAAAGAACCTGCCCGGGCTATTAATAAAGGGCTCTGCTTTAACAGGGAGTTTCATCCTTAAAATTGAATCACCCATGGTTTTTTCAAAACGATCCCTAATCCACTCAGACAGCTTCCAGTCAAAAATTTTATCACACCTGAAGCTCCATTGAAATCGACCTTACTTAAAAAACTAAACTATTAACAATTATCAATCAACAATCATAAATCCCCCCGGGGGGGTGAAAATGGAAAAAAAAGTCAGAGCGCATGCCGTCATCGCCGGCAGGGTCCAGGGGGTTTTCTTTAGACTGGAGACCTATCGCGCAGCAGAAAGACACAGTGTTTTCGGGTGGGTGAGAAATAAACGAGACGGGAACGTCGAAGCCGTGTTTGAAGGGGATGAGAAGAACGTTCTGTCGGTTCTTGAATGGTGCAAGCAGGGACCTCCCATTGCAAAGGTTGCAAATGTAAATGTTGAATGGGAGGATTACACCGGCGAGTTCAACGGGTTTGAAATAACCTATTGATCCGGTATTTGATCTTGAAAAACCGGGTCCTCTGAAGGCCAGGTTAAAAACAACGGCTATGCCATCTTAATCGGTTAAACTGGAAGATTGGAATAATGGAGTGTTGGAGTAATGGGAAAACAAAATTTTTCAACCCATTACTCCAACACTCCATGCTTTCCCCCAACTACTCCAATACTCCATCATTCCGGCTGGCATATACGGTAGACTTCACCCCTCTGGGGTAACCCAAAGACGAGTCCTCCGGATCCGGATTCTTTTTAAAAAAGTGCCTCTACAAACTGAATCGGATCAAATTCCTGGAGATCTTCGATTTTTTCACCGACGCCGATATATTTTAACGGGATTTCAAGGGTGCTGCAAATGCTGACGACGATTCCGCCCTTGGCGGTTCCATCGAGTTTTGTCAGGGCGATTCCCGTGACCTCGATGGCATCGTTGAACAGTTTGGCCTGGGACAAGGCGTTCTGACCGGTGGTGGCGTCGAGAATCAGAAGAACTTCATGGGGGGCTCCGGGAAGTTTTTTTGAAATGGTGCGTTTAATCTTTTTGAGTTCCTCCATCAGATTGACCTTTGTGTGAATTCTGCCTGCGGTATCGACCAGTACCATATCCGCATCTCTGGCAACAGCAGCTTCAATCCCGTCATATGAAACAGCGGCCGGGTCCGAATTTTCTTTATGCTTTATGATGTCAACGCCGGCTCTCTGGGACCATATGTCGAGCTGTTCTATTGCCGCCGCCCTGAAAGTATCGGCGGCGACCAAGATAACTTTTTTCCCCGAAGACGCGGCTCTGGCCGCCAGTTTTCCGATGGTGGTGGTCTTCCCGACACCGTTGACGCCGATGACCATGATGACACGGGGCGTATCCGTAATTTCTCGAGGGGTGGGTGGTTCTAAGCTCAGCAATTCCAGAATCTTCTCTTTAAGCACCGCTTTGAGCTCGTCGGGACCGGATATTTTCGAAGACTTTTTGGAAATGGTTTCGATGAGGTCCTGGGTGGTCTGAACCCCAATGTCCGAAGTGATCAAGAGCTCTTCGAGGTCCTCCAGCAGTTCGTCATCGATTTTCCGGTTGCCGGCAAAGAGGTCGTTAATGTCGGTGGAAAGAAGCTTGCGGGTTTTTGAGAGACCGCTTTTGAGGCGTTTAAAAAATCCCCCTGATTTTGCAGGAACCTCCGGATCAGGGTCCGGTTCAGTGGGATCCGGCGGTGGGGCCGGCTCGTTTTCTTTGTTTTCGGACGCTGTCCCGTTGTTCTGTTCAAGGGCTTCATCCCCGGGGTGGTCTTCGGCGTTCAATGCTTCCGGAACGTTGTCGGGCTTCGGTTCGGTGGATGCCGCCGCTTCCTGTTCGTCTTTCTTTTTTTTGAACCATTTCAATGCCATAATTATACATCTCTAAAATTCTACAACTTATAGATATCAA
>JAQYVT010000076.1 GCA_030145345.1 Desulfobacterales bacterium
ATCTATTTTCCTGCTGGTGACGGGGTGGTTCTTTTTTACGACATTTTTCTATTATAACCAGGCAGACCTGAGAAACTTTTTGGGTCTGCTCCCCATTACCTTCGCCTTCCTCATCCCGGCAGTGACCATGCGATTGTTTTCCGAAGAAATGAATGTGGGATCCTATGAACTGCTTCTCACCCTGCCGGTAACCTTTACGGATATTCTCTTGGGCAAATTCCTGGCCGGCGTGTTATTCGTCGCCGCGGCGTTGGTGCCCACCTTGGCCTATCCAATCTGCATCGCATTTATGGGAGAGCTGGACTGGGGGCCTGTGGCAGGCGGTTATCTGGGGGCCCTTTTGCTGGGCGCGGCCTTTGTCGCCGTGGGTCTGTTTTCCTCATCCCTGACACGCAACCAGATCATCGCGTTTATTGTGGGCACGGCCATCTGCTTTTCCCTAACGTTGATCGACAAAATGCTCTTTTTCTTCCCCAGTTCTCTTCTGGGGGTTATCGGGTATCTTGGGGCTGATTTTCATTTCCAAAATATTGCCAAGGGGATTGTCGATTCCCGGGATATTCTCTATTTTCTAAGTGTTGTTTTCATCGGCCTTTACGGAACCCATCTGGTTATGCAGGAAAAAAGTTGAGGAGCACAAAATGAGCATGCAGAACCCCTATGCAAAATATATAAAACTGTCCATCTATCTGGTCATTATCGTTCTCGTCAATGTGGCGGGCATGACCCTCTTTTTCAGGATGGACCTCACCGAAAACAGAATCTATTCCATATCCGAAGCCAGCAAAACGGTGGTTTCCACACTTTCCGAACCTCTGACCGTCAATGTATTTTTTACCAAAGATTTGCCGGCGCCGTACAATAATACGGAGCGATATCTGCACGATCTCCTCGAAGAATATGCCATCCACGCCAACGCGTATTTCAATTACCGGTTTTATGACGTCAGCCCCGAGGCGGAAGGGATCGACCCCCGGGCACTGGAGAATCAGAAACTGGCCAACAACTACGGCATCCATCCGGTTCAAATCCAGGTTTTTGAAAAAGATGAGGTAAAATTCAAAAAGGCCTATATGGGCCTGGTGTTGATCCACGGAGATATGGTGGAGAGGATTCCCACCATTACCGCCATCAACGGTATCGAGTACAAACTGACCACGGCCATTCAGAAACTGAACAACAAAATCAGCGCCCTGTTGGGTCTGTCCGACACCATCAAGGTCAAGCTCTTCCTTTCTTCCTCGTTGAAATCTGTTGCACCGTTTATGGGCCTCGACCAACTTCCCGAATACCCAGACAGGTTGAAAGCGATCGTTGAAAGCCTGAATGCCAAAAACTACGGAAAGCTGGAATATTCCTATATCGACCCCTCAACAGTGACGACACAGGCGCCGTCCTGGAAGAAATATAACCTGATGCACCTCCAATGGCCGGCCCTGTCCGACGACAAGATCCAGGCCGGAGAAGGAACCATCGGCCTGGTGATGGAATACGGTGAAAAAATCAGGGAGATCCCCTTGTTAAGCGTTCTCAGGCTTCCCATCATCGGGACCCAGTATAATCTGACCGGCCTCGACGACATGGAACGCCTCATCGACGACAATCTGGAGATGCTGGTGGATATCAACGAAAACCTCGGATACCTTTCGGATCACGGCACCCTCGATATTTCAGGGGCCTCACCCATGGGGCAGCGAAACCCCGACGCCGTATCCGTTTTTTCAAGCCTGGTTTCCCGGACATACAGCATCACACCCATTAATTTAAAAGACGCCGATATCCCCCCAAGCATCAACTGTCTGGTCATCGCGCGACCCACGGAAGCTTTTTCAGATTTCGAACTCTACCAGATCGATCAGGCATTGATGAAAGGAACCAATTTGGCACTCTTTCTGGATGCCTTTAAAGAAGTCAGGCCCAACGCCCAGCAGCCTTTTGGAATGAACCGGAAACCCAATTATGTTCCGCTGGATACCGGTCTTGAAAAATTGCTGGCGCATTACGGCATCCGCATAAAAAAATCGTATGTCCTCGATGAAAACTGTCACAAGCAACGGCTTCCCCAAAGCATGGGCGGGGGTGAACGGCCCATATATTTTGCCCCCATCATCAAAAACAGGTTCATAAACCATGACCTTGAATATATGCGGGGCATCAACGGACTGATTTCACTTAAAATATCGCCCTTGGAACTGGACGAAAAACGAATTTCAGAACATACCCTCACGGCGGCAAAGCTCATTGCATCTTCAGAAAAATCCTGGGAAATGGGCCAACCCATCAATCTTAATCCCATGTTCCTCAGTCCGCCGTCCTCGGATGATAAACAGCAGAGTTTTCCGTTGGCCTATATTCTTGAAGGGTCGTTCCCCAGTTATTTTGACGGAAAACCGATGCCTGAAAAAACCACCGAAGATATTGGCACAGAAAATCAGGAGGATAAAGAGACCACCCCCGAACCGGTGGCGGAGAAGGCAACCATCGATCTGTCGAAAATCAAAGGCAAAGGGGGGTTTATCTCCAAAGGAAAGCCCGCCAAAATTTTCCTCATGGCCTCTTCGGACATGCTCAGAGACAATGTTCTGGATCCTGAAGGGAACAGCCCCAACGACATGTTCGTTCTAAACACCATCGATGCCCTGAACCATCGGGAAAATATTGCCATGATGCGAAGCAAGGTCCTCAGTTTCAATCCCCTGATGGATACCGGAGCGCTGACAAAAACCTTTGTCAAAACCTTTAACATTGCCGGCCTTCCGGTACTGGTGATCTTTTTAGGCCTCATGGTTTGGCTGAAGCGCCATTCCAGAAAAAAGCGAATCGCGTCGATGTTTCAGAAAAAAAGAAACGTGTAACCGTTCAAAGTCTTAGGGTTCGGGGTTAAACCGATGGTGCAATCTTCCTCAACCCCGGACCGAAAACCCTTGAACCTGTGAACGCATTGAAAGAGTCAAATATGAAACTAAAAAAAGAATATCTCATACTAGCAGCCGTCATGGTCGCCTTGATCCTTTATCTTACATTGCACCGGTCGAACCGGACCCACTATACCCTTCCGGAAATTTCTTCCATTCCCGGCAAACAGATCTCAAAAATAGCGTTCGAAAAAGCCGGCGGAACCGTTGTTTTGAACAAAAAAGACAACACCTGGTATATCGGTCCCAAAGCATATCCTGCCGATTCAGATAAGGTCCAAGACATCCTTAACGTTATTGTGAACTTGAAAGTGACGGCCCTGGTATCGGAATCCAAAAACTATGTCCGGTACGATTTAAATCCGGATAAAAAAATCCACGTTAAAGCCTGGCAGGGCGAGTCCCTGGTCAGAGAGTTCGATATCGGCAAAGCAGCCGCAACCTTTCAGCACACGTTTGTGAAACTGGCGGAAAATCCCAATGTATATCATGCCCGGGGAGATTTCAGACAAAAATTCCATGGCACCGTCGAAGATCTCCGGGACAAGACCGTCCTGTCATTTGTGCAAAAAGATCTCCGGGAAATAAAAATTATCGGGGATAAAAAGACCGTGGCCCTCCACCTGAAACAGGGGGTCGAAGCAGACGGAAAGAACAAGGATGCAGCCGCCAAAACCGGTAAAAGTTCGGAACCTCAAACCCCATGGGTGGATGCCAACAATAAAAAAGTGGATGCCGTCAAGGTGGCCCGCCTCCTCGGTTTTCTGAATCGCCTGGAATGCGAAGCCTATATGGACGATTCTAAAAAAAACGATTTTAAAGATACCGTCTATGCCGTTACACTGCAAGGCGCAAAGGACTATACCCTTTCCATATTTGCCAAAGAAAACAAGGATGAAAAAACGTATCCGGCAGTCTCTTCGGAAAATGATAGTCCTTTTTTACTGTCCGACACCCAGATCGACAGTCTTAAATCCCATATGGACGAAATTAAAACCGCCCAGAATCCCGCCCCTGGGAAATAGGCATTTTCCCAGAGGAACAGGCTTCCCATTCCACGGGGAAAAGACTTCAAGTTCTTCTCCAGTTAGTTGGAGAAGAGGGTTCGAGGATTTGATGAATCCTTTAAAAAGCATCCACTGTTTTGGTGATGATCCACATTTCATCGGACAAGCATCTCAAGAGGCAGATCGGACGCGTCAATACATCCGCCGACGGAACAGCCATCCTGCAGTAGCAAGAGCAACTATCCCCATGATCGCCATGGGCCAGTACTGGGTCCACAGCAGATCGAAGGAGGCCCCTTCAAGAAAAACCGAACGAACGATGATGAGAAAGTAGCGCATGGGATTTATGTAAGTGAGGTACTGAACCATTGGCGGCATATTGGCGATGGGCGTTGCGAACCCTGAAAGAATGATGGTCGGAACCAGGAACAGGAAGGCCCCGAGAAGCCCCTGCTGCTGGGTAACCGCAATGGAGGATATCATGAGTCCCGTGCCCACGGCGGAAAGAAGGAAGGTAAAAAGTCCCAGATAGAGGGCCGGGACGCTTCCCCGCATGGGCACGTGAAACCAGAACACCACCACCAGAATAATAAATGTCGCTTCCAAGGTGCCGATGATAAAGCCTGGCAAGGCCTTTGCAATGAGAATTTCAAGGGGCCTCATGGGGGTCACGAGCAGCTGGTCAAAGGTGCCGGCCTCCCGCTCTCTGGCCACGGACAACGCCGTCACCAGCATGGTCACAACCAGGGTCAGGAGGGCAACGATGCCCGGGATGATAAACCAGTGGGAATCGAGAGCGGTATTGAACCAGGATCTGACGTACAGTCTGGCCGGGGGCGGCGAATGACCGTGTAGGATCGCCCATTGCTGGTTGAAATCCGTGACAATGCTGTTCAAGTAATTCAACACCACCATTGCCGTGTTGGAATTTCGCCCGTCCACGATGATCTGGACCTCCGCCGGCCGGTTGTGGAGAAGATTTTCTGAAAATTTTGACGCCACATGGACCACCACGCGCACTTTTTGGGTGTCGATGAGGGGGCCGATCTCCGTGTCGCTCCGGATCACGGTCTTTAAGGAAAAATTGGGAGAACCCTGGATCTTCGCCAAAAATTCCCGGGAAGCACGCCCGGAGTCCTCATTGTAGACGGCATAGGGGACATGGTCCAGATTGAAACTGGCAGCATATCCGAAAATGATGAGCTGGACCACCGGCGGCACGATAACAACCATTCTGCTCTTTTTATCGGTAAAAAGGGCCAGAAACTCCTTGATCATCAGGGCGATTATTCGACGCACCATCCGTTTTTCCCCATTATAGACGTTTTTTCATCCGCTTTTTTACGATCATAAGAAATATTAGGGCCATGGCCGTAAGGGCCAGACCGTCATAGATAATTATCGGCCATACATCCCCAGCCAGAAAAACCGTCTGTAACATACTGACAAAATAGCGCGCTGCAATGACGTGGGTCAGGGTCTGGATGATTGCCGGCATGGAGCTTATGTCGAATATGAAACCCGAAAGAATAAAGGCCGGCAAAAACGTAACGATGATGGCAACCTGTCCGGCCACGAACTGGCTTTTTGCCACAACCGATATGAGAAGACCCATGGAAAGGGCCGTTATCAGAAAGAGCGAAGACCCTGCGAAAAGGACCCACAAAGAGCCTCTCAAAGGCACATTGAAAAACCACGTGGCCATGATCACAGACAGGGTCATTCCCCCCATCCCCATGATGAAATAGGGAATGATCTTGCCCAGTATGATCTCACGCACCTGGACCGGCGTGACCATAAGGGCCTCCATGGTGCCCCGCTCCCACTCCCTGGCCACCACCATGGCCGTCAGGAGTGCGCCGATAAGGGTCATTATCACCGCGATGAGGCCGGGGACCAGAAAGTTCCTGCTGCGCATCTCGGCATTGAACCATATCCGTTCCTTCACCTTGACAGGGATATGGAGGGGCCTGCCGCTTTCAATGGATGTCCGCTCGAGCCATTTGCCCCAGACCCCTCTGACATAACCCTCTAGGATCCTGGCCCGGTTGGCATCCACGCCGTTTACGAAGACCCCGATGGGCGCATCTCCCGTATTGAGTATTTTTTTCCCGAAATCTTCCCGAAGCCAGACGATCCCGTCCACCCTCCGCTCGATCATGGCCTGTTCCGCCGTCTGTATGTCGGTCACGATGACCGGTACAAAGTATCTGGACTGCCGAAATCCGGCCAAAAAATCCGAGGTCTCATTGCTCTGATGTTCCACCACGATTGCGATGGGGACATATTTGGCGTCAAGGGACACGCCGTATCCAAAGAGGAAAAGCAGTATCATGGGGAGCACAAAGGCGATGGCGATGCTGGAGGGATCCCTTACGATCTGATAGCTTTCCTTTCGGATCAGCCCTTTAAGCCGCATGATATTGATGCCTTTACGAACACCGCGCTTTTGGGGAACTTTCATGTCCGTGCCGCTTCCTTTTCCTCATAATCTTCGATCATGGCGATGAAGGTGTCCTCCATGCTGGGATCAGGGTTCCGGGGGGTTCGGAACCGGGCTTTTACCGCTTCAGGGGTCCCCTGCCCCAGTATCTCTCCCTGGGCCATGATGACCAGCCGGTCACAGTATTCCGCTTCTTCCATGAAATGGGTGGTCACCATGATGGTGACATTGGACTCCGCCAGACGGTTGATGCGGCGCCAGAACTCCCGACGGGCCAGGGGATCCACTCCGGAGGTGGGTTCGTCCAGAAATAGAATCTCCGGTTCGTGCATCAGAGCCGCTGCAAGGGCAAGCCGCTGCTTGTAGCCCAAGGGAAGATCTTTGCTTGGGGTATCGGCCATCCTGGCGAGTTCGAAGGAATCCAACGCCCATTCAATCTGCTCTTTCTGACGTTGGCCGCTCAAACCATAAGCACTGCTGATAAACCGCAAGTTCTGCCGAACCGTCAAGCCGACATACAGGGAAAACTTCTGGGCCATATAGCCGATCCGGGCCCGGGCCTGGGCCGCCGCAAACCGAAGGTTTTTACCGGCCACACTGAGTTTACCCCCGGATGCGGGAAGCAGGCCGCAAAGCATACGGAATGTGGTGGATTTCCCCGCGCCGTTGGCACCGAGAAGCCCGAAAATCTCCCCTTGCCTCACGGTAAAGCTTATCCCCTTAACCGCGTAGAAGTCCCCGAAACGACGCTTTACCTTCTCCACCACGATAATATCTTTTTCCGAGCCGTTGTGTGGGGGATGGGAGATTTTTTCCGTTTCGAGATGCGCAACTTTTTCATCACCCGGCGTCCGTTGTTTGAGCAAGGCGATAAAGACATCTTCAAACCGGGCAGGGACCGCCTGGACAGACGATTCTGACCCGACGCCGAAGCGCTGTACCACTTGATCGGTCTCAAGGGGTTGATCGGTTACCAGCCGGAGCTTGTCGCCCAGGATAATGGCATCGATCACACCCGGCATTAACCGGATACGCTCCTGAAGCCGGCGCCGGCTCTCAGCTTCAGGACTCAGCATGAATGTTTGTTTGTTGAGCTGTCCACTGAATTGAGACGGGGCATCCTGGCCCAGAACATGCCCTTCGTGCATCAGAATGACCTCCTGGCATCTCTCGGCCTCATCCAGATAGGCCGTGCTCAGGAGTACGCTGATCCCCTCCTGCTCGACCAGTCTGTAGACGATGGCCCAGAGTTCACGTCTGGATACCGGATCGACCCCCACGGTGGCTTCATCGAGAAGAAGGAGTTCAGGAGGTTTTACGAGGGTGCAGGCAAGGCCCAATTTCTGTTTCATGCCCCCCGAGAGTTTTCCGGCAAGCCTTCGGGTAAAGGCGGCAAGTCCGGTCATCTTCATGAGTTCTTCATAACGCTCGGAACGATGGTCCTTGGGAACGCCCTGGAGATCGGCATAGAGATCCATGTTCTCCTGGACCGTAAGGTCTTCATAAAGTCCGAAGCGCTGGGGCATGTATCCGATGGACGCCTGAACCTTGAGGGGATCCCGGGCAACATTCATACCCAGAACGGAAATTTCGCCCCTGTCAGGCACCAGAAGCCCAGCGATCATCCGCATAAGGGTGGTCTTTCCCGCGCCGTCCGGACCGATAAGACCGGTCACCACACCGCGCCTGACCTTGGCGTTGACACCTTTCAGGGCGGTTATCCGCTGCTTGCCGGCCAGAAAATATTTTTCAATTCCCTCGATGCGCAGCACATATTCCGGGGTCTTCCCCCCGTGCGCTTGGTCCCGGATCATATCAATCATCCCGGCAGACAGAGGAACCCGGCGGGTTCTTGTCCGGGCCCGATGGATCGAACCGGAGCGCCACCGTCGCCGGCATTCCCAGGCGCAACTCATTGTTGGGATTGCACACATAGGCCCGGATCTGATAGACCAAACGGGTGCGGAGCTCGGGCGTTTCGACGTTTTTCGGGGTAAACTCGGCGGTGGGTGAGATATAACCGATCCATCCCTTATAGATCTTTCCGGGAAAACTGTCCGTGGTAATCTCCGCTTTCATTCCGGGGATGATTTTTCCCAGGCTCGGTTCGGGCACATAGGTACGGACCCACATGGGCTTGTCAAGGGCCATGATAAATACGGGGGTCGTGGGCGACGCCATGTCGCCGGGCTCCATAATGCGGTCCTGTATCACCCCGGCTGACGGTGCATAGAGCTTGGTATCCGTAAGCTTTTGACGGGCGAGGGCCAGGGTGGCCTGGTATCCTTTCAAGCGGGCCTCGGCAGCCGCGATATCCTCTTTCCTGGGGCCGATGACGGCAAGCATCAGCCCTTCTTCGGCAGCATTGAGATCGGCCTTGGCCGTCTTGAGTTTTGCGGTGGCGTCGTCCAGTTGCTGCTGGGGGACATAGTTCCCTTTCACAAGCTTTTTAATCCGCTCATAGGAAACTTGGGTCACCTGTAACACCGCTTCGGCAGCATTGACCCGCTCTCGGGCCGTCTTGATATCCTGGGGCCTCGAGCCGGCACGCATACGGGCCAGCACATGTTTCTGGGCATTCACATTCCCTTCAGCCTCTTTTACCGCCATCTCATAGCGGACAGAATCCATTTCAGCCACCAGCTGCCCCGGCTCAACCGCATCTCCCTCTTGGACCAGCAGGCGTTTAATCCGCCCGGTGTCGTAGAAGGCCAGCCGGGTCTGGCGGATATCCACGTTCCCATAGAGCTTCAGGGCGTCTATCGGCGAATTTTCACGCTGTCTAAGCCGGTACCCACCCCCGGCAATCAGCCCCGCTAACAGTAAGAACAGAATTCCATTTCGGATCTTTTTTTTGTTCATTACCTCAACCTTTTATTTTTGCCCAAAACCGGGTGCTTTGCACCCGGTAGCAAATGCAACGATTAAAGCACTCACGTGCTTTTGCCTTTTCGGCCTATGGCTGAAAATCCAAGCCACCCGTTTTACGGGTGGTCGTTGACTTCAGGGGATATCCGGGTCAACCGATTTTGGACTTGGCCGCCGCCCACAATGCGTCCATCTTTTTCTGTGAGACAGATCCAATATCTTTTCGACTTTTTTCGATCAGCTGTTCCATATACTTAAAGCGGTTTTCAAACTTCTTCGTGGAACCTCTTAAAGCGGATTCGGGATGAATACGCGCAAACCGGGCGACATTGACCAGCGTAAAAAGAACATCTCCAAATTCGAGTGCCAAATGATTTTGATGTTGCGGCGTTCCATCCTGTCTGCTCAACGCTGTTTTTAATTCAGCCCACTCCTCTTCGACTTTCTGCATCACACCGGAAATATCATCCCAGTCGAATCCTGTTTTGGCTGCACGATCGGAAATTCTATGGGCCCGCATCAAGGCCGGAAGGTTCGAAGGAACCGAATCCAGAATCGAAGCCGCCGGGGCAAGGGGCTTTTCTTTCATCTTGATTTTCTGCCAGCGATCTCTCACTTCATCCACGCTGTCAACCCTGTCATCCCCGAAAACATGGGGGTGGCGGCGGGTCATTTTCTCCAGATTGAGATCGCTGACGTCTTGGATATCGAAACGGCCCATTTCCCGGTAAAGACTGACGAGAAATAATATGTGAAACAATACATCTCCGAGCTCCTCGCAAACGTCTGCAGGATTTCCGGATTCAACGGCATCGATGAGTTCGTATACCTCCTCCAGCAGATACGCCACAATGGTCCGGGGCGTCTGCTTCCGGTCCCATGGACAACCGTTTTCCCCCCGCAAGGTCTCGATCAAACCGATGATGGCATCAATTCCCATTATTGTCTGCCTCCACTGAACGAATTTCTCAAATCGTATTATTTTATGGTTCTTCTCCAATTTAGTTGGAGAAAAGGGTTCGAGGATCCAAGGGATCAAGGGTCCAAGGGTTTGTTCACCAACGATTTCATCAGCGCTTTGAGCATCCTTCACCGGTAAAATGAGATAAAAATATCACCGGAAGATGCGCTTACACAACAGTTTGGGTGCGAAACTTGAGTCACTTTTTTAAAAAATGAAACCAACGGGCATTCGGATAACCGATCTTAAGATCGGGTCACGGTTTGAATCCATTCGTGAGCGTTAAAAAAAGAACAGCAAA
Source organism: Desulfobacterales bacterium (assembly GCA_030145345.1). Taxonomy (GTDB): domain Bacteria; phylum Desulfobacterota; class Desulfobacteria; order Desulfobacterales; family UBA11574; genus JAAXQD01. The sequence continues at coordinate 10,496 of JAQYVT010000076.1, forward strand.
TTGGCAAGGTTTTACGATTTCTTTTTGTCCCATTCCTTTTTCAACTCCAGCATCTTGGTCGTGAATGCGTCCTTCATATCTTTGGGGACGACTTTGATCATCTTTTCAGAGACCAGCGTCACATGGGGGGAAAGCAGGGAATCTTTGATGACAGGTGTACCTTTGGGAAGGAAGGTGGTAAGGGCAATCAAAATAACCGAAATAATGAGCAACCCTTTCATGGCACCGAAGACAGCACCACAAAAACGATCAAACCAGCCCAAAAAAGCCAGTTTAAGCAGGTAATTGATGATGACACCAAGGATGCTGATTAAAAGAAAGACACCACAAAAAATGATCATAAAACTCAATATGTTAAGGTATCCTGGATTGGAAATCCACTCTGACAGGGGTTTTGCAACCACCGTATAATAGGTATACGCAGCGTAAAAACCGCCAAACACCCCGATTATAGAAGACAATTCTTTTATCAGTCCTCTGAAAACACCCCTTATCACGCAATAACTTAAAATAACGACAATGACGATATCAAGATAGTTCATGGTATACCCTTACAACATCTCTTATGCCAAGACATTTGAAAATATAAATAAAATCGGAAAGATCAATTTTTCGGAATATTTTTGTTGCCGAAAATTAACAAAGCAGATATTTCGAGTCAAGGTATTTTTCTTTTTCCCACGTGTATTAAATTGTTATTTGCAATCGTTTGAAAAATTGTGATATGTCAAAGCTCTACTCAAAATTTGTTGAAATCGAAAAACTTTTTACGCGCGGAATAGAGCCGCTAAAATTTACCGGTGCAGCTTCTCAACAGACATATGACCAGGGGCTGGATTGCCGACTTCCAGGAAATGGGGAATCCAGACCGAACCAGAATCTATTGGGAACCTGCGTAATGGTGACGAAACCGTCAACATCGGACAGCGCATCGGCTCAACCCTGAAACATGGATGAAATTTCCCAAAATAATAAGACCCGATTAATTTTCTCGGACATTAATCTGGCAAGCCGGCTTTTCGGCGATTACAACAAAAACCTTAAAAAAATCGAAGAATTGGTGGATGTCTCCATCCATGTAAGAGGCAACACGGTATTTATCCAGGGGGATAGCATCGCCGAAAGCCTGGCGAAAAATATCCTCAAGCAGCTTTACAACCTGCTAAAAGAAGGTTATCCCATATATCCCAAGGATGTGGAGTACGCGGTGAGAATTCTGAGCGAGGACGACCGTATTAACCTCAAAGACATTTTTCTGGATAAGGTCTACGTCACTTCGAAAAAGCGTCCTGTAATTCCCAAAAGCCCTGCCCAAAAGGAATACATAGACGCCATCCGAAATTTCGATATGGTCTTCGGCATAGGACCGGCAGGAACCGGTAAAACCTATCTTGCCATGGCCATGGCCGTTTCGGCACTCAAAAAGGAGCGGGTCCATCGTATCATCCTCACAAGACCCGCGGTGGAGGCGGGAGAAGCCCTCGGCTTTTTGCCCGGAGATCTCGCACAAAAGGTAGATCCCTACCTGCGGCCCCTTTACGATGCGCTCCACGATATGATGCGCTTTGAAAAAGTGTTGAATCTGATCGAGCAAGGTATTATAGAAGTTGCGCCCCTTGCATTCATGCGGGGCCGAACTTTGAACGATTCTTTCATTATTTTAGATGAAGCCCAAAACACGACTTCCGAGCAGATGAAGATGTTTCTGACCCGGATAGGATTCAGCTCCAAAGCGGTCATCACCGGTGACATCACCCAGATTGATCTTCCCGCTGAGAAGCCTTCGGGGCTCGTTGAAGCCAAAAATATACTGCAGGGGATCGAAGGAATAGAATTCGTCTTATTTTCAAAAAAAGATGTGGTCCGGCATGGGTTGGTCCAAAAAATTATTAAAGCCTATGAGGATCTCGATTCCAGAAAAAAGAAATCATTACAATGAGTCTAATAAAAACCCAATTTTCTTTAAATAAGCTTTTCGGCAACAATGACCGTGTGCGCTGGGGCATTCTGGCCGGTGTAACGATCATTTTTACAATTCTGCTGTATCCGAGCCTCGTGGTCAAAAAAGATTCCTACAAATTGGGTGACGTTGCAACCAAAGATATCAAGGCCAAAAAAGATTTTTTAATCGAGGACGAGGATGCCACAGAAACCAGCCGGATACAGGCCGTGGAAAATGTCCAGACGGTTTACGATCATGATATAACCCTTTCCGGAAAAATGAACCGGCAAATAGAGGACGCCTTTGGTGATCTTCAGACGATTTTCGAAGCTTCGAAAACACAAGCCCCACTGGAAACACCTGAAACATCCTCGTTTGATAATGTTGGGGAAAAAACATCCCTTCATGACCTCGTCTGGCAAAAAAAACCGGAGTTCGAAGAAAAACTTGGCATTTCAGTCAGCGACGGTGCCTATAACCTCCTCGAAAAAGAAGCCTTTTCAAAAGATATTTCGAACTTTATTTCCAATATCCTTACGGAAATATTGGGAAACGGGGTGGTCCCAAACAAAGAATTGCTCCTTAAAGAAGCCGATAAGGGGATCATCTTGCGCGACATTAAAACAAAAAAAGAAAAGGTCGTCTTTAACCTAAAGCACTTTTATGATCTTGACCAGGCGAAAACCATGGTCAAAGTCATCGGTCAACCCATTTTGAAAAATCGGAACTACACCCTGCGAAACATGATCGTCGATTTTTCTCAAAAACTCATCCAGCCCAATATCACCTTAAACAGAAGTGAAACCGAAGAGCGGAAAAAAGAGGCCTATGCGGGAATCAAGCCGATATTTCACAAGATAAAAGCCAGAGAGATGCTGCTGCGTGAAGGAGAACGGGTGACCAGAGTTCAGCTTCTAAAACTCATTGCCTACCGGGAAGGGGTCAAAAATGAGCAAGTTTTGGTGAGCTGTGTTGGATCCACACTGATCATCCTGTGCATCCTTATGACCACCTATATCCTCTGCATTCACAATCAGCCCCATCTCGACACCACCAAAAACCTGCTTTTTTTGGCGAGTATTATTGTAACCTTTTTGTTCATCTCAAAAATATCCGTATCTTTGGCTGAATCCATTGCCTATTTTACACCGTTTCCAATCTCCGCGTCATCCATGTCATACGGCATTCCACTTGCTGCGGCCACCATGACCACATGCCTGTTTCTGGGGCTTGAAATCGCCATTCCCATCGCCTTGCTCATCGCCGTCGGTACGACCATAATATTTCAAAACAGATTCGATATTTTCATCTATTTCCTTCTCAACAGCTTAATGGCGGCATACTGGATGCAGAATTGCCGGGAGCGCAAAGTGTTTATAAAGGCCGGCCTGAAACTCGGATTGATGAATGTGATACTGGTAACGATCATCGATTCTTATATGGGAGGCACCTCCATCTTCGAGCTTCTGTGGAATTGGGCCTTTGCGTTTTCAGGGGGCATCGCTGCGGGTATCGTAACCGCCGGCATCGCCCCGCTGATGGAAATCGCTTTTGGCTACACCACGGACATTAAACTTCTCGAACTTTCAAATCTCGATCAACCGATTCTCCGCAGACTGATGATAGAAGCTCCCGGATCGTATCATCATTCGGTGGTTGTGGGAACCATGGTGGAGGCTGCAGCATCTGAAATCGGCGCCAATTCTCTGCTTGCAAAGGTTTGTGGCTATTATCATGATATCGGCAAGATCAAAAAGCCGATGTATTTTATTGAAAACCAGACCGACGGCGTTAATAAACATGACAAACTCGCGCCGTCCATGTCCAGCCTTATCCTCATCGCACATGTCAAGGACGGGGTGGAAATCGCCAAAAAAAACAAGCTCGGGCAAGTCATCATAGACACCATCAGACAATCTCACGGAACCAGCCTTATCCGCTATTTCTATGAAAAAGCAAGGCAGTTGAAAGGTGGGAATTCGGTGAATATCGATAACTTCAGATATCCCGGGCCAAGGCCGCAAACCCGGGAAGCCGGACTTGTCATGCTGGCAGACGCGGTTGAAGCGGCGTCACGAACGCTTGCCAATCCAACGCCATCCAGAATCCAGGGCCTTGTACAAAATCTGATAAACAAAATTTTCTCGGACGGCCAATTGGACAATTGCGAGCTGACCTTGAAAGATCTGCATAGCATCGCAAAAAGTTTTAATAAAATATTAAACGGAATACACCACCATCGCATTGAGTATCCCGAGCAGCCGCTCTTGAGCAACGGGAAGGGAAAAAATGGAAGTTTTGATAGACAACAGGCAAAAGAAGTACACGATATCACTGAAACAAATTCAACAAAAGGCCAAAGCCGTCTTAAACGCCTTGGACAGTCCTGACGCTGAACTTTCCATCCTGATCGTTGATGATCCGCAAATAGCGGTATTCAATAAACAATATCTCAATCGAAACGGGCCGACAAATGTGATCGCCTTTCCCATGCGCACCGGCCCCTATGCAAATATTACCCCAAAGCTTCTCGGTGATGTGCTGATTTCCGTTGAAACCGCATATAGAGAGGGAAAACGAGCGGGGATCAGCATGGAAGAACGCTTTACCCAGCTTCTGGTGCATGGGATTCTTCATCTGCTGGGTTACGATCACGAAACATCGGAACAAGACGCTCACGAGATGGAACAAAAGAGCGAGGAAATTCTGAAACTACTTAGTTTCCATCCATAAATGGCTATTTTCCCGATGTCTCGGGGAACCAAAAATATCTGCCACCAAGGCACAAAGACCCGCTCGCCTCGCCTAAGGCGAAGCCGATGGCGGGCAGGCACGAAGGATTTTATGGTTCGTTCTTAGCCTGCCCTGTTAAATTTTAAAAAAACCGGGGCTCGATTTTTGTTAAAGGTACCATCCAAATATATAGGGTAAGCGGATTTTGGAACTATTTAACAGGGTGAATCTGGGTGTCTTTGTGGCGAGAAGAAAAAAGTTTTACACCCAAATGCACAAAATTTACAATTGAGGAACCAACGGAGGGTATTCGATGGCTGGACTATCGGTAAATGTTGATCATGTCGCCACCTTAAGAGAGGCCCGGAAAGGCCGTTATCCCGATCCCGTATCTGCGGCGGTTCTGGCGGAGCTTGCCGGGGTGGACGGTATCGTCGTTCACCTGCGGGAAGATCGACGTCACATCAAGGATCGCGATCTCAGGATTTTGAGAAAGGTTGTTCAGACAAAGCTCACACTGGAAATGGCTTCAACCAACGAAATGGTTGGAATTGCCCTCGATGTTCAGCCCGATGTCGTCACCCTGGTTCCGGAAAAACGGGAAGAACTCACCACCGAAGGGGGGTTGGATTTAATTGTCCACAAAGATACCGTTGCTGAAACCGTGGGCACCCTTCAGGACAACGGTATTCCCGTATGCATCTTCATCGATCCAGACCCGGATCAGATCAAAATTGCCCATCAGATCAATGCCAACATGGTGGAGATACATACCGGTATATTCTGTGATGCAAAAACTTCCAAAAAAAGAGACCAGGCTTTTTCCAATATCGTTGATGCCGCAAAACTTGCTTTTAAATTGAGAATGGGCGTTAACGCCGGACATGGTATTTGCTACA
>JAQYVT010000077.1 GCA_030145345.1 Desulfobacterales bacterium
ATTTAAAAATTTAGAAAAAATTGTTGGTGATCACGAAAACACGAAATAATATCATGGTAAATAATCTATTTATTTTTGATTCAACGTCAAAATACCTTCAAACGACCCTCTTGATCTTTTTTCTGTTATTGGGGGGATGCAGTCTTCAAAAAGAAGTCTCCTTTTCCGGAAAAACCATGGGCACCACCTACCACATCACCGTGGTGACCGGAACCTTTTCCAGCACCAAGGACCTGAAAGATCGGATCGACCAACGCCTTGAAGCCATCAACAAAAGCATGTCTACTTTTAGAAAAGACAGTGAGATCAGCCGGTTCAACGCAAATCAAAATACTGGGAAAAAATTTAAGATCTCGGATGATTTTTTCAATGTCATGACCGTTGCCAAAACCGTATATGATCTGACCGGCGGCGCCTGGGACGGCACTGTCAAGCCCCTGGAAAACCTTTGGGGATTCGGCAATTCTGAAAATAAAAAGAAAATTCCCGAACCATCGGAAATAACGGCGCTATTACCGGAAATCGGATTCAACCATATCGAAATTTCATCCGGCCACTATCTGATCAAAAAAAAGGCCTCCCTATCCCTGGATCTAGCGTCCATTGCCAAGGGTTACGGCGTCGATCAGGTGGCGGAACTCATCAGAACCAGTGGCATAAAGAATTTTCTGGTGGAGATCGGCGGCGAAGTGTTTGCTTCAGGGTTTCGAAAAGACGGCAAACAGTGGAGAATCGGCATCAACACACCCCAAACCGGTTCGCCGTTTGATCAGGTCTATAAAGTTGTGAACCTCCATGACAAAGGCTTTGCAACCAGCGGTGATTACAGAAATTATTTCGAAGTGGCCGGGCAACGCTTTTCCCATATACTCGACCCGAGAAACGGATATCCGGTCCGCAACAACGTTGTCAGTGTTTCGATTGTGGCGGATACCTGTACATTTGCTGACGGGCTTGCGACTGCCATAACGGTTTTGGGTCATAAAAAAGGCCTTGAACGGGTCAACAGTCTGGACCATACCGAATGTTTGATTGTGGTCCGGACCCATGACGGCAAATTTGTGGATTATTATTCAAAAGGCTTCAAAACCTATATGGCGGCCTCAAACTGAACTATCCTCTTTTCCCAAGATATTCAGCAATTTTTTCGGCCTCTTTGCTCGTGATACCCCCATCGGAGTAACCCGCCATCCGCTGGGTTATCTTTCTCCATTCCGCCAGATTCTTGGTCTCTTTTAAAGACACTTCAAGTTTATGGCACCCGGCACACTTGGCCGCAAAGAGTTCTTTACCTTCTTGTATGGAACTGCAGGCATATAATGCGCCGGAAAAAATGATTACAACGGTAAAAATGGCATTTTTCATAAACTCCCTCATTTTCTATTGGGCAATGTACGGGTACTGCGGTGGATGATAACGGGTGTGAATAACGATGGTTTGTTTATCTCATGAATCATGATATTTTTCAACGAGACGGAATACAAATAAACCCAAAATTCCATCACTTTTATCTGCCATTGGTCCAATTCCGACCTTCCCCGCCCGTGCCTTGCAGTGGCAGGCGGGGTGAGACGCTACAATTTTATTGACATAAAAAGTCGAGTACGGTACTTTTTTTGCTTAAAAAAGTGTATTTCTGTTTTTTTAGGGAGTTACAGTGCTTTTTGTCGACGTTATACTCCCTTGGCCCGTGAAAAATTTATAAAAAAATGACGTGAAGCCACGTCATGGAAGGAAGGGGAAAAGCGTGGAGATTGCAGTATTGTTAAAACAGGTTCCTGCCACAGAATCGCTCATCGGAATTGCCGAAGACGGGGTATCCGTAAAGACCGACGGCATCAAGTGGGTCATTAATCCCTATGATGAATTCGCAGTCGAAGAAGCGCTGCGGATTAAAGAAGCTCACGGAGGTTCGGTAACGATTATTTCAGTCGGGTCGGAAAAAACAGCCGAGGCCATAAGAACCGCCCTGGCAATGGGGGCTGACAAGGGGATTCTGATCAACGATCCGGCTTCAGCAGGCTATGATGGTTTAAAAACAGCCCGAAGTCTTGCAGCAGTGTTAAAAGAAGCGCCTTTTGACCTGATTATCGCCGGGCAGCGGGCCGTTGACGACGACAATTATCAAGTGGCTCCGGCCACAGCGGAGTTTTTAGATATTCCGCATATTTCAATGGTTATTAAACAAGAGATTACGGACACCAAGATCAGATGCCATAGAACCATTGACGGAGGCACCGCAATCATAGAAACGCAATTGCCGGCCCTAATTACAACCCAGCGGGGGCTGAACGAACCACGGTATGCATCTCTTCCGGGAATCATGAAAGCAAAAAAGAAACCCATCGATGTCAAAAACGTCGCAGACATCGGACTCGATTCTGAACACATGGGCGAACCCCTGACAAAGATTGTTTCAATGAAAACGCCCCCTGACCGGAAAGGCGGTATTATGATCCAGGGCGATTCTGCCCAGGCAAAGGCGGCGGAACTGGTCAGGATTTTACATGAAGAGGCAAAGGTCCTGTAGTAAAGGAGATAAATATGTCAAAAGGTGTGTTGGCGATAGCGGAGCAGGTAGAGGGTGTTTTTCGAAAAGTGACTTACGAGGCATTGAGTGAAGGGCGGCGTATCGCCGACCATCTGGGTTCCGAACTCACCGCCTTGGTTTTGGGAGCTGACGTTGAAAATATTTCCAAGGAACTGAAACCATACGGACCCGACAGAATTGTCGTAGCAGATAGCCCGGCGCTTGTTGAATTTTTGACAGATGCCTACACCAACGTGATATATGATTTTATCCACCAAGAAACGCCGGAGGTCATCATCCTGGGTGCATCGACCCAGGGGAAGGATGTCTCGGCACGCCTGAGCGCACGCCTGAATGCACCCCTTGCCATGGATTGTGTGGCGATCCGTTTTGAGGATAACCGCCTTATCGCATCCCGTTACATGTACGGCGGAAAAATCCTGGCGGATGTCGAGCTTGACGGAACACCGAAGATCCTGGCGTTTCGGCCCAATGCCCTGGACATTACCAACGCTGACGGCGCTGGAACCCTGCAAAATTTTGATGTAGACACGGGCACAACCGCTTTGCAGTTTATAGACAAACGACTCGATACAGATAAAAAAGAAATTACTGAGGCCGACACGGTGGTGTCGGGTGGAAGAGGAATGGGAGGCCCTGATTTTTCCGTAATAGAAGCGCTGGCTGAACTGCTCGACGGCGCTGTGGGTGCCTCACGATCTGCAGTCGATGAAGGCTGGCGGCCTTCATCAGACCAGGTGGGCCAGACCGGGAAGGTGGTTTCTCCGAATCTCTATATCGCCTGCGGAATATCCGGAGCCATTCAGCACTTTGCCGGGATGTCTTCATCCAAGGTGGTCGTCGCCATAAACAAAGACCCGGAAGCACCCATATTCGCCAAGGCGGATTACGGCATTGAAGGGGATCTCTTTGAAATCGTGCCGTTGGTCACCGAAGAAATCAGGAAGCTAAAAGGCTGAAAACAGAATATAAGCGCACACAAAGAAAGAACAGAGGCGTACCTTTTTATTCTCTATGCCCACAAAGGCTGCCGAAAAATCCGGGAGCCTTTTGATTTTTTATTCGCTCGAGTTTGGCACCGCATTTAACGGGTCAGCGGGGTATCAGGCGATTCGGTTTTAAGGGACGTTTAAGGTCGATAATGAAACTACACTTGGTAAGTTTGGGCTGTGCGAAAAATCTTGTTGACAGCGAGATAATGATGGGCCGGCTCATCAAAGCGGGGTGGGCCCACACCCCGCATCCGGAAAAGGCCGATATAATCATCGTAAATACTTGCAGTTTTATTGAATCCGCTGTAAACGAATCCATTGACGCCATCCTTGAACTGGCCCGATATAAACAGGCCGGCGTCTGCCGTCGACTCATCGTTGCCGGATGCCTCCCCGAACGGTTCAGAGAGGAAATCGTCGCATCCCTGCCGGAAGTCGATCTGTTTTTGGGAACCGGTGCCTTTGGTGAAATTGTAAAAGCGGCCAACGGATCCCTGGATGCTGAAATTTGCTGTTTGCCGGACCCGAATTCCATCACGTTTCGCCGCCAGGAATCTTTAAGGATTCGGAGTTCCGCTTACATGGCGTATCTTAAAATTGCGGAAGGGTGCAACCGTCACTGTACGTATTGTATTCTTCCAAAACTCAGAGGGAAGCAGAGAAGCCGCCACCCCGAAGACATTGTCGCTGAAGCGCGATCCTTGATCTCATCGGGTGTCAAGGAACTTATTCTGGTGGCCCAGGATACCACCCATTATGGTTCGGATTTACAACCACCGGTTTCTCTGAGCCGGCTCCTCGAAGAGATATCAGAATTGTCCGATGGGATATGGATCAGAATTCTGTACGGACATCCGGAAAGTATGGATGAAAATGTTATCAGAACCATTGCCGAACACCGGAACATATGTTCTTATTTCGATATTCCGATTCAGCATGCAAGCAACAGGATTTTAAAGAAAATGGGCCGCCATCATTCATCCGATGACCTTCGCCGGCTGTTTGATAACATTCGAGCATCTATTCCGGACGCAGCGTTGCGGACAACCACCATCGTCGGTTTTCCCGGAGAAACAGATGAGGATTTTAAAAAGCTTTTAACATTTACACAGGACATCTGTTTCGACCACCTTGGCGTATTCACCTATTCCGACGCCCAAGATCTTTTGTCCCACAGACTTCACCATCACATTCCGGAAAACGTGGCCATGGATCGATACAACCGGCTCATGTCCGTTCAGCGAGAAATATCTTCGAAAAATAACCGCAAACACCTCCACAAGGTTTATGATGTTCTTGTGGAAGGGACAGACGAGAACAACCGCTTCAAAGGCCGCACATTTTTTCAGGCACCTGACGTCGACGGCATGACCCAAATTCTCTCCCAACAATTGCAAATCGGTTCATTTGTCAGCGTAAGGATTGAAGACACCTTTGAATATGATCTCGCAGGGAAAGTTGTATGAATGACATAAAGCATAGAATCCTAAACCTGGTAAAAGATGACCTTTCGGAAATTGAAGTTGCCCTTGAACAAAATTTAAATCCGCATTTTGATCTGGTATCCCAAATCGCCGGCCACATACTATTCAGCGGCGGTAAGCGCTTACGGCCGTTGCTCATGGTACTGTCTGCCAGGCTATGCGGTTACGATGGAAATTATGAAAAGACGTTTTCGACCATTTTTGAATATCTGCATGCCGCCACGCTTTTGCATGACGATCTTGTGGACGAAGCAACATTGCGAAGGGGCAAACCCGTCGCCCATTCAATATGGGGAAATGCCATTGCAGTTTTGGTTGGAGATTTTCTGCTGGCGCGATCACTTTCCATTGCAGCTGAAACAAAACGGCCGGATGTTATCAAAGTTGTCGCAGAAATTACAGAAAACATGTCCCAGGGTGAAATTCATCAACTGATAAAGAAGGGGTCCATCGATCTTACTGAAACGGAGTACATGGAGATCATACGACGCAAGACCGCTGTTCTTTTCCAGGGAACCTGCCGTGTCGGTGCCCTCATTGCAGGGGTATCCAAAGAAAAGGAGGACGCTCTGGCAGGGTATGGGTTCAACATCGGAATCGCTTTCCAGATGGTCGATGACCTTCTCGATTATTCACAAGACACCTCTGCACTTGGAAAAAAGGTGGGGGCAGATCTTAAAGAAGGGAAACTGACCCTTCCGGTGATATATTCCCTCAAGTCGGCGGATTCAAAAGACCGAATTCAGATGGAAAAAATAATAAAAAATAAAGACTTTTCCATGGAAGATTTCGAAACATTGATCGCAATCATGAAAAAATACGGCGGTCAAACATATACTCAAAAGGTTGCACAAAAATATGTAAAAAATGCAAAGAATGCTTTGGAGACCTTTAAAAACTCGACAACCAAAGAGATCCTTTTGACGATAGCGGATTATACTTTGGCCCGTAACGTATAATTGTGCTATTGTCATTAAATTCGTAACTACTCAGGTGGATAGACTGAAGGTTGAAGGCTTTTAGGGACAAATCATGCGCGATCACACAAAACTTAGGGCATTTGAGCTGGCTGACGAGGTAGCAGTATTGGTTTATCGGGTGACCGCAGGGTTTCCGAGAGAGGAGTTGTATGGTCTAACTTCTCAAATGCGGCGAGCAGCGGTTTCGGTTCCTTCTAACATCGTTGAAGGTTGCGCACGTAACAGTCAGATAGATTATTTTGTAGGTGAGTAGGCTGAAGACTGAAGACTGTTAGATCACTTCAGCCTTCGGTCTTCAGCCTAATGACCTGTTAATCAGCTAAGTTTGTCGAAGCGTTTGGGGTTCTTGCGCAACCAAGATTCATCTCTGCTTGAAGCAAAGATTGTCGAAACAGAGAAGGTCTTGAATGGTTTAATTCGAGCGTTGCGAGATGATTGATATACTTCAGCCTTCAGTCTTCAACCTAAATACCTGAGTAGTTACTTAAATTCATTTATAAATCATTTCACCAGGTGCGGAGGTCAAAAAGGTATGTCTGTATCTTTTAACACCATTATCAGAATCCTTTTTTTAATGTTTTTCCTTTCGGTTGCCTGTATCCCGTCTAAAAATGTTCAGGCACAAAACCAGATTTCTACAAAAACGATTGTGGTGATCGGAACCGGTAACATCCATGGTGGAAATTCCGCCAAAGCGAGGGAACAAGCAATTGCAAACGGTCTGGTCTCCGCCGTGGAGGATGCAGCGGTGAAACTTTTGCCGCCGGAATCTCTGGCCCGAAATTTTCAAACATTTAACGATCTCCTCAATGGCCAAACCGGCAAATTCGTTCAGGGTTACAGAGTGCTGGCGGAGCTACCCCTTAAAAATACTTACCGAGTTGTGGTGGAAGCAAAGGTTTTTACGAGCAGATTGAAAATATTTTTGTCGGATGCCGGGATCTTATTGAGCGAAAAATTCTTACCGAAAATTCTGGTTTTAATCTCAGAACAGACCCTTAAAGACCGTTCACCCACATACTGGTGGGGACAAAAAGCGAATTTAAAAAAAGCAATATCCGTAAGCAGGCTTTTAAAAACCATGAAAAACAAAGGATTTCCAATCATCGACCATCGACGGATTCCTAAAAATACCTTCAATGATCCTACCTATGACACACCGGATCTGAACGACCATCAGGCGGTTAGCCTTGGCCTCAAAGTACGGGCAGATGTGGTCATCATCGGCACGTCGGTTGCTGAAAAGACGCCGAATATCATGGGACAAAACATCAGATCATTTAAAGGTGTCGTATCCGCACGTGCAATTCGGACAGATACAGGGGAAGAAATCGCCACCACAATGCAGAGCGCTGTAACCGCAAATACCGATGACACAGCGGGCGTCCGGGATACACTCTCCGACGCCGGATCACTCGCAGGTGAAGCGCTTGCCTCTCAAATCGTCTATGCCTGGCAAAAAGACGAACAGCAATACAACCTTGTGGAAGTCATTGTCGAAGGCACGGACAATCTCGTAAATTTTGAAAAGTTTCGTCGTATTATCACGCAAATGTCGGGTGTAAAGAATCTTCAGACCAAGGAAATGAAAGCAGACGAAGTCACCATTACCCTCGAATTTCAAGGAGATGCCAAAACACTTGCGGATGCCTTGATGCTCAAAACCTTTGAATCCATCGGTATTAACATTTATGAGGTTTCACACAATCACTTGAAAATTCAACTTGTCCCGGGTTAGCCCGAAAAAAAATCGAAAAGGGCTTCGAAAAGGGTGTAATAACAGAATGCTAAAATTGATTTTATTCATTTTTGATGGGTGACAAATTATTGAATATCAACATTCCAAACATACTCACTGTCAGCAGGATATTACTTACGCCCCTTTTTGTAATTTACCTCGTAAAAGGGATGTTCCACTTTGCACTTCTGGTTTTTACCATCGCCGCCGTCAGTGACGGGCTGGATGGTCTGCTGGCAAGGTACTTCAATCAATACAGCGCATTGGGCGCCTATCTTGACCCCATCGCAGATAAGCTTTTGTTGGCCTCTGCTTTTGCAACCTTGGCCGCGCTTAAGGTCATTCCACCTTGGCTGACGATCATTGTACTGAGCCGTGACATCCTGATCGTAACAGGCATCGCTGTTTTTACATTAATGGGCATACCATTTGAAATCAAACCGAGCCTTGTCAGTAAATGGACGACGGTTTTTCAGTCTCTGACCATTTTTTTAACACTTCTTGATCCGAAATTTCCGGAAATTTATATTGTCAAATCGTCGATGTTCTGGACGACGGCCGGTCTCACCATTACCTCGGGCCTTCACTATGTTTACTTCGCTTTGAATGCCCTTCAGAGCGCTTCCGGAAGAAACCAGAAACCATGACGGTAAACGTTGTACCCTTATCGATCGTAAACAAACTGGGAGAAACAGCCCCATAAGCCTTCGGGGGGTCCGGGTTGGACTCGGGCACAATTTTTAATGAAAAGCTTTTCTTTTCTAATAAAATGATTAACATTTAGTGATTCATCAGAAATACAAAATGAGATACGGGAGGATATCATGTGGGAATATACAAAAACGGTAAAAGATCACTTCCTCAATCCCCGTAACGTCGGTGTGATTGAGAATGCCGACGGAATCGGAGAAGTCGGGTCTCTGGCATGCGGAGATGCCCTGACCCTCTATTTTAAATTGGATGAAAATGAACGGATTAAGGATGCAAAGTTCCAGACCTTTGGATGTGCAAGTGCCATTGCATCCTCATCCGCCCTGACAGAAATGATCAAGGGCCTTACGCTGGCGGAAGCGAAAAAAATTACCAATGAAAATATTGCGGATTTTCTCGGGGGCCTTCCCAAAGAAAAAATGCACTGCTCGGTCATGGGACGTGACGCCCTTGAAAAGGCCGTTGCAAATTATCGTGGAGAAGCTGAAAAAAAGGTAGAAGGTGAAATTGTTTGTGAATGTTTCGGTATCACCGACCTTGAAATTGAACGTGCGGTTAGAGAAAACACCCTCAAAACCATCGAGGATGTAACCCATTATGTCAAGGCCGGCGGTGGATGCGAAAGCTGTCATGAGAAAATTCAAGAAATTATCGACACGTCCCTCGGCAAGGAACGACCGGCGAAGAAAAAAGTCATACGCTTGACCAATATCCAAAAAATCAAACTGATTGAAGAAACTCTGGCGCGTGAAATCAAACCGGCGCTGAAAAAAGACGGCGGCGATATTGAACTTGTGGACGTGGATGGAAACAATGTTCTTGTGAAACTTCAGGGAACCTGTGCCACCTGCAGCGCATCCCAAATTACCCTCAAGCATTATGTTGAATCAAAGCTCAGGGAGTTGGTTACGCCTGAACTTCTGGTGGAGGAGGTGCAATCGTGAATGTAATTTATGTAGACAACAATGCCACGACGCAGGTTTCCCCGGAAGTCCTGGAAGAAATGCTTCCATATTTTAATGAATTCTACGGCAATCCGTCGAGTATGCATTCTTTTGGCGGAACGGTGGAACACAAGATAGCTGAAGCACGGGCACGAATTGCTTCACTTCTGGGCGCTTCTGCGGAAGAGATCATATTTACCAGTTGCGGAACGGAAAGTGACAGCACCGCCATACGGGCTGCGATTTTGTCGAATTCTGACAAAAAGCATATCTTAACCTCCAGGGTGGAGCATCCTGCAGTCAAAAATCATTATGAATATCTGTCCAAGAACGGCTATCGGGTCACATTTGTACCCGTCGACCGCAAAGGGCGTCTTGACTTGGATTATCTGTATAAGAACCTTAGCGATGATACCGCTCTGGTCAGCATCATGTGGGCCAACAATGAATCCGGGGTTATCTTTCCCATCGAAGAAATTTCAAAGGTTGTAAGGGAGAAAGGAATTGTATTCCACACAGATGCTGTACAGGCTGTGGGAAAAATTCCAATAGATCTCAAAACCATGGACGTCGACATGCTGTCCATCTCAGGGCACAAGCTTCACGGGCCAAAAGGCGTTGGCGCCCTTTATGTTCGCAGGGGAACCAAGTATACACCTTTTATGATTGGCGGCCATCAGGAAAAAGGCCGGAGAGGCGGGACCGAAAATGTCGCCTCCCTTATCGGGTTGGGAAAAGCGGCTGAACTCGCCGCCGCCCATCTGTCGGATAATAACAACCCGGTTAAACAGCTCAGAGATAAACTTGAAAGCGAAATCTTAAAGCGCGTTCCGAATACCATCATCAACGGTGACAGGAACAATCGCCTGCCCAATACCACGAGTATCGCCTTTGAATATGTTGAAGGTGAATCCATCCTTTTAATGATGGACGAATTTGGAATCTGTGCATCATCCGGATCGGCCTGCACATCCGGTTCTCTGGAACCTTCGCATGTCTTGCGCGCCATGGGTGTGCCCTTTACCGCAGCCCACGGTTCGATCCGTTTTAGCCTGAGCAAATACAATACTGAACAAGAAATCGATTTTATCATCGAAAAGCTTCCGCCGATCATTGAACGGCTTCGGGAGTTGTCTCCTTTCTGGAAAAATATCAAATAGGAGTGGGGTATGTTTAGAGTAATGGTCAGGGACAACATGTCCACTGTTTCCAAGGATATACTCGAAGCCAGCGGAGAGATAGAGGTTGTCGTCGACAATAATGCGGCGACGTCCGAACCCGAAGCCTTATCTCAAATCATCGGCGAATTCCATGGACTTGCCGTCCGAAGCGGAACGAAAGTTACCCAAGAGGTGTTAGAAAACGCCAAAAATCTAAAGGTCATCGGCCGTGCAGGTATCGGCGTCGACAACATCGATGTGCAGGCGGCCACAAAACAAGGTGTGGTGGTGATGAACGCTCCCGGCGGGAATACGATTACCACCGCAGAGCATACCGTATCGCTCATGCTCGCCCTTGCCAGGAACATTCCCCAGGGAACGGCGTCCCTTCGCGAGGGGAAATGGGAAAAAAAGAGACTTTCAGGTGTTGAAATAACCGGAAAAACACTGGGCATCATCGGTCTCGGCCATATCGGCCGGGTGGTGGCGGATCGTGCAAAGGGCCTTAAAATGGTCGTAATCGCTTCCGATCCATATGTCAGCAGTGAAGCGTCCAAGAGTCTTGAGGTTGAACTTGTTCCGCTGGAAGAACTTTTTCAGCGTTCGGATTTTATTACCCTCCATGTGCCCCGCCTAAAGGAAACGGTGGGAATGATCAACGAGACGACCATCAATATGATGAAACCGGGCATTAGAATAATCAACTGTTCCCGGGGGGAAATTGTTAACATCGACGATCTTTACCAGGCCATCTTGAGCGGGCATGTGGCGGGTGCGGCACTCGATGTTCTTCCCCAGGAGCCGCCGGACCCGAATCTTCCCATACTCCAGCACCCGAATGTAATCTTTACCCCCCATTTGGGCGCCAGTACCGGGGAGGCCCAGGTAAAAGTCGCAGAGATGATTGCAAAACAAATGGCCGCCTACCTTTTGGACGGCACTATCACCAATGCGGTCAATTTTCCGTCACTCCCCATGGAAGTGATGAACCAGCTTCGTCCGTATCTGGATCTTGCTGAAAAAATGGGATCGCTCATGGGGCAGCTGGTCCGAAAAATCCACGACATCACCATCAGCTACAGCGGTCATGTATCGGAACTCGATACAAGGCCCCTGACCCATGCTGTGTTGAAAGGACTTCTCGGATCTTTCAGCGACACGCCGGTGAACTATGTCAACGCACCGGCCCTTGCACAAGACAAGGGGATTCATGTCCATGAGACCATCAGCCCGGCAAAATATGATTTTACCAGTTTGATCCGAGTAAGGCTTGAAGATCATGAAGAAGGTATCGATGAAATCTGGGGAACGATCTATGAAAGAAAATATCCGAGACTCGTAAAAATCGGAGAGATTTATCTGGATGCAATCCCCGAAGGATGGATGATGATCATTCAGAATTTCGACAAACCCGGCGTCATCGGAAATGTGGGCACCACCCTTGGCCGCCATAGTATTAACATTGGCCGGTTTCAACTGGGAAGACGGGAAGACCAGGCCATATGCCTGGTAAACATCGACACCCCGGCGGATGAAAAGGTTATCCAAGAGTTAGAAGCACTGCCGAATATCATCTCTGTCCGCCAGGTACATCTGGTATAATTATTTCAAAGCCTTTGCGCTAATTTTGTCCCGTTTTCATCGTGTTCGGAATTTTTATCTTCCCTGACCTGAATTTGATTTGGAAGAATCGGAAGGCAGGCATCTACAATTTTCGACCCAAAGGCCTAACCACAAAATTGAGTGTTCCAGTCTTAAGGCAGATCTAAATATAAGCGCCCCCGCAGCTACGATAGACATAACATATCTCAGTCAATTTAGGAGCTTACAGAGGATAGATATATTGCAGATATCGCAGATTCAAACAAATGCTGCATACGTTGGAATTTCTCAGTGAAGAAAACTTGGGCCATTTTTAATATGAACTGTATAAATTGAATTAATTATCAAATTATCTTCAAAAGAGCAGGCTCAAAGCTTTAGGAATGAACGCATAACTGTCGTAATGAAAACAATAAATCCAACTCCTGCTAGAAACGGCCCCAAATGACTTTCTTTTCTATCATGTAGTTTTTCTATTTTATATGAGGATAATTTTATCATCCTGAGATCCGGCGAAATGTTTCCTGGCCGCGTATCCGGTTTCGAAGACGTCCTGATTTAGTTTTCGTATTTTCTCATTGGTAACCGGGTCTGCCTTTTGGGGCACATTATTGAGTATCCCTTCAATGACGGCCTCCTTGGGTAGTATAGTAAAACGCGCGTCCTGCCGCAGATCAAGATCCGCTGCAATGACACCCAAGGAAAAGGGCCCCTTCATGATGTTTCTCAGCTTGTATTTACTAAAGTCATAGAACACCAACCTCAAGTCATGGCCCTTGTTGATAACTTCTTCATATCTTTTAAGATACTCATCCCTGGTAAGATATCTCGGCCCTTTTCGACTCGCCGTGACCAGAATCGGTTCATCCACATAAAAATCGGCAACCACGGTAAGCCCTCTGGGAAAGGCGACGGCAAAGTCTCCCGCGGTAAAGACACCCCGCCAGGCTTCGGAAAGGTCGTAGCCGTTGATGTAGTCCACATTATAGGAAACTGCCCCTCTCACTTCATGTTCACGAATCATTACATCCACACAAAGCGGACCCCCAGCTTGGGCCAGACCTCGACACTGGTGGATGGCAGCATGAAACCCTGCGGCAATGGCCGCATCAGCTTCTATGTTCGATAGGGTAAGGTAGCCGGAACCGCCAATGGATGGGTTGGAGATGGTAAGCTGTCTTTCTGTCGCCATGAATTCCTCCTATTTATCGATAAGTTCTGGCATACTGACGGAAGTCAAAAAGCTAATCCCCTCAAAGCTCAGAGCATTTACGGGACAGGGAAACTGCAAACACGAACCGCAAGCCTGGCACTGCCTGGGATCGTTGCTGAGCAAGGCGTGGCATCTAAGTCCAATACCGCATAACCGGCACTTGAACCTGGGAAGGTCTTTGAGTTTTTCCGGTTCCTCCATCGCCACGCGCTCGCGTTCTTTTGCAAATTTGAGATCCAGGCACTCCTCGGACCTTACCATTTGGCCCATTTTTACTCCTTGGTTTCTGGCATCCTTTCCCATATCCAGGACGCAGACTCCGTCTGCAATGACCATCACTTTTTCCTTTTTAAGATACCGGCCATATAGATCCTTGAAAAGCTCTGCATTGTCGTCCACTCTGAAGGGGTTTACATGAATGATGTCGAAGCCTAAAGCCGGACCTTCTTTGTCGAAATCTGTCTCGAGGGGTATCTGGCCTCCGGTCATCCGGATGTTGTAGTTGTTGTAGATCACGTTGATGGCGCCAAACCGTTTGTTTTTGGCGGCAAATTTGATGCCGCTAATATTAAAATTATATGCGCCGTCTCCCGATGCGGTGACCACGATTTGTTTCTCGGAACAGGATTCTTTCATCCCATCACCGACAATAGCGCCGCTTCCCATGCAAAAGATGGCATCCACGATGCCGTAAGCATGGTAGCCTTGGAGGTTGCCACATCCCCTGTCGGCAGCGTAGATCAGCTCATACCTGTCTTTACCTTTAAGGCCCAGCTTTCGGTTAAATCGTCTCATCCCTTCGTGCACAGACCAGGAAACCTTGGTGTCTCCACAGCCCGCGCAGTTGGACACCGGCCGAAGATAGGTGATCTCATCTTTTACTTTATGTTTTGAAGCGGGGCTCTGCGTTAAAGTCATGGTCCGCACCTCCCTTTAAATATTCATAATATGATCAATATAGGAAAACCGTTCGTATATCCTGGGTTCGTAAGGTATAGAGCGATCAACCACCTTTACATCGAGTTGGTCCCGGTTTACCAAATCTAAAAGCTGAAGGTAAATTACCCGTCCGTAGCCTTCCTCAAACACATATATTTTTTCGATGCCATGTTTTGAAACAAGCTCCTCGAAAAGGGAATCAGGTTGGGGGAAAACAATGTCGGTTTCCACAACCAGAACATCTCGGTACTTACTGTAAAGACGTTCTCTTAAAATCGAATCATTGTGAACCATTTCAAAATCTTCCCGGAAAGGACCGTTTACGACCAACATGCTCTGGGGATTATTGCCGAATATAGACACTCTATTCCCCAGAAACTCAAAATTTTCCTTGATCTTTGTTTTGAACAAAGGGATCAGTTTTGAATGATACCTTTGTTCCCGGGTCCGTATATGGGGCCCTATGGTGACAAGATGCTTGGGGTCCCGGGTGAAACCCTTGCGTCGCTGGTTGGCTGTCATGTCCAGCTCCATTACCGGGTCTACCGAGACCTCCCTGTAGGAGAGGTCATAGTTCATTACTACCGCAAACGGGACGCCGAGTTCCTCGAAAAGGCGATAACAATTCTTAACGGTAGTGTGAGCGGTGCGCGGGGAATGAAGTTCCAGGGTGGGAATCCGGATATGGAACCCGTAAAGCACTTTATTGTCCTGCATGGTTTGGGATGAAGTCCCTTGACGGTCGTCACCTGAAGCAAGACCCAATCCACCGGTGTAAGGAACAACATTAACAGCCACACGGAGCGCGTCGGCCGCGGTATTACCGCCCAAATGTTTGAAGGAGCACATCACCCGGGAGCCTACGGGGATTCGCTTTTTTTCGTCCTGGGCGAAAACTGTATCCCCATAAACCAGATCCCACTCTTCTTCGGTGAGAAACTCCCGCTTTTTATAGTCAGCCTTGCAGATAACGGCACCCAGCGCCAGCGCCATGGCGTTGTCTTCATTGGTAGTGGTCCCCCAATGAGCAGCAAGTTGGTATCCGACCCTGTCCAGCGCTTCACCCACTTTGTTGGTAAAAGCATTTATCTTGGGGATGTTCCCCGCCAACTGCTCGAAGCTCCCCTGAAGATCTGAGATGGGAGCTCCTGGATAAGCGCTGGTCACTCGAACACCGGCTTCTAGAGCTCCCCGAGCAATGGCCTGATTCCCCGAAAGCCTCATCCTTCCAAGGTTAAAAATCGAATTTTTTCCCATGGAACCACCTCCCTATTCGGATGTTTAATTAAGCAGTCGATTGGTTCTCAAAAATTATTTGGCTATTTTTTGAATTTTAATAGTAAATCATTTTAATCAACCCCCATAAAATCGTATCATCTGATGAACACTTGGCGCAATATCAATTTTTTAAGTTAGAATTATGTTAAGAACTGATATCAAATTAAGGGGGTCGGATGAGACGTAAGCGATCTACCTCTTTTGAAAAAACGATGATACAGCAATTTTTAGACCTCACAAATCTGTCAGATATAGCAGGAATCGCCGCAACCATGTCTTGGTGATACGGTATTATTATCACAGAAAAATCAGGCACTTGATAGTTGGATGTTA
>JAQYVT010000182.1 GCA_030145345.1 Desulfobacterales bacterium
GATAAAATTTCAAAAAGCATGGTGGAGGATTATCTCCTTTATCTGAAAAACGTCAAGAAACAAGCCTCCAATGGCGTGGGGACAGTGGTCAGCGGCTTGAAATTCTTTTACCGGCATGTTCTTGACAAAGCGGAAAACGCCCCCCAATTACGCGCAGAGAAAAACCCGGAAACTACCGGTTATTTTGACCCAGGAAGAAGTCTGGGGGATCATTAACGCACCAAAAAATTTGAAACACCGGCTTATGTTAATGACAACTTATTCAGCCGGCCTTCGGGCAAGCGAAGTCATTGCGCTTAAACCCGAGCATATCGACAGCAAACGGATGCTGATAAAGGTTGAAAACGGTAAGGGCGGTAAAGATGGTTATACCCTGCTTTTCGAGAAACTCCTGAACGAACTGCGACTTTACTACAAAAAGTTTCAGCCGGAAACGTATCTATTCCCATCATCTTATAAGAAAAAGGCACCTTTATGTTATGAAAGCCTTCGAAGTGTCTATGAAGACGCCCGAAAGAAAGCTGGCGTTAATAAAGGCCCGGGTCTTCATACCTTAAGACACAGTTTTGCCACCCATCTCCTTGAAGCGGGATACGACATCAGAAAAATTCAGGTACTGATGGGCCACAAATCATTATCGACAACAAAATCGTTCAACTACGTCTCATCAAAATTTTGACAACAAAACCTTCCGGATCATCCATCCATTCCATCCCTATAGAAATATCGAGTTTGAAATCGATAGCGTAAGACGAATCGCAAATGGGTGTCGCATTTTCTTTTTCAACACGAAAGGGCGCAGATCTTCCGTACCGATCCAGTGGACGGACATCGGTCCGAAGGACCCATTTGTAGTCCTTTCTGCCGGACGCTCACTTTTCCGGGTCGAAGACCTTCTTGGTTTGGTCCGTCTTGTTGAGGAAATCAATAATGCAAGGCGCGAATGAACAAGCATGGGGCAGAGACAATTGCGTAAAGGAGATTACGCCGCAAGTGATAAAGTATATTTGCCGCAAAGTAGTTGCTTTGAGCCATAACCTGATAGGAAAAGTGTTATATACCATTGTTTTTGTAACATATATGTTCTATTTTTATTGACATCTTGTAATAAAGCGGCATAAAAATTTTATCATATATAATCTTGCGGCATAATTAACCAAAGGAGACGAGCTGATGGCACGACCCAAAAAGCCCGTTGATGACAAGACTGAACGCTTGAAAAAATACGGTGCGCTTAATCCGCATCCACAGAAGGTTGTTGAAAAAGTGTTTTCGGATTCAGGGATCGAATTTTTCGATCCCCGTGATCTGGTTCCTTTTTTTAGCTTGTAAACGAGATTTTTTTTCATGGTGAGTAGTAATGGTATAAAAGCTCAGTCTCGACTGAACCGCCCCGCGTTTACCGGAGACCTCAGAGCTTGGTAGAATGAGGTCATGGAACATGGAAAGAGATATTCAAAAGAGGTGACGGGACGTACGGTTCGGATGGTTCTCGAACATCAGGAGGACTACAGCTCGCAGTGGTCTGCCATCAGTTCTCGATAGCTCTCAAGATAGGCAACGCATTTACTCGTTCGAGCATGTCGGGTCGAGGCCTTTTTTTCCCAGGCTTGAAGATAAACTCCGGTCTGATCCTGCTGCCGTGATAGTTTTTCTTTGTGGCTCTCATGTTTACCTTTTGGTTGCTTGATGTACATTGGTAATCAAAGGTTTTCGTCCTCCCTGTATTTGACGGATATCCCGTGAATCTCACAATCACGATATGGCCTGCACCTGAGAAACCGACGGGATTACTCAATCAGTTGCCTTGGCCAGACCCCAGCCCGCTAAGATTTTTTTGGGTTCAAGGGAAAAAGTCTGAACAGACCCTGATTTCCCCTTTACTTTTATGGCGGGCATGGCTTTAAAGACGAACGCCTTTTCAAGTTCCTCCGCGACCTTTGAACTGACAAGAATATCCGTGCCGAATTCTTTGTTCAGGTCCTGGATTCGAGAGGCCAGATTCACCGTGTCTCCGATCAGGGAATAGGCTGTGCGATCCGAGCTGCCGATATTTGCAGCCAGGACCGTTCCGGTATGAATACCGATCCCGTGGTTCAGGGTTGCATATCCTTGGAGGGCATGATTCCTGTTAATCTCTTCCAGGCGCTTTCGCATGGAACGGGCGGCCTGTACCGCGGAATGTACATGATTTGGGTCGTATATGGGGGCTCCAAAGACCGCTTCTATCTCATCGCCTATGAACTGAAGGATCAGTCCCCCATGCTCCTTGATGGTTTCCGCCATTGCATTTAAATAGTCGTTGAGCAGGTGGATCAGTTCTTTCGGCGGCGTCTTTTCCACCAGGGGGGTGAAGTCGCGAAGATCCGCGAAAAGGATGGTTGCCTCTTTAAGCTCGCCATCAAGGGGGATATTGCCGCTTAGGATTTCATCTCTAATCTTGGAGTCAACATACCGGCCGAAGGTGTTCTTAATCAGTTCCCGCTCCCTTAACCCTGCTGTCATGGCATTAAGGGCCTCTCCTGCAAAGCCGATCTCATCATTGGTGTAAACGACGGCCTTTGCATTGAGATCCCCTTTTCTTACCCGGCTCATGGTGCGGATGATTTCCGCAACGGGTTTCCTGAGATGATGCAGGACCAGCATGGCAATCAGAATGGATATCACCATAAACATCACACTCTCCACGGCGATGGTCTTCTGAATGCTGTCTGCCAGCATGAGAGGGGTCACTTTCCCATTGACCTGCATG
>JAQYVT010000078.1 GCA_030145345.1 Desulfobacterales bacterium
TCCCATGAGACGCGACGCCGGCGCATGAACGCCGTCAACCCCAAATACGTGCTGCGAAACTACCTGGCCCAACTGGCCATCGACAAGGCTGAACAGGGTGATTTTTCACGGGTGAACGAATTGCTGGAGGTCATGCGATATCCTTACGATGAACAACCCGACAAGGAAGACTTTGCGAAAAAACGACCGGAATGGGCCCGTCACCGGGCCGGCTGTTCGATGCTGTCTTGCAGCTCTTGATCCGGGGGGAATCTCGGCAAAATCAACATGGGGAACTAAACGGGACGGTTATGATTTCATGGGTTTTGTGCTGTGGTGGTTGGGTCAGGGCTTGATTAGAGCATAAAATTTTCAATTTGTCGGTCCAATCTTTTAGAACATCATCCGTGGGTCAACGGTTTCTGTAATTTCATGTAAAAGGGGAACGGGGTTGAATTTACGCGTTTCTCTTTTTGCGTCAATAGGGGTTACACAGGAATTGGGGGGCATCCACAAATATATAGATTGATTAAATTTAGGTGATAGTGTAATAAAGGTTGCTCGTACCTGAGCTGAGCGTTTCAAATTTTTAAAATGGTTAATTCAACACTATTTTTAAGGTATTTTGACATTTTGAATTTCAATAATTTGAAACCCAACGGGATTTTCAATTTCACCGCATCTACTTCGTCAGATGCCGTTTCGCATAGACAACTCTAGCGAAACAACATCTTCCTTGTATCTGCGGCCAACTTGAAAATCGCTCAACTTAGGTTGTAGGAATTGCAGGCAGCCCCAAAATATATAATTGATTCATCACCTGTTAACTTTTTTGCGGAGGAGCTAATGCCAATTTACGAATATGAGTGTAAAGACTGTTCTCACTGCTTTGAAGTACTCCTGCTGTTTTCCAGTGACCCGCCCCCCCAATGCCCCGAATGCCAGTGTAAGGATGTGGCGAAACTAATGTCTTCCACCACCATGAGAATGCGAGGAGATTATACCGGGGCGGGGGGTATACTTGATCCTACCATCGGCCCGTCTTTTTCGGGCGGATCGAGTTGATGTGAATGGGCGTCGGGCCGCCCTAACTGGTTGTTAAAAAAAGAAAAGGGGCTCTAAAAAGAGCTGTTTTATTGTTTATTTGCCTTGGAATAAAGGCGTCATGATCGATGAACAGTTAGGGCGTCTTTTCAATATAAGTTGCTCCGCTTTCAAACTGAAGCAGAAACCGGATAAAATAGGCGACATTCTTTGCTGCGAAATGGATACCTGTCCGACGGGCAAATCCACGATCTGCCGTAAAAACCGGTCCTCCTGCAATTATTTTTGTTTTTGACGGGAGGTTTCTGCTTATGGTTAAAATGTTTTCCTCTGAATCAAACTGGAGTACGGTTAATCCCAATAAATCAGGTTTGTTTTTTTTACATGCGGTTATGATTTTTTCAGGCCTTACAAGTAGTCCGAGTTCAATAATATCAAGACCAGCTGCTTCAGAAAACATCCGGATAACTTCGAGACCCTGGCCCAGGCCATCGTCAAGGGTTGCTGTAATCATCAACGGAGGTATGTCCCACAGCCCCGAAACACCTGTTTGCACTTTCCATTCACGCAAATCTTTGGCTGCTTTTTCAAGCCCTGACCTGGACGGCAACCCTTTTGATTGCCATTTTCTTGACAGTCCCTCCAGTTTTTCCCGTAACTGTTTTCTGTGGTCAGAAATCTAATTCACCCTTTGGCGATGTTAAAAATTCAAATACATAATATGGTAATGAAACATTGTCAAAGGTGAAAACCATTCAACATCCATTGCCTAAAGAAATGTGAAATGGCGCCCCACCAACCATTTCTGATGCTGTCCATTATGGATCTCATCGCCCAAGGATCGATTGCCGAGAACTTTATGGAGGCCTCTTTAGATACTAGAAGTAACTAGTTTCCATCCATAAATGGCCCTTTTTGCCCGGATCTGCGTTCTCCGCGGGTTTCCGGCTGCGGCATACAGGAAGTATGCCTCGCCACAAACCCTTGTGCCTGCCCCGTGAAATGCTTGCCCAATGAAATGCAACGCCGATTTCATCGGGGCGAAGCATATTTAACTGGGGCGGCCTTGATCCGAACAAAAATTGCTCATTTATGAATAGGAAACGCACTGTGCCCATTTTACAATTGTGGATGGGCACTAACTATAAATTTTCCATCCCAAACAACATACCCAAAAATGTCTAATCTATTATTTTTCTTGACCATACAAGCACATTGGTGTATCTATCTGCTTGAATTGAAAGCTGATTCTTACGATCTAATTATTGTCTAATCTGATTCTTGATCGAGTATAGGATTTTCCATAACCAGCACCGAAAACTTCTTCTGAAGTTGATTCAGCAGCATAGTTACCGTTAACGATCTGGCAACAATGAGTTATTTACTTTGAAAGGAGGTTATATCATGGCAAAGGCAATTGTTCTAATTACGTCAAATCCGGGTGTCGACCGTGAGGTCGCGGGGCAAGTCAAGAAAATCGAAGGCGTGGAAAATGTCTATTTGGCTGCCGGGCGTTTTGATATCGTGGCAGAGGTACAGACTCCTGATGACGCCGGTATGCTTTCTGTGACATATGACAAGATAAGAGTCATTGGCGGCATCAGAGATACACACACCATGTTCTGCTTGAAAGTGTAGCCGTATACCGTTCCGATTTTGGGCTGGAGTTGGAGCTCGGCTCCAGCCTCATCCTGTTTCTTCCCCATTTTCTGGAAAACAAGGGGGTCGCATCCCGGTTAAAAACTTGGCTGAGTCCGGCCGCTGCATATCTTATAATCAGAAATATCGACAAGATACGATTCCGTGACAATTGATGATCACGTCTTTTAGGGGCATTTGCCCACCAACGAAAGGAATGCTCGAGGTTTTCGAGCTGAACGGCATCAAGACAGCGGTCATTTTCAGCAACTGATAGGATTCGGCGGTGGTTTTCGGGGGTTGGCACCTATTGAAGCATATTCGTAACGTCCAAAAGGTATGGCATTAAAGTTTTTTTGATCCGACAACACCACAACCCAGCTCTCCCTAACAACCTGTAAAAAAAACTGACACAATTTCATTTCACGATTCCGCCAATCACTTTCGATAAAAAAGGTATAAATTGTAATATTAATCAGTTAAAGTGATATGTTATGGAATTTTCTTTGGGCAGGATTATGGCAAAAAAATTTAGCAGTTTGGTTGCGATCTTTCAACACAACACCCCACCTCTCCTTAACAAAGTGTAAAAAAAACTGACACAATTTCATTTCACGATTCCGCCAATCACTTTCGATAAAACACGTAAATATCATGTTATTAATCAGTTAAAGTGATATTTCATGGAAATTTCTTTTGGCAGGATTATTGCACAAAAAAATTTAGCGGTTTGATTGCGATCTTTAATATTAAAATAATCCTTATTCGATACATCAAGGAGGACATTTCTATGACTCAAGGAATTAAAGTTCTGCTGGTGGATGACGAGAAGAGATTTTTAGAATCAATGGTAAAGCTTTTGAGAAGAAGAGAGCAATATGTCATAACCGCCGAAAGCGGTCATGAAGCCTTGGAACAGATGGAACGTGAGTCATTTGACGTGGTAATTTGTGACGTCAAGATGCCGGGGATGACCGGGATTGAAACGCTGAAGGAGATAAAACATCGTTTCTCCGATACCGAAGTCATCATGCTTACGGGCCATGCAACCATAGAATCCGGGCTCGAAGGCATACGACTCGGCGCCTTTGATTACCTGATGAAGCCAATCGATATTGAAATTCTGATGGATAAATTGGAGGCGGCATACGAGAATAAGACAAAGCGAGACCTCAAAATTCGCAGCGCTGAATTCGAACGTGACCGAGGACTAATGCCCGAAGAGATAATCCTGAAAGAGATCGCAAGCCGTGATATCCCCCACCTCTTTCCCGACAGCTCACTTGCAGATGCGGTACGTACTTTCAAGAAAAAACCGGATGCTCCTTCTCAGGAACAACTCTATATAATTGATGAGTCAGGGGAACTTCTTGGAAAGGTGGGACGCAGGAACATCCTCACGGCACTTGCCCCTGATGGGCATGGCCTTACCTGGAAAGAGTTTCTCAATAAAGGATATGGCTCTGCGGGCACTCTGCCAATAAGTGGAATTATGCAAAAGGAGGTGAAATCTATAGGCGCTGATGCACATATCTTAGAGGCAATAAAGTTCATGATCGATAATAACTTAGCCGTGCTTCCCGTTGTGGAAACGAGAAAATTCCTGGGAATAGTTCGGATGTATGATCTTCTCTTAATAATCAACGATATTGTGGCCGAAGCGCTTTAGCCAAACGTTTGAGACCACGTTTGCGGGAGGTGAAACATGGCTGTTATAACCGTTTCTGGATTATATGTTTCAGGGAAAAAGCTGTTCGGCAAAAATCTTGCCAGGAGGCTAAACTACGATTACGTGGACAGGGAGATAATTCGGGAACTGGCCCGGTGTGCAAATATATCTGAAGATTATGCGGAATCCTATGAAGATGGTCGATTCAGAGGACTTATGCAGATTCTCTCCAATACGATTAGCGAGCGGTTCATTAAAAGGCTTGTAGGTGACAGCTCCGGGTATATAAATTCCAAGATTTACTTCAAATTGCTTGAAGAGATTGTGCTTTCCCTCGCCAAAAGGGACAATATTGTCATCGCCGGACGTGGGAGTCACTGTATCCTTCAGGGTTATGAGAGCGCATATTTTATAAAAATTTTGGCTGACTGGGAAGACAGAGTCGAGTACGCTCAAAAAACATTGGGATTCCAGGTTGAAGATATTGAAGGCTACATCCGCGAACGGGATGAAAGGAAAAGGAAATTCATGAAGTATTTCTACAAGGTTGACTGGTTAGACCCTTCGCTATTTAGCCTGGTGATAAACCTGAGCAAAGTAAGTATGGAGGAAGGCATACAACAGGTCGTCGATCTGATTTCAGCATAGGCAGCTTTTTTCCACCTGGGCGATTAGGGACGGATGATGAACGCCCTATTCAAATCCAAATTAGCGACTCCGGGGGACACATCAGTTTATAAGTCCCTAACAGCCTGGGTGCGGACAAGTACTTTTTCTTGGGAGCGTGAGGGGGGGTCACCCTTGATCCTTGATTAAAAGGGAGGTAGTGGCAAACATAGCATTTAATTGGATTGAAAAAACAATTTGATTTGCCTAATGTTGACGATATCAAAGAAACAATATCAGTTGATACTTGCAAGATGTACGGGCTGGTGATCATCGCAAAAGGTATTGAAAAGCCGCGTTTTTTCGAAACGACAACCTATTCATTGATCGAATTTGCAACCTACTCCTTCCCCAAACAATTGCAATTATTGTTACAATGTGTTATTAAAATCCACCCTGTATATTCCGACGGCGACCCTTTCTATGAGCTCAAATTCTCATCGCTGCATATGGGTGAATAAATTAAGGATATAATTCCAGCCAATATATGACCGAATAGAATAACTGCAGATCAACTAAGAGATATCCAAAAATCAGGTAGTCGGCCCAATGTAACGGATAAAGGCTCATATATGGTGTTAAACGATACCATATTATGGGCCTTTTTTACTTTTTGAAATAGTGGAGAATTTACAAATGGCCAGAAAACCAGCCTTTGAAGAATTGGAAAAAAGAATGTTTGGGAGAAGCTGTTTTCCTGAAACCATTGAAGGCATCAGGGGGCAATAATGCCCAAAGTTACATCAGACCTTCTTGAACACGGGCGGGGAGCAAACGATGAATGAGCGCAAAAGGGTGTTTTTATTGATTGCGACGATGATAACGACCTGTCTGATTATTGCAGGGACTACCATCACAATTTTATACAAGACAGGTATAAAGGAGGAACGGGCACGACTGATGGAAACCGCTCAAAGTCAGGCCCGCCTTATCGAATCTATCGCTCGGTTTGACGGTATTTACAGCAAAGATTATCCGGGGGGAGCGAAATCGGCCACATTGAGGCAGATCATAGATGCACATGATCAAGACACCGGTGTCGGTAAGACAGAGTTTACGCTCTCCAAAAAAGAAGGGGAAAATATTGTTTTTTTGTTCAGACACCGGCACGATGACCACAGCATGCCGGAGCCGGTTTCTTTTGAATCAAATCTGGCGGAACCTATGCGCCGAGCGTTATCCGGCCAATCAGGGAGCGTCATTGGTCGGGATTATAATGGACAAACGGTATTGGCAGCATATGAGTCGTTGAAAGAATTGAACCTGGGTATCGTGGCCAAGATTGATATGTCTGACGTCCGCGCACCGTTTGTGAGAGCCAGTTTAATCGTCGTGTTTTTCACTGTCTTGGTTGTATCTATTGGGGCCGGTTTCTTTATCCGGATGACCACCCCAATGATTAGACAACTGGAAGAACGAACACTTGAATTGGAAAAAATGAACAATGAGATGGAGGAGCGCGTTGAAAGGAGAACTGCTGAAATTAAAAAAGTAAACGAGCAGCTGAGAGTAGAAATTAAAGAACGGGAGCGGGCGGAGAAAGCGGTCCGTGAGAGTGAAAAACGTTACGTGCTGGCCGTCGCAGGTTCTACCGACGGCATTTGGGACTGGGAAATTTTGTCGAACACCGTCTTTTACTCGGACCGTTTCAAAGAAATTCTGGGATACACTTCCGAAGAGTTCCCTGGAACGATTGATGCTTTCCGCTGCCGTCTGCATCCTGAGGACGCCGATGCCGTCTGGGCAGCTGTGGAACACCACCTTCGAGAACGCGTTCCATACAACGTCGAATACCGTCTTCAAACCAAATGGGGTGAATACCGGTGGTTCCATGCACGCGGGCAAGCGATCTGGGACAGCAAGGGAAACGCCACCCGTATGTCTGGATCGCTTCAAGACATCACTGACCTCAAGCTGGCAGAGGAATCGCTTCGGGAAAGTGAGGAAAAATACAAGTTGTTAATAAAAGCACTTCCAGCAGTTGTATATAAAGGTTACAAAGATTGGTCGGTCGAGTTTATTGATGAAAAAATCAGATCATTAACAGGGCATAATCCTGATAAATTTAATTCCGGTAGCTCCAAGTGGTCAGATATCATTGTTGAAGAAGATTTAGAAAGCGTCAAAGATAGTTTTATCGAAGCTTTAAAAACGGAAAAAGTATACACACGGGAATATCGTATTAGAGAAAATTCCGGTGCAATAAAGTGGATACAGGATAGAGGACATATCGTTTGTAACGATCGGGGAAAGGTCGAATATATTAGTGGCGTCTTTTTTGATATCACCGATCGTAAAATTCAGGAGGAGGAGTTTCGGAAAACCAGAAAGCTGCTCCAATCGGTTTTTGACGGAATCTCGGACCCCCTTGTGCTGATGGACGAGCGTCTTAAGGTGAGGATTATCAACCATGCCGCGATTCGTTATTACCAAATAGAGAAACTTGAGGATATCAGCGGAATTTGCTGTTATGAGGCGCTCTTGGGAAAATCAGCGCCGTGTGAAGAGTGTCAGGTTCCGGCAGCGGTTGCAAGCAGGAAAAGCGGTTCTTTCGAACGCATCGGCGTTATGAACTCTAACAAACTGGAGCAGGTGAGCATTTACAATTTTGATGAAAAGGACCAAACCTTCGGCGGAGCACTGATGCGGATTCATGACATCACAGAGTCCAGGTTGATGGAACGTAAAGTGATCCATAACGAAAAGCTTGCATCACTGGGCCTTACGATTTCTTGCATTACCCATGAGATAGCCAACCCCATCAGCGCCATCATTTTCAATGCACCTATCTTGAAGGATTACATCAATGCCATGATTTCTATTGTAGACGATTATGCCAAGGACCTTCAGGATTTCGAGCTGTTTCAAATGCCGTATCCTCAATTCAGAAAGGATGCCTTTAAAATTACAGCAAACATCCTTCACGCTTCCAAAAGGATCCATACCACCGTATCCGATCTGAGAAAATTGTACGGCAATAAGAAGCAGCAACAAAACCGCTGGATTGATCTAAAACAGCTGATCAAGAGGATTATTGCCCTGGCGGGGGTGGAGATCGGTGAATATGTAAAATTCTTTGAAATAAACATTCCCGAAAACCTTCCCAAAATCCACACCGATCCAGTTTCCGTCGAACAGATCCTGACAAATCTTTTAATCAACGCGGCGCATGCTGTCGACAAGGAAGATTCGCGGGTAAAGCTTGATGTGACACGGGGAGATACCTGGAAGGACCATTTCATTATCGAGCTCAGTGACAATGGCTGCGGCATGGACCAAGAAACCATGTCAAAAATATTCAACCCCTTTTTTACGACTAAAACGCCCGGTCAGGGAACCGGTTTGGGCCTGTATGTCTGTCAGGATCTCGTTAAAGACCTTGGCGGACGGATCGAGGTGCAGAGCGAACCCGGTAACGGGAGTGTCTTCAGGGTTATTTTACCCGATATTGAAAGGCGTGCGGCGAGAAGGTTGTAGACTTATCTGAATTTCTTATGTAAAATAAAAAATACTAAACATCGGACGCTCGACGAATTTGTCTTTTTATGAATTCATCAAAATCGGATTTTTGAAATGGATTACAGTATAATCATCGTTGACGATGATCCGGATTTTTTAGAGGGTATTCAAAGAGCGCTGACCATCTCCGGCTTTAAAAATATAAGTATTTATCAAGACCCCTTGGAAGCGGCGAATTTTATTGAAAAAGGCAAGATCTTTGACATTGCCCTGATCGATATCAACATGCCGGGGATGAGCGGCATAGAGCTGATGGAGGTCCTTAAAACCAATCAGCCCCACACCGAATGCATTGTACTGACAGCGGTGGACGACGTTCGCGTTGCAGTTAACTGCCTGAAAAAAGGCGCGTACGATTATCTGGTGAAACCGATTGCCAGAGATGAATTGGCGGCATCGATCAATCGCGCATTTGAAAAAAAGCGGTTGATGGATATTGTGAATATCGGCAAAAGCCCGACCGTGCCGGATCTGACCAACCCAAAAATCTTCGAGCCGATTGTCACAGGAAGCTTAACGGTTCAAAGGATCTTGAAAGAAGCAGAGCTTCATGCCGGCAGCAGCATGCCCATATTGATTACCGGGGGCAGCGGTACCGGCAAGGAACTTCTGTCCCGAGCCATTCACGCGGCCAGTCCCAGGGCAAAATTCCGCTTTGTGCCCATCAATATGGCTGCCATTGCACCCAGTCTGTTCGATGCCGAGTTCTTCGGCCACACCAGAGGCGCTTTTACCGGCGCGGACTACGAGCGTAAGGGGTACTTGGAATATGTCGACAAAGGCACCCTCTTTTTGGATGAGGTCGGCATGCTGCCCTTTGAGCTTCAGGGTAAATTGTTGCGTTTTCTTCAGGAAGGTGAATTCATCAGAATAGGATCAAACAAGATTCAAAAGGTCGATGTTCGCATCATTACGGCCACCAATGCCGACCTTGAGAAACGGGTTAAGAAAGATTTATTTCGCAAGGATCTCTACTACCGCCTCAAGGGTGGATGGCTGCACCTCCCGGATTTAAAAGACAGAAAAGAAGATATTCCGCTGCTGATCAATAAATTTTTTGATGAATTTTATGATATTTCCAACCGAAAGATCGAGACAACCTGCACCATTGAAGATGAGGCCATGTCGTATCTGATGGCATACGATTATCCCGGGAACATCCGGGAGCTGAAAACGATTATCCATTCGACCCTCAATCTTACCCGGGGACGTCATATTTCCACGGCTTTTCTTCCAAAAAACATACTCGGGACAAAAAAGGTGTCGACATCCAGGCAGTATTCCACATCTGAATCCCTTCCTCCGCTGGAGCTGGTGGAAAAGAATTATATTCTCAAAGTTTATTATCAAATGGACAAAAACAAGTCCAAAACTGCTGAGGTTTTAGGTGTTGACCGGAAAACCCTTGGCAGAAAAATTCAATCTTATGGGGTTGAATAGGGGCGGACTTATAGGATAGCTCACTTCAATTTTTAGGCACACCTTCTTTACTTCTTTCCTCAAACAGATGTGAAAAATTGACTGCACCAAAATTCCCCACTGCACCAAAATTCCTCACTTTCTTTCAACCATTAGAATAAAATTGATTTTTGTTCAAATTTATTTTCCCGCTGTTCAATTTTGTCGCAGTTTCTGGTCAAAATCAAAACATTACCAAATCATTTATTTGAGAGTATCAAAGATCCATCCCTTTGAATTTACGTCATTTCTGTTTATTCCCCCAGGTTAAAACATGTCTGGCATACGAATTGCTAAATCATTGCTGTATCCGTCATCCAAACCAAGTTTCATTGATGGATACCCATCAATGAAGTGAAATGAAAGGGGGAAACATGAAGAAAAAGAAGAAGAAATTACTAATGACCCGGAGACAGGTCCTGAAGGCCGGAATGATCGGCGGTGCGGGGTTGATGATGCCGTTGAGGTTCCTGCCGGCAAAGGCCTTTGCAGCCGTTGCAGCACCCGGGCTTGGTCTGAGCGACCCGGCACTGCAGCCCAAATTTATG
This sequence comes from Desulfobacterales bacterium, assembly GCA_030145345.1. Classification (GTDB taxonomy): domain Bacteria; phylum Desulfobacterota; class Desulfobacteria; order Desulfobacterales; family UBA11574; genus JAAXQD01. The sequence continues at coordinate 10,522 of JAQYVT010000078.1, forward strand.
AACCTCGTCCCCGACGCGATGGCGCCGAGTTTCATGTACAAAGGGAATAAGGGAAAATTCAGGGTCGCCGTTGGGCCTTCGGTGCAGTGGACCGGTCTCATGAATGGAGGCGCTCAAGCGCTCACCCCGGTTTGGGGCTACGGCCAGAAAGGCCAGTACACCTGGCCGGGCAAGACCTTCGAGGTGCAAAGCGGCCAACCAATCGAGGTCAAGTGGGCAAACAAATTGGTTGACCCCGTAACCGGGGCGTTCCTGCCACACCTGTTGCCCGTGGACACCTCACTGCACTGGTGCTACAGCTTGCCCGGATATACCCAGTACACCATCGCCAACGCGGGTGTGCCGAACGTCGCCCACCTGCACGGCGGCCACACGGACTTCCAGTACGACGGCAATCCCGAGTTCTTCTTCAGCCCGGGTTACGGCGTGCGTGGTCCCCAGTGGGTAGAAAAGAAGTACATCTACGATAACAGCCAGCCCGCTGGAAACCTATGGTACCACGACCACGCCCTGGGTATCACCCGTCTGAACGTATACGCGGGTCTGGCCGGATTCTACTTTGTGCGAGATCTATCCGATACCGGCCAACCGGGCAATCCGCTTACGCTGCCGGCTTGGCCATACGAGAAGGCCTACGCCATCCAGGACCGGATGTTCCGGGCAACGGGCGAACTGTTCTATCCCGCGTACCCCGGCGATCCGGCCTACGCAGATTTCATCACGGGTGAGGGCGTGACACTGCATGGCCCCCCCAACAACGTGTACTTCCCGGACAATCCTAACAATTTCACCGACGACACGACCCCGTGGCTTGGTGGCGGTCCAACAGCCCTTGCCGAGTTCTTCGGCGATCACATGTTGGTCAACGGTATGATCTGGCCTAAAGAGAACGTGGAGCCGCGCAACTACCGGCTCCATCTGTTGAACGGAACGGATTCGCGGTTCATGGCGATCCAGTTCGTGGCCGTCAACGCCGGTGATACTGATTTCACCAACGCGGGCTCTCCAATCCCGTTCTACGTTATTGGCAGTGACCAGGGACTGGCCTCCAGCGCTACTCAGACCGATTTGCTGTTGTCCGAACCCGGCAGCCGCTACGACATCGTGTTCGACTTCTCCGACGCGAGCCTTCTGGGAAAGCGGGTCATCATGAAGAACATCGGCGGTGACGAGCCGTTCGGTGGCGATATCCCGGGGCCGCAGGTTTTCGGCGAGACCGATCGCATCATGGCCTTCGATGTCGTTCTAAGCATCAATGATGCCACAACCGCGGCCGGTTTGGCTCCTCAAGCAGACGTATTCGAAAATTCCATCAGCAATTCGAATATACCCAACCCTAACGCAGCTGACCGAACCCGCAAGGTGGCTCTGTTCGAGGGCATGGACGAGTTCGGACGGCTGCAGCCGCTATTGGGTACGGCTGAGCCGGCCACTGACTATCTTAACAATCCGATCAACTGGCCGGCGAAACCGGAATACGCTGCTGCCGGCCTTGTCGGCCAGATGGAAGGCTCAATCGCCTGGCATTCGCCAACCACCGAGAACCCGAAATTGGGCGACACCGAAATCTGGGAGATATACAACGCCACCGGCGACGCCCATCCGGTGCACCTGCATCTGGTTCACTTCGATGTTGTGGGCCGGCAGGAGTTCACCGCAGATGTGATAGATCAGCCTGTGGTTCAGCATAATGGTTTGCTAGGCAATGGATTCCGACTGGAGAACATCGTCCTCGGTACCTCGGTTCCTCAGCCATTGGGGTACGTCGAGAATGCGCCCAAGGACATGGTCACGGCACTGCCGGGTCAGGTCACCCGCATCAAGATGACCTTCGACAAGCCCGGGCGCTACGTCTGGCACTGCCACATCCTCTCCCATGAGGACCACGAGATGATGCGCGTGCTGCACGTAGGTCCAGGCGCCTAAGAAGACGTAGCTAATACCAGAAGAATGGGGCCGTCTTCGGACGGCCCCCAATTCTGTAAAACAATGTGTACTTGTAAAATATCAACTGAACTATAATGCTAATCAAAATTAAATAACCAGCTTTACTTCAACTCATGAGGTGTTACTATAAGCCATGGACGACTTTTCGATGAATTGAAGTTTATAATATTTTAGGACCTTCTTAAAGAGGTGATTTATGAGCTATAGAATATTTTCTGCAATGGTAATTGGAGTGACAATGATCAGCGTAGCTTTAATATCGGGGCTGGCAATAAGCGGAGAAATAGCGAATGATGGTTTCAAGTTGGCTGCATCAGACAGCTATTTCGAAGGTATCCTTGCCATAAAGGAAGGCCATGGTGATATTTTGGTTCGACCTGAAAGCGGACGTGATAAGAGATTTAAAGTCAAGGATAACACGATCATAATTCGAAACGGGAAACAGGCGACCTTTGATAACTTGCGGGCTCGGGATCACCTCCGTGTGCATCATGATTCGAAACGTGTGGTCATCGAGCTACACGCTAACGGATCATGAGGTGGCACAGATTATAACCATATTCGTTAACTTTGCCACAAGAGTAATTCGTTATAATTATAACTGCTGGCCGGACGTGTACAGCCGGTGTAAACTGTAAGCGAACAGGAGGCATTATGTTCGGACTCGGACACACGGAGCTTCTCATCATCCTGGTAATTGGCCTGGTTATCTTCGGTGCCGGAAAGCTTCCGGAAATCGGTTCGGGAATGGGAAGCGCCATAAAGAATTTTAAAAAGTGCATATCAAGTATGGATAAAGAGATCAAACAGGAGCCTGAAAAGATCGAAACAGGTAGAACTTCCTGATGATTTCGGCTTGAAAAATTTTCCCTTGATGATGCTGGAAAATGAGGATGTAATTCTTTCTGCTGTAGAAGGAGGACATTCATATATCAGAACAGGCGGCCATAGAATTATGAGACACAACAAAACGAAAAGCTTCATAACAATTTTAAACGTATCTTTGTTGTTGCTGTTAGCGTTTATCGGATATCAAACTGTTGAAAAAATCCTTGGCGCTAACATGGAACCGGTCTCCGTGGAACCATTGACTGCAAAGGATAATACCCCGGCAAGAAACACGGCGTTGTCATCTAATTCTGCACTTTCAGATTACAAAGCCGTCTGGGAAAGAAACCTGTTCAATATTTCACAAAAGACGCTTTTTCCGCTGCAGAAACAAGTTAATTTTACTAATGTTGCCGAGGCTGATAAAAAAATAGGCTTGAAGCTCGTGGGGACGGTAGCAGCGAATGTTTCGGCGGATAGATTCACCATCATTGAAAATAATAGGGGCCAAAATATTTACCACGAAGGCGACACGGCAGGCAGTTATGTCATAAAAAAGATCTTGCGCAACAACGTGATCATCGCTAACGAAAACGGCGATAAACTCCTGGCTCTCAAATCGGGTCGCGCTGACCGGGGAGAAGTCGTGCTTGCGTCGTTATCGCAGACTCAATCGGAAGCAACCAGGCACAATAGAAGCGGGGGTAGATTCAAAACAGTTGAATTGCCGAGTGAAGAAATCATAGCTGCTTTTGATGATATCGACCGCTTGATCAAGGATGTAGGGACCAGTTCATTTAAGTTCGGAACACTTACCGGATTTGAGATCGGTTCGGTATCGGATAAAAGTATCCTCAAAAAAATCGGATTGAGGAGCCATGATAAGATATTGGCATTAAACGACAAATCAATTGACGGTGAAAACGGAGCATTTGAATTTTTCGAACAAATTGCCGAGGGAAAGAAAGTCACGATTAAGTACAGACGCAGAAACAGAACTCGCCGAATTGAGCTTAACCCAATCTGAAAAAGTCGGAAAAGGGCATACATGGAAAGCGCGGATCGGTAGTCAATATCAAATTTTTTAATAATCCGGGCAGAAAAGGAATTGAGCCACAACGCATTTATTTGTCAATGGGATCGCTGGTTTCAATTTGACAAATCCCTTTGCTGATACCTTAAAGGGTGGATTTATGAATAATGAGCGCAGGGAATTTATCCGCTACCAGATCAAACCTCATACGATTTTCCTCTATAGCAATTATTCACCCGTCAATGGGTGGGTAAAGGACATCAGCAACGGGGGGATTGCTTTTGAATATATCCCGATCGATGGATGTGAACCAAAACCGGAAATCAGGTTAATTTTGACGGGCGACACGTTTCCCTTTTATCTTCCGGATATACCCTGCAAGACCATTTATGACATCAAGGTCAATAAAAATGGCCGGCCATTCAAAGGGACCGGAACCCAGCGTTGCGGCGTGCAATACGAGAAACTTGATCCAGAAATACAAGAAAAACTTTCGGATTTATTGCGCAACGAAGCCATACGGTCCGGCATTTAAGTAATGAGGTATTATGATCTCTTCCCATATAAAAAGAAATCAAAAAGACTTTGAATGGCGATGGAGGGACTCTGGGGTACATCAGTTTATAAGCTCCTAACAGCCTGGGTGCGGACAAGTACTTTCTCTTGGGAGCGTGAGGGGGGGCAAATCTTGATCCTTGATAATCGGCCTTCCCTCAAAGCTTCCGACTTCGCTCTTGGAGCCAGGACGGGACAAGACGGTCTCACAAGAAAGACGAAAAATAACCGCCAAGCGTTTACAGGTACAAAGGTTCCCGGTTCAGGGTTAATGGCGGCACCCTTTTTTTGTTTCGTTGTTTCAGGAAATTTGATTGCCGTTAAACGGTTATCATTGGCAATAATCTCAAATGGTAAAGGCATCTTGGCGCCGGGAGATGGCCCGATACCTCAATAAGTTTTCCCGCCTGCGGACTTGCAAAGCCCGCAAAAAGTGGTCTGCACGGACCCCCTGCCATTATAACTTGCCGTACACCCCTTAATTATAAGTTTATTTAATCTTGAAAAACCTGGTCCTCTGGACCCGGTCAGAGTTCTCCGGCTCAGCCTGGAGAAACGCCGCAAGAGTTAGAAGTGAACTAAAGTTTAAAGTGAGCTAAAGCCCGCCCTGGTGCGCATTGCTCATATTTTGATATGACCTATGCACCATTACAAAAATGCCTTTTGAGTATAGAGTATTGGTGACCGGTCTGGGCC
>JAQYVT010000005.1 GCA_030145345.1 Desulfobacterales bacterium
AAAATTCTTGACATGAAAAATATTTTATGAAAAATTGGATCAGATATTTTATGAAAAATTGGATCAAATAAATTATCCGCTTTGGTTTTGCCCAAGGGGCATCCTAAAGCGGCAGCTTATGAATAAAAAAGGATGAAATGTCGAAAAATTTAAAGGCATATAACGCAATAAAAGAACTCGTGGCAGGGCATAAACTTTTTCCTGGACAAAAGCTTATCTATAGGGACCTGGAAGAAGCCTTGGGGATGAGTAAGACCCCAATTATCAATGGACTCAACAGACTGGAGCACGAAGGCGTTGTCGTATCAAAGAAAAATCGTGGTTTTTTCATAAAAAAATTTAGCGCAGAAGAAGGCGAACAAATTTATGATCTAAGAGAGAAGTTGGAAGAGATATCCATAGATTATGCCATCAAAAATTATAACGCCAATGACTTGGAGATTTTAGAGGAAAAGTGCGATGGTTACCAAAATTACTCAGCACCGATATATGATAGAAAAAGATTGGAGTTAGATACAGAATTTCATATGCAGATCGCAAGGATGGGTAAGAATGATTTTTTTACATCGATGATCAAGCAATTTTATGAAAATATATACTTTAGTTTGAATGTTGTCTATTTGACGACATACGTTGACGATTTTAAAGCGGAGCATACGCTCATTTTTGATACCATAAAACAAAGAGATTTAACAGCGGCCAAAAAAGTATTGCGGTTTCACACCCGGACAGCGCGGAAGCTATTTATGGCAGCTTTGGAGATTTAAATAACGAAAAGCAACTCATCCAAAAACCTAAAACCAAGCAAGGGGGCTCAAAAAAAACTTTATTATCTCGATTTAGCTGAAACCTTAAAAAAAGGGGAGGGAAGTCATGTCCAGCTACAAGAATGATTATCAGTGGAGTCAAATTGTCGAGACTTTGAACAAGACAATCAGTCGTCGTGATTTCATCATCACATCGGTTGCTGCAGGCGTAATGACAATGGTGCCTCGATTCGTCACCGCTGGGGCGGCCGAGCCCTATAGGATCGGTGTCTGCTTGCCGACCACCGGGTCCGGCGCCAACTACTCTGAGCGCCCGATCAAGGGGCTGCCCCTCATTGCTGCGGAGATCAATAAGCGCGGTGGATTGCTGGGTAAGCATCCCATCGAACTCTATTTCCGTGACACCCAGACCAAACCGGATGTGGGTGCCCGAGAAGCCCGATCGCTGATTCTGAATGAGAAAGTGCAGACCATTATCGGCACATGGAGCAGTGCGGTGGCTATGGCTATCCAGGAAATCACCCACGAGCACAAAGTACTCCATTTGGCGGCCACCAGCAACAGTTCAAAGATCGTCAATGAGAACTACACGCCTTACTCGTTTCAGTTCGGACCCAATAGCCGGATGCAGTCAGGGGCCACTGTTGTTGCGGTCCTCAACATGATCAAATCCAAGGGTTGGAAATCTTATGTTACACTCGGTCTGGATTACGAGTGGGGCCGAGATGCTCAGAAGGTCTTTGTCGATAAATTAACCAAGGAATCACCCGAAACCAAGTTGATCAAGGTGTTTTGGGCCAAGCTCGGCGAGACCGATTTCACGTCCTATATCACTGCAATCATGGCCCTGAAACCCGACTTCATGTTCGGTGCTATCGCAGGCAAGGATAATGAAACATTCGTTCAGCAAGCCAAGGCTTCCGGACTGTTCAAAAGAATTGCCTATCCCGGAGTCTTTCTGCCGGTAACCGAGCTCATGCAGCAACGCAAGACCCTTCCACGACACATTATCGGTCTGAATCGTTGTCCCTTCTTTGCCCATATGGACAATCCCATCATGCAGAAATATGTCAAAATGTATCAGGACAAATTCGGCAAAGACGATTACCCTGACGACTTCGCCTGCATGTATTTCGATGCGCTCAACGGGTTGGACCAAGGGGTCACCAAAGCCGGATCGACCGATTCCGACGCGGTGAGAAAGGCACTGACAGGCGCCACCATCGACACCTGTCGCGGCAAGCTCACCTTCCGCGATTGCAATAACCAACTCGACGCGGCATCGTATGTGGGTGAGGTCGTTGATACGCCGGATTATCCCTTCCCCATTTTTGATCCTAAGAGCATGGTTGCTGTTCAAGGTCATGAGGTGTGGGTACCCACGTGTGAAGAGGTTCGGAAGCTACAAAAGAAGAGAATTTAACGCGTAAGTCCACAGGTTCTGGGGGTGGCTGCCGTTGGCGATGCCCCCGGAACACCACGCGCTTGACTGCATTAAAGGGGCCCGGCACGGTCATTCCGGGAAGGTGCGCAGCCAAGTTGCCAGATATTTTGGGATACGTTTATGCCGACAGATATTGGTTCCATCCTGATCCAGCTTTTTAGCGGACTCTCCCGGGCAATGATGTTGTTTCTGGTGTCGTCCGGGTTGTCGCTGATCTTTGGTGTGATGAACATCCTGAATTTTGCCCATGCCACGCTATGGCTGTTGGGGGGGTATCTGACCTACACCCTGTTCCAGCTGTTTTCTAATACCTTCGGTGACCATGCACTGCTGATCGTGCCGGCCATCGTTATCGTAACGGGGATCATGTTCGTCCTCGGATGGGTGCTCGAAAGAGTTTTGATCCGGCGGATGTACGCTCGGGAGGTGCCCGAACAACTGCTGCTCACCTTTGCGCTGATCCTGATCTTCGGCGACCTTATCAAGCTGATCTGGGGGGTGCAGAACCGTCGAATCTTCCTCCCCATTGAGCCGATTGCGGTGTTCGATTCCTACGTCAATCCATACTTTTTCGTCATCATCGCCGCCGGCTTTGGTGTCGCTGGAGGTTTATGGTGGTTCCTGCATCGCACCCGCTACGGCAAGATCGTTCGAGCCGCGGTGTATAGCCGCGATATGGTGAGCGCCCTCGGTATTCGCATCCCCACGATTTATGCCGGGGTATTTGCTCTGGGTATCGCCATTGCCGCATTCTCGGCCGGTGTCTTCCTGCCGATCATGCCCATCGGTCTCGGCCTTGATATGGATCTTATCATACAGTGTTTTGCAGTGGTTGTCATCGGTGGATTCGGAAGTATCCTGGGTACATTTGTTGCCTCGATCATTGTCGGCATTGTGTATGCCTTCTCCATCTTCATATGGCCGGGGGGTGCGCTGGCGATCATCTTTCTGATTCTTGTGGCCGTTCTCATCTGGCGGCCGTGGGGTCTGTTCGGCACCGAAATGCGCTACTGATTGGAGCAAAAGCAAATGACGTCTTCGGCTGGAAAAAGCAAAAAAAAGGGATCGATCAACGGCCTTTACCGGCAGGCCGGCCTCACAGGGACGATCGCTCTGATCCTTGGTATCGGTTTTCTTCTGGTGCCGCTCCTGCCCGGTGAGTTTCCCGTAATCGTTGCTGTTGAAATCCTCATTCTTGGCTTGTTCGCCATGAGCTTCAATTTGATCTACGGATATATGGGCCAGATTTCCTTTGGGCATGCAGCTTTTTTCGGTCTTGGTGCTTATGCGACGGCGCTGATGTTCCGGGCATTCCAAGGGGCGACCGGAGAAATCGGCTATCTTGATTTTTTTCTGTCGCTTTTGAGCGCTGTACCGGTGTCGGCGATGGGCGCCCTGGTTGTTGGATTCTTCTGCGTGCGGCTGACCGGCATTTACTTCGCCCTGTTGTCCCTTGCCTTTGGGGAACTTGTGTTTTACGTGGTTTTCTCCTGGTATGGTTTCACCGGAGGGGATGACGGCATCCAAGGGCTGATGCCGCCACCTTTTTTCAGGGACACGGTCAATTACTATTATTTTACCCTCGCCATTGTCGCTATCGCCGTGGTGGTTTTGTGGCGTATCACCCAATCCCCCTTTGGCTACAGCTTGCGGATGCTCCGGGAAAATCAGCAGCGAGCTGCATTCCTCGGCATCAACGTTCGATTGTGTATGCTGGTCAATTTCGTGATTGCCGGTACTTTCGCCGGCGTTGCCGGTGCCTTGTGGGGACCGTTTCAGCGGAGTGTTTCGCCGGTGCTTCTGGGTTGGACGCAGTCCGGTATACCCGTCTTCATGACACTCATCGGGGGGGCAAGCTTTTTTGGCGGGCCGATGGTGGGTTCGGTCATATACACCGCTCTAAACTCTTATGTGACACGCTTTACGATGTATTGGCCACTCACCATCGGGGTCATTATTCTTTTCCTCGTATTGTTCGTTCCCGGTGGCATCCTCTCTGTTGTCGATGCCAGGATGGCCGCCTATCGCCGTCGTCGAGAATCCGATGCTGATATTTCGGCAGGTTCGGCGGATGGTCGGGAGGGTGTCCAATGAGCCGCAAAATTCTTGAGGTGACCGGTCTGAACAAACACTTCGGAGGACTTCACGCAGTCAAAGATTTTAATTTAGAGTTGTTTGAAGGGGATAGTTTGGCGATTATCGGCCCGAACGGCGCTGGAAAGACGACCCTGTTTAACCTGTTGACAGGGTACCACAAGGTCGATTCCGGAAGTATATTGTTTGGCGGGATGGACATTACCAACCGCCCTTCCCACGAAATAGCCCGCGCCGGTATCTCGAGGGCCTTCCAGATTACCAACATCTTCCCGAAACTCACCGTTTTCGAAAATGTGCGGTCGGCTGTACAGACACAGATGGGCAAGGCGTTCGACGTCTTTGGCCGGGCCGATAAGATCGGAACCGAGGAAACCGAGAACATCGTAGACCTCTGCGGTCTTGACAAAAGAATCCGAATCGTGGCAGGAGAACTTTCCCAAGGCGACAAGAAAAAACTTGAATTGGCTTTGGCTTTGGCAGGAAAACCCAAATTGCTGCTTCTAGACGAACCGACTGCGGGGATGTCCCTGGAAGAGACCCGCGAGACGATGATTCTGGTGGATCGTCTCAACGAAGAATTCAACCTCACGGTACTGTTTACAGAGCACGACATGGCGGTGGTGTTCAATCATGCCCACCGGGTGGCCTTGCTCCATAACGGTGAAATCATTGTTGTGGGGACCCCCGAGCAGGTGCGAATGAACGAGACGGTACAACGGATCTATTTGGGCGAGGATGCGTGATGGACGAATTGGTTGTAGATAACATACACACTTTTTACGGCACCAGCCACATTTTGTTCGGGATTTCACTTAAAGTGAACCGCGGGGAATGTGTCTGCCTGCTCGGCCGTAACGGTGTCGGAAAGACGACGACGCTCAAGACCATCATGGGTCTTGCCCATGCTGGACAGGGCGCCATCACATACAACGAAAAAAATTTGATCGGCTTACCGCCATACGAGATTGCAAGAATGGGTATCGGTTATGTCCCCGATGAGCGGCTGATTTTCCCGGATCTAACGGTTCGCGAGAACCTGGAGATCGGGGAGAAGGCGCCCTTGACCCGCGATGTTGCCCCGTGGACCGTGGACCGAGTTTACCAGCTATTTCCCAGTCTGAAGCCCCTGGATGGACGTCCGGGTGGGTATCTGAGCGGCGGTGAGCAACAGATGCTGACCTGCGGTCGGACATTGATGGGAAACCCCTCGTTGCTGCTGTTAGACGAGCCCGTCGAAGGTCTTGCACCGGTGGTCGTTCAAGAGGTTACCCAGCAAATCAGACATCTTAAGAAGATGGGACTGACCATTCTGTTTGCGGAGCAGAACATCAAGTTCGCCACCGAAATCTCGGACCGGGCTTACGTCATTGAAGGGGGGCGGGTCCGGTATGAAGGCACGATGGAGGCGCTTGAGCAGCAATCCGAGATCAAGGAAAAATACTTGATGATTTGATTGGTTTCTTGGCGAACGATAGATTAACTTTACTCATCAAAGGAGTCAGACATTATGACACAGTTTCGAGTGGCGGTGGTCCAGGCCGGAGCCGTGCCTTTTGACAGTGCGGGCAGCATTGAGAAGGCATGTGGTCTTGCCGCCGATGCAGCGAAGAAGGGCGCTAAACTGGTCGTTTTTCCAGAAGCCCTGGTTTCCGGTTATCCCAAAGGGCTCGACTTCGGTGCCCGGGTCGGCATGCGCACGCTCGAAGGGCGTAATGATTTTCGCCGCTACTGGGAAAGCGCCATCGATGTGCCCGGTCCGGCGACCGATATCCTTGCCGCCTCGGCGCAGGAAAATAAAGTCTATTTGGTCATCGGCGTCATTGAACGGGAGATGGGCACCCTTTATTGCACCGTATTGTTCTTCAGCCCTGATGGCCGCCTCATGGGCAAGCGTCGCAAGCTCATGCCAACGGCTATGGAACGGCTGATCTGGGGCTTTGGAGACGGTTCCACCTTGCCGGTTTTCGAGACGCCTTTAGGAAAGATCGGGACCGTAATTTGTTGGGAAAATTACATGCCCATGCTTCGCATGGCCATGTACTCCAAAGGCATTCAAATATACTGCGCCCCAACCGCCGACGACCGCGACACGTGTATTCCCACCGTGCAACATATCGCAATGGAGGGACGATGTTTTGTCCTTTCCTGCTGCCAGTACATCACCCGTGGTGCCTATCCAAAGGATTATTCCGCCATCCAGGGTGATGACCCGGAGACCCCGATGCTCCGCGGCGGCAGCTGCATTGTGGGACCGCTGGGGCAAATTCTGGCGGGTCCCCATTACGATGAAGAGTGTATCCTTACCGCCGATATCGACCTCGACGAGATCGCCCAGGGTAAATACGACTTCGATGTCGTCGGTCATTATGCGCGGCCTGACGTTTTCCGCCTGTACGTCAACGAGCGTGCAACACCGGCCGTCGTGTGGAACGACACCCCGGCCGGCGATCCCTTTGCCGGTGAGAATGAGGCCGACTGATTTAGGTCCAGCATCCACGTGGGATGTCAGTTCTTGCAATATTACGTCTTGAGGATCCAACATATACAAGCCCCAATCTATTCAGATTGGGGCTTGTTTAATCTTCAAATTGCAAGAGCACCGGCTTTGTCCGGATGTTTCACTTTGTTTGTATGGCGGTATTACAGCTTCTTGACCCTCAATGAAAGCTCATCGAGCTGGGCTTTGCCGGCACCTGACGGCGCATTGGTCAGCAGACACGCTGCTTTTTGGGTTTTTGGAAAAGCGATGACATCCCGGATCGAAGGCTGTCCGCAGAGAATCATGGCGAGCCGATCGAACCCCAGGGCAATTCCGCCATGGGGCGGTGCCCCTGATTCGAGGGCCGACAGCAAAAATCCGAATTTTTCCTCATAGGTTTCCCGATCCATTCCCAGGGCCGCGAACACCCGTTCCTGAATTTCCCGCTGATGGATACGGATGCTCCCGCCGCCGATCTCCGAACCGTTCAATACCAGATCATACGCTCTTGATCTGACGGAAAGCGGGTCACCTTCCAGGAGACCATAATCTTCTTCAAGGGGGGCCGTAAACGGATGGTGCAATGCCTGGTTCCGGCCTTCGTTTTCATCAAATTCCAGCAATGGAAACCGGGTGATCCAGACAAAACTGAAGCTGTCCTCCTGGATCAGTTCCAGCTTTTTCCCCAGAAAGTTTCGAAGCTGCCCCAGCGCCTCGTTGGTGATCTTTGGCTGGTCGGCAACAAAAAAAACAAGATCTCCGGGGTGCATATCGATACGCTGTGCAAGGGCCTGTTTTTCATCGTCGGTGAAGAATTTTGCAATGGGGGATTGCCATGAATCTTCACGCACCTTGATCCATGCCAGTCCCTTTGCCCGATAAACCGTGACAAGGTCCGTCAAATCGTCGATCTCTTTTCGTGTAAAGTCGATGCAGCCTTTGGCATTTATCGCCTTAACGATGCCGCCTTTTTTAACGGTATCGGAAAAGACCTTGAACCCTGCGTTCTCCACAATATCTGATATATCGATAAGTTCAAGGGCAAATCGAATATCGGGTTTGTCCAGTCCGAAACGACCAACGGCATCTTCATAAGAGAGGTGCGGGAAGGGTGTTTGAAGGTCTTTCTCCAGAAGATCCCTAAAGAGATTGACCATCATGTCTTCGGTAATTTCCATCACATCGTCTTCCCCGACAAAAGACATCTCCATGTCGATCTGGGTGAACTCCGGCTGGCGGTCCGCTCTGAGATCTTCGTCTCTGAAGCATTTGACAATCTGGTAGTACCGGTCAAATCCGGAGATCATCAGCAACTGTTTGAAAATCTGTGGAGACTGGGGCAGGGCGTAAAACATCCCCGAATTAACCCGGCTGGGCACAAGATAGTCCCTTGCGCCTTCGGGCGTACTGCGGGTGAGCACCGGCGTTTCAATATCGATAAATCCATGGTCGTTTAGATACTGCCTGACCAAGGCGGCAGCCTTGTGCCGGGTGATGATGTTTTTTTGTAAAAGTGATCGCCTCAGATCGATATGACGGAATTTCAGCCGAATATTTTCCGAAACATCCACATGGTCTTCAATCATAAACGGCGGTGTTTCAGCGGTATTTAATATTTTAAGTTCCGTGGCAAACACCTCTATCTCACCGGTTTTGAGTTTGGGGTTGGTCATCCCCTCCAGTCTTTTTTTAACATTCCCCCGTATACCGATGACGTATTCGCTCCGGATGACATGGGCCTTTGCATGAACGGTGGGGCTGACTTCAGGGTTGAAAACAACCTGGGTGAGACCATTTTTGTCGCGCAGGTCAATGAAAATCACCCCGCCATGATCCCTTCGGCGCTGCACCCAACCCATCAGGACCACTTCCGTGTCCACATTTTCCACACCCAGTTCGCAGCAGGTATGGGTCCTCCTCATATTACCAAGTTTATCTGACAATGGAACTAACTCCTTTCTATAATCTTCTCCACAACATCTTCAATGGGGATCGACATCTGTACTTTTGTTGTCATGTCGCGCAGAATAACGGCCCCTTGTTTAATCTCGTTATCACCCACGATCAAGACCTGTTTTGCGCCCAGCCGATGGGCCCGTTTCATCTGGCTCTTTAAACTTTTATCGCCAAATTCCATGTCCGCTTTAATACCTTCAAGACCCCATGCACATTTCCATTCAAACACCAGAGATCGGTTCTTTTCACCCAGTGCAGCGATATAAATATCAGGTGTCTGTGCAAAATCTGTGCGGTTAAGATCCGCAATTTCTGCCAATCGGTCAAACCCTATGGCAAAGCCTGTTGCCGGAGTATCCGGTCCGCCGAGGGCTTTAATCAGGCCGTCATATCGCCCTCCGCCTGCCACAGCATTCTGTGCGCCCAACTCACCGGTCTGAATTTCAAAGGTTGTACGGGTATAATAATCCAGGCCCCTGACCAGTTTTTTGTCAACGGTAAACGGAACGTTGATTGCCTTAAGGGCCCCTTTGACGATTTCAAAGTGCTCGTTGCAAGCCGGACACAAATGATCCAGAATAGACGGCGCACCCGTCATCGCCGTTCTGCAGGCCGGCACTTTGCAGTCGAGCACGCGCAGAGGATTTCGGTCTTTTCTTCTGACACAGTCTGAACAAAGGTTCCCACTGGATGACGTTAAAAAACCTGAAAGGGCTGTTTTGAATTCCGGACGGCATTCCGGACACCCCAGGGAATTGATATGGGCCGCAACATCGGACACAGACAGTCTTGAAAAAAGTGTCAACAGGATAAAAATCAATTCAACGTCAGCCAACGGCGAATCCACACCGATAATTTCAGCATTGATTTGATAGAACTGCCGGTATCTCCCTTTTTGGGGCCTTTCCCGGCGAAACATAGGGCCGATGGTATAAAATTTCCGGACCGGATCTTTCGCATACAATTTGTGCTGGATATAGGATCGACAAACAGATGCCGTTGCTTCGGGCCGAAGGGTGATAAGCTCACCTTTTCGGTCCGGGAAGGTGTACATTTCTTTTTCGACAATATCCGTATCTTCACCAATGCTCTTGGCAAACAGTTCGGTGCGCTCCATAATCGGAATTCGGATCTCTTTGAATCCGAAATCTTCAAAAAGAGCTCTGGCAGTCTTTTCGATCTCCTGCCAGAGTTCAACTTCACCGGGGAGAATATCTTTAAATCCTTTTATTAACTGTATCATTCTTTATTTCTTTTCCCAGCGCAAAAGCTCCGTCACCTGGCTCAGGGTGCTCCCCTCTTTGATTTCCTCTCGGATGCGGTTTTCCTTTTCCAGAACATCCATGCTCCGGTTGGCGTACTCTACGGCAATGGCTTTTGGCAGCACGACCACTCCGTCGTCGTCGCCCAGCAGCCAGTCCCCGGGTTCTACGCGCATATTGCCCACCGTCACCGGAACGCCAATCTCTCCAAACCCCTTGGGTTCACCGGCATTGGGCATCACCAGTCTGCTGAACGCGGGGAATTTCATGTCAATGATTTCAGGGCTGTCTCTCAGGGCGCCGTCGATAACAACACCGCCCAGATTTCTTTGAACTGCCGAATGGGTTGCCAGCTCTCCCCAGAGCGCAGGTCCCGCCCCACCGGCATCGATAACAATAATTTCACCCGGTTTCGCCACGTCAATGGCCTGAACCGGCTTGGCCCAGTCTCCGGGATAGGTTCTTACCGTAACCGCCTGACCCACCATTCGTATGCCGGGGAAGAGCGGTCGAATTCCCTGCAGAACCCCCCCCCGGTGCAGGGCATCCGAAAGATTCGCTGACGACACCAGTTCCAATATTTCTCGAATATGAGACTCGCCTTTTCGTTTAAAAAGGGTGGTGCTGATGCTTTTTCCGGTATCGAGCCCTATGCGGATTTCTCGAGCCGCCTGTTCAGGATCCATGGCTTTGGTGATGGCGCCCCCCACAATAACGATGGTGGCACCGGCTTCCACGGCTCTGGCAGCGGTCTCAGAATTAATTCCCCCGGCCACTCCCACGGGAATGGACAATGCTTCACCCACCTGGCGTAGAACGTCGAAAGGATCTTTCCCTTCCATCTGTTCGTCGATGGCGCAGTGTACCGACACATAGTCCGCCCCAAAGTCCTCGACCTGCTTTGCTCTGGACAGAACATCCTCCACTGCGATCATGTCCACCACTATTTTTGCACCATAGTTTTTTCCGGCCTGGATGCATTCCCGGATGGTCGCATCGCTGGATGCGCCAAGTACGTCAACGATATTGGCACCTGCTTTGGCTGCAGTTTCAACTTCGGTTCTGCCGGCATCCATGATCTTCATATCTGCAACGATGGTGCTCTCAGGAAAAAGTTTCCTGAGTTCCCTGACGGCATGTAGGCCTTCACTCTTGATGAGCGGCGTGCCGGCTTCAAGCCAGTCTACGCCGCCGGCGATACCGGCCTTGGCACTTTTCAGGGCCCGTTTCAAATCTACAAAATCTAATGCCAATTGCAGGATTGGTTTCATATTTCCTCCTTTATTCGATAACCGCGTGTTTGGATGAAACGCTTCCGACATCCTTTTTTCGGGTCTGGAATATTGCTAACACCACTGCCTCCAAAAAAAGAAAGGCGGATTGTTCAAACAAAGAGCCGGCCATCTGAGATGATTCAGGCTCATCGTCACGGCACAGTTTGGTGGTTCCTGGAATATGTAGGCTTTTATCCACCAGGGACGCGATTTTCGATTCAATATTCCCCAGGATACCGTACGTTTCGGCCTCGTATTGTTTGGCAACCCTCACTGCTTCGAGTGTCGACGGGGTTTCCCCGGATCCGCTCAATACGATGAGCAGGTCATTACGGGTAATTGCCGGTGTAACGGTTTCGCCGCAAAAGTAAACCCTGTAACCCAAATGCATTAGACGCATGCAAAAACAGCGCAAAATAAAGCCGGATCTCCCCTGTGCGGAAAAAAAGATAGATTCCGCATTCAGGATCCTCTGGATAAAATCTTCCGAAATTTCATCACTGATGTTTTGCGCCAGAGATCGGTTCTCTTCCAAAATAACGTTGATCATTTTTTGGACGTTCAACGGTTTATCTTTTTCGGCAATTTTGGATGTCAGATGTTGTTTCAGAACAGCCCCTTAATCATAAAATTTTGAAAAATATTTCTCCGAAGGATTCATGGGAACCGGTTTTGGGTCGGCCCCGTGAATCCGATACGGTTTCATAGCGCAACATGATACAAATATTAAAAAATAACTTGCTGTTGAAGTATCGAAGTATGACGAAATGGTTCCTGCGTGTCAAGCAAATATTCGGCGCCTAAATATCCAAAAACTACCGACCGCTTTGGGTTGACAACGGCCGGTTCGCCATTGTAGTCAATTTAAGCACCATAAACGAGAAGGGAGACAGGAATGAAACCTTCATTTGCCATTGTCGGATGCGGAAGGGTGGGTACGGCCCTTGCCATTTTTTTAACCCGAGCCGGATACCGGGCTGTCGGATTTGCCAGCAAACGCATTTCATCGGCCAAACGGGTCGCGAATAGGGTCCAATCCGACCATTTCAGCAATGTCCCGTGGGAGATAACACCTGCCGCGGATATGGTTTTTATTACAACACCGGACAGTGCCATACCCGACACCTGTAACAATATATCCCAAAATATGGGGTTTGCCGCAAATGCAGTTGTGATGCACTGCAGCGGAGCACTGGCGTCATCGGTTTTATCCAGTGCCAAGGACTGCGGTGCATGGATCGGGTCGATGCATCCCTTGCAGAGTTTTGCTTCGGCCGACTACGAAGTCAATCCTTTTCAAGATATCGTTGTGTCCATAGAAGGTGAAGAACGTGCCCTTGAATTCGCAAGGAAGATTTCGGCCGATCTCGGCGGGCTGGGGATTGAGATTCTGACAGAAGCCAAAACCCTTTACCACGCATCAGCGGTGGTGGCATCGAATTTTCTGGTCACCTTGCTTGACCTTGCAATTCGGCTCATCGGTGAAGCCGGCGTCGACCGTCAGAATGCGTTTAATATATTAAAACCTCTGATTGAAGGCACGTTGTCCAATATAGAAAAAGTCGGGACCCAGGACGCGCTCACCGGCCCCATTGTCAGAGGGGATGTAAAAACCGTAGAAAAGCATATCGAAGAAATCGGGTTAAAAAGACCAGAACTTCTCACGCTTTATAAAACACTTGCTTTCTATACCATAGATATCGCCGCGGCAAGGGGTGCGATCCCGGAATCATCTGTACAGCAGCTTAAAAGCATTGCCGGGCCATAACCCCTAGTTGTGGCAAAACACTTTTGGCTGGCTCCGAAACGTTTTTTGATACATCTCAGGCTCGCTTCAGGCGATGCCAAAACTCGCCCTTGGGGCTCAAACAGTTGGAATCGGTTTTCTGACACCCGAAACCTGACAACTTTCCAGGGAGCGTTTTTGTTCGATTGAGATTAAAGGAGGACTATTTTATGAAAAAACGTCTAATGATTATGACCGTATTCACCCTATTTTTTTATTCAGGATCTGCCATGGCGGTTATCGGGATCAAGTTGGGTGTCGTGACCAAACCGGGTTCGGCCCAAAATATTGTGGCCGAAAAATTTAAAGAACTTATTGAACAGCGCTCAAACGGTAATATTCAGGTTCAAATCTTCCATTCCAATTCCATCGGCAATGAAACCGAAATTCTTCAGCAGATACAAATGAACACGGTTCAGATGGGAATTATTACCGCCGGCCCTTTTGATACATTCGACCCGATTGTAAGAGTGATCAATTATCCTTTTCTATTTAAAGACCATGAGCAGGCGGATAAAATCCTGGACGGTCCTCTGGGTGCAAAGGTATTAAAAAGTTTAGAAAGAGCCGGCTTTAAGGGGCTGTGTTTTTCAGAAAACGGATTCAGGGACCTTACAAATAACAGACATCCCGTGAAAAGCCCGGATGAGATAAAGGGGCTCAAAATCCGGGTCATGGCCTCTGCGCTCCATAACGCCATATGGCAGGCTCTGGGAGCGAACCCAACGCCAATACCCTGGCCGATCTACACCGAGTTGGAACAGGGCGTTATCGACGGCCAGGAAAATCCCCTCTGGGTTATGGAGGTCTACAAGTTTTACGAGATTCAGAAATATATGACCCTGACCCGCCATGTCTATTCTCCCCACATTGACGTGGTTTCTCTCAAATGGTGGAAGACGTTGGATTCCAAAACACAGGACTTGATTCAAACGACCCTTTATGACGCCGCCGTGTTCCAGCGGGAAGACAATCGCTCCAAAAATACCGCGCGGTTGACCTTCCTCAAAGAAAAGGGCCTGCAGGTCGAAGAGAATCCGGATATCGACGCTTTTCGTACCCGAGTGGCCGGACTAAAGGACATGGATCTTTACAGCGAACCCAGGGTTCAGGCGTTGCTGATAGAGATGTTGAATGCAACCCGTTAACGCTTAGATTCTACAAAACAAATCGATTTCAAATGAGCAGAGAAGGCGTATCCTTTTTCCGGAACCCCATCTTAGGGTGATATTTTTATCTGATTTTACCCGTGAAGAAAATATTTGGCCATGGGCCGTTTTTTAAAAAACCATATCAGCCCATGGATGTGATGTGCCTGAAACATTTCGCAATAAAAGGAGTGTTAAATGAAAATAAATGCAAATGATTACAGAAACTTAAACCCGGGTGAACGCATTCTCATGGGACCCGGGCCCAGCAATGTTCCTTCACGGGTTCTTCAGGCCATGGCTGAACCCTGTATCGGGCACCTGGATCCGTACTTTTTATCGATTATGAATGACGTTCAGGAGCTGCTCAGATATCTTTTTCAAACGAACAATCCTTTAACCATACCGATTTCCGGGACCGGAAGCGCCGGCATGGAGACCTGTCTGGTCAATCTGGTTGAACCCGGTGATGAAGTTGTCGTTTGCGTTAACGGCGTATTTGGTACGCGGATGGCCGACATCGTGAATCGCATTGGGGGCAAGCTCATCCGGGTAGATGCCGAGTGGGGAAGAATCATCGATCCTGAGGCGGTTCAAAAAATCGTGTCGGGCTGCACCCCCAAAGTCATCGCTGTGGTGCATGCTGAAACATCCACAGGCGTATGCCAGCCATTGGAAGATCTTGCCGATATTGCCCGCCATGCCGGGGCGTTATTTCTTGTGGATACCGTTACCTCTTTGGGCGGCATGGACGTTGCGCTTGACCGAACAAAAATCGATGCCGCCTACAGCGGAACCCAGAAATGTATATCATGTCCGCCGGGACTTTCACCCATTTCACTGAGCGAGGCGGCCATAGATGCCCTTGAACAACGAAAAACGCCGGTGGTGAGCTGGTATCTGGATATGTCCATGGTCAGGGACTACTGGGGAGATGAAAGGAAATATCATCATACGGCACCCATTAATATGATTTACGGTGTCCGAGAAGCATTGCGCATTATTGCAGAGGAAAGTTTGGAGCTGCGTTTTGAGCGGCATCGATTAAACCATCGGGCGCTGGTCGCCGGAATTGAAAGAATGGGGCTTTCGATGCTGGTACCGGAATCTGAACGGCTGCCCATGTTGAATGCGGTTTGTATTCCCGATGGTGTGGATGATATCAAAATACGTAAAGCCCTCCTCAAGGACTTCGGTATCGAAATTGGTGGCGGATTGGGTGAATTTGCCGGAAGAATTTGGCGGGTCGGACTCATGGGGCATACCAGCCACCCGAGGAACGTTATGCTTTTTCTGTCCGCCCTTGGAACGGTTCTCAAAGCTGAAAAATTTAAGGTTCAGCCCGATGCGCTGGATGCAGCCGCGGCAGTTTATCAAGAAAAATAGTGGCGACAATTTCATAAAATGTCTTTTATGAAATCGTCAGCGTTAGATTCTAAAAAGTTTAAGCGGGTCGTTCGCAAGTTCTCTGTTGGCGGACTTCAATCTGTCCTCACTCGATATCACCGCTACTGCCTGTCGATCATCCATGTCATGGAAATATTTTTCAGCAACGTTCATGAGTTGATGGCGGGTAATGGAAAGGAGTTTTTCCTTGAACCGTTCACGCATCTCGTCCGATAACGAGACGATCTTTCTGAAAAAAGCTTTTCTGGCTGCGGGTCCCGGGGGATCCGGCTTGTCAATTTCAGAGCATACCTGGAGGATGGCCTCTTTGACATCTTCGTTGCTGTAGCTTCCCGATCTTATGAAATCCCGAGCGCCGTCGTATACTTTGAGGGTAGAAACGATGTGGGGGTCTCTGTAAGAACCGAAATGAAAAACCCCATTTTCAGGATTGTATATGGCAAACCCGCCGTAGGCGCCGCCTTTTTCGCGAATTTCCCGATGCAGATACATGGATCTGAGTATTTTACTGATAACGGATAAAGCCGGTGCATCTTCATGTTCCAGACGAACGGCCTTAAATGCAGCGGCGACAAATGAAACAGCAGATGATGTACTCCATCCTTCTCGGGGAATTGCATCAAAAACGTCGATTTCCGGCGGACCGAATCCATGGGGCGATTTTAAAGATTCCGGTCCTTTTTTCAGCCCGTTTTGTAAGGTTGCCATCGGTGAAGTCGCTGCAGAAATTGCAGGCTCTTCACCGATCAAAGCGATTTTAAGATTATTTTTTGTCAACAAAATTCTGCCGATTTCGGAAAGTTCCTCGGAGATGGATTTAAGCGTGTCGTCTGTAAGATTATCGGTGATCTTTTTTATGGTCTGTACCTGGTGAATTCCATTCCAGGACTCGCTGAGCGCATTACTAATGGAAAAATTCCTTGACGCCAGCGTCATGGCCAGCCGGTGCCCGTTTTGAACGATCATCGATTCCAGGCCGGACCGGTATTCCAGAAAAAGGCTTTTTAAACGATCCAGATCTGAAAAATCGAATTTGCATAAAAGCTCTTCAATAATTTCAAACATTTTATTCTGATTCCGCACCAGGCATTTCCCACCCAAAGCAACAAGGGGAAGACATGCGCCGGAATCGTCAAAGCCGGTTCGGGCATCGCAGGATAGGCCGATGCCGCCGGTATAGGCATCGATCCGCTGTGCCATCTCTACATAGTCATGGACGGATGTGCCCACCTTGGAAAAGGCATGGCAGAAAAAAGGGACCAAAGGGAGCCGTTGTTTTGACAGCAATCCACTTCCGGCGATTGCCAGGAAATAAAAAATATCGGAAGTTGCCTGTTGATAACAGGCGGCCGGTACTATGGGGAACGACGCTGATGTTTTTACACGTTGAATTTCTTTCGGAATCTCTTCGAGTTCCAGGGTGGGCAAACATGAAACATCCTCTTTTTCTTCCTGGAGTTGTTTTAAAGCGCGGGTATCTTCTTTAATTTTTTCAAGTTCTGTCGGCATTACATCGGCTCTGATCCGATCCAGCTCCGCTGAAACGCGTTCGCGTTCTTTTTCTTCCATAAACTGATCCGGAACAAGGGAAAGAAGGACCCGGTGCGGGTTGTCCAGAAAATATTTTTTAATCCGATTTTCAAGTAAGGGTCCTTTGGAAATTTCATGACGAAGTCGTTTAAGATCCGCATCGAACTTCAAAACTCTCACAGGATCACCCCCATGAAACCAGCTTCCGGCAAAAGCTAAGAGCAGTTTAATGCCGTATGGATACGGCGTATTTGTTATCTCCTTTCGATGGAATTCTATCTGGTGAACGGCGGATTCGATGATGTGTTTGTCTATGCCATTTTTGGATAAATGTTCTAACACATCGAAAATTATCGTTTTAATTTTGTCGGCGTCCGAGTTGTCGACGTCCTTTAATCCGCAGACAAACAGGGTATCCCTGTTGTCGGCATCATATCCAGTGCCATCGCAAAGAGATGATCCGAGTTTAGAATCTATCAATGCCTTTCGCAGGGGAGATGCAGGGTTTCCAAGAAGAATCTTCTCAAGAAGGGTAAGAATCAAGATTTCAAAAGAATCTTTGATGTCGGCGGTGAGCCATGCCACACACACCTGGCATTTTTTTGCTGGACTTTCGTTTTTATCCAATGGATAGGGATAAGTTTTTCTTTTAGGACGGCGCCATCGCGGATGCGGTGGAACATCGGTCTTGGGGTCTATGCGTTTAAAATGGATCAAAATTTTGTCGTGGATAAACTTCAGATGGTCGCTTAAAGGCAGGTTCCCATAGGTATAAAAGAAAGCGTTACTGGGATGGTAATGCCGTCGATGAAAGGCCTTCAGCTGGTCGTATGTCAGTTGGGGAATGACGGTAGGATCTCCGCCGGAATTATAACCGTAGGTGGTCTCCGGGTAGATTGAATTTAAAATAGATCGGACCATGACCTGGTTCGGAGAAGACATGGCCCCTTTCATCTCATTGTAAACAACCCCTTTATAAACCAGTTTCGATGAATCCGTATCTTGTGTATCATCTGCCACTTCAAGGCGGTGCCCCTCCTGCTTAAAGCTAAGCTCTTCAATGGTGGGGTAAAACGCAGAATCCAGATAAACATCCATTAGATTATAAAAATCTTTTTTATTCTGAGTGGAAAAAGGATACATGGTCCAGTCGGATGACGTAAAAGCGTTCATGAAGGTGCTCAAACTCCTTTTAAGCATGGAAAAGAACGGATCGCGTACCTGAAATTTACTGGAACCGCATAAAGCGGTATGTTCCAAGATGTGGGCGACACCGGTTGAATCGGAGGGAACTGTTTTAAAGGCTACGCTGAAAGTATTTTCTTTATCGCTGCTGCTAATGTGAGCGTGTCTGGCGCCGGTTGAAGTATGTTCAAGAAGATAAAAAAGAGAATTGATTTCTTTGAGTTCTACGGCATGTTTTATAGAATAGCCATAAACAGTGACGGCTTTTTTAAGATCCGGGTTGTTCTTGTCAATAGACGTATTCATGATAGGAGCACCTTTAAGATTCCATGCGTATCAAAGCAGACGGCTTCGTAAAAAGTCCAACTTCTGCGTTGCGCTGCATTCCTCGTCATTGCGACGTACAATAAGTACTTCTCATTTCTCGGAATTTGCGCGCCTTGAATTTGAAGCTTTTTACTTTGCCGTCGAATTTTGACTTTTTACGAGTTTATCAAAGTAAATATCAAAATAAAATTAAGAAGCGATATAAACGCCACGTTCCTTGCGAACGATTTTTCCCATTTTGTGCAGCCGGTAAATAATATTGCGAAGTTTTTTTTCTCCAAAACCCGTTCTGTCCTGAATCTCAGAAAATCCTACGCCTTTTTTGAACCTTTTGATAACTTCAAGTGTCAGATCAGAAGAAGTTGTGGTAGATGTTTCGGCGGCAGCGGTTGCGTTGGCGGATTTTACAGAGGGCGTCGATCTTCTTTTGGCATATAATTCAAAGGACTTGATCGCCTTCTCAAGTCGATCCATCCTGTCCATAAGCTTGTCGACATCTTTCTTCGTCGGAATATTGTAATATTGCATGAAAAACTTTACCATTGCATCAAAACTTACAGACTTCCCTTTTTTCCGGGTCATGTGATCCTCCTTCTGCGTTACTCTCATCGTGAGTGTTTTGCATTCACCCAAAAAAAACCTTTTTATGAGTTCAGCAAAAATTGGTTAAAAAGTCAAGTTATACAATCGCTTTGCGCCGTCGTGGAGCGTTCTCTCTCGATTGGGATTCAAATGCGTTTACCCTGTCGCTTCGCGGTCCTATATGCGTCTGTCCGCAACGCCCTTCTTTGGGAGGCGGTGGGGCGACTTCACCAGATTAAAAAAGATTTCCATACGATCAAAATAAAACGTCCGGGGTTGGTGTTAAGATACCCTGAAACTGAGATGCCGAGACGGTAAATTGGTTTTGTGTCAGCCCGTTACGCCGTGCAAGTCAACAAATAATGAGTCGTTGAAAATAATGACCGTTCATGATACCCTTGAACGGAAGAAAATTTCTTATGCACGAAAAAGAGATGAAAAAAACAAAACAAGATTCTACGGTCAAGAAATCAGAAAATTTTTTAAAAAAATTCAATATCCGGGAATTCGCGGACCGCGTAAAAGAACTTCACGGAGATCCCCATTATGTCGCCATGGGAATGGCCATCGGAGTTTTTATCAGCATAACCCCGACCATTCCATTTCATACGGCTATCGCTGTCGCCCTGGCGTTTGTTTTTCGCGGGAGCAAAGTCGCTGCAGCCCTTGGCGTCTGGTTTTGCAATCCGTTGACCGCGCCGCTTTTTTATTGGGGAAGTTATAAAGCGGGGATGTTTATTCTGGGCGATCCGGGCGCATTTAATGTAAAATTCGAGTCGATTATAGAACTTTTAAAACTGGGAGCGGATGTTACAATGGCCATGATCACGGGCGGCGTAATACTGGGAATTTTACCGGGTATTGCGGCTTACTTTCTAACCCGGAAAATTTTTATAACCATACGATCGCGTAAAACATGAAAGAATTTATTGAAGCACTTTTTTGTCTATCGTTATGACATCCCCTAGAATTCTACTTGCCGCGCACAATATCCGGCCCAAAAAACAACTGGGCCAAAATTTTATAATAGATCCGGCCTTTACAAAAATGATTGTAAATCGGTCCGGAATCTTACCTGAAGACGTTGTGCTTGAAATCGGCGCAGGCCTGGGCGCTCTGACCATTCCTTTGGCTCGTAAAGCGAAGAAGGTCTTTGCGGTTGAAAGAGATCAACAAATTATCGACATCTTAAAGACAGAGATTCTGGCCAGCGGTCTTTCAAATACGGTTATCATTGAAAAAAACATATTGACGGTTGATATCGAAGTTCTGGCAGAAAATATCGGTCGAAAGATAGTGGTGATGGGCAATCTCCCCTATAATATTTCTTCCCAAATTCTGGTTCGACTTGTAAAATCCAGAAAAATGGTGAGCCGGGCCATTCTCATGTTTCAGAAGGAAATGGCCCAACGCATTTCCGCACAACCGGATTGTAAGGATTACGGACGGTTAACGGTTATGCTCCGCTATTGTTCAGATATAAAAAAACTGGCCGATGTCAAGGCGTCTCTTTTTTATCCAAAACCCAAAGTCGACTCTGAGATCCTGGAATTAAAATTTAAAAGTAAGGCAGTACATCCCGTGCGAGATGAAGCATTCTTTTTCAGGGTTATCAAGGCGGCTTTCGGAAACAGACGGAAAACCCTGAAAAATTCGCTCGCCGCAAGCGAACTCAACCTTGACGCAAATACGGCAAAGCATATACTGGAACGTTCGGGCATCGATCCTGTTCGACGGGCTGAGACGTTGAACACAGAGGAGTTTGTTAGGTTGAGTAATCTTTTATACAATTCTTATCCAACTTAATCGGCGCATTTAGACCCTAGTTGAGCGAAAGTTAGGGTTTGTCGGGCCTTACGATAATGGTTGCTGCCCGATCGTTATCCAGGTATTTTTTTGCGATATTTGAAACTTCTTCTTGTGTAATAGACGCATAATCTTTGTTTATCGTCCTGCTCCAGTCGATTTGCTGGGGATATTTTTCAGAGCCCGTTAGCACCGTATCGAGCCAGTAGTTGTTTTTTCGAAGCATATCTTTGATGCTGGTGATCGAGGGTGCTACGGCCCGGTGCAGCTCATCCTGAGTCAAACCGTTTTTTACCAGGTCTGACGATATTTTTTTTACTTTTTTTATCAGCACATCTGCTTCTTCGGGATCGACATAAACCCTTGTCTGAAGAACCCCATATCCCGGATAGACACGACTCGGCCTGTTAAAAGCGAACGTAGAATAGGCGGCCCCCAGCTTTTCCCGTATCTGCTCACGAAGCCTGTCTGAAATAATGGCCGAAAGAACAGATAAGCGGCGTGTTCGGCTAATATCCCATAAATCTTCCGTCGGATAGGCAACAACGATCAGTCCTTTTTGGATCTTTGTCGGAGCAGATATGGTTTTTGATTGACCGACAGGAAATACCGGCAATTTTTTTTCTTTTTGTTCGATGATGATCGGTTTCAGGGAAAGGCTTCCAAAGTATTTTGCGGCCAATTTGATGGTGGATTCCATATCAAAATCTCCCGCAACAGACACTTCTAAATCATCATTTCCAATGGACTGGGTGATCCACGATTTGACATCGTCAAGGGTCAATTTATTGAAGTTTTTATAATCAGGAAGGCCAAAACGATTGTCTCCTCCTGCAAGAAAACGAACGCCGGAAAGTTCCATTGCGCCGTCGATTGAACTGGAAACCGCCATGTATTTCTGCCGGTATAGCTCCAAAGAACGCTCATAAGCTTCTTGTCTAAATCCCGGGTCAACAAAATGGGCATAAAGTAGTTCGAACAGCAAGGGAACTTCATGCGTCACCGTCTCTCCTCTCAACAAAAAGCGGTCTTCACCGACACGGAAAGTAACGCTGGTATTTTTTCCGGACAAGGCCCGTTCAATCTCATCCCGTTTTAGCGCTCCGAGACCGCTTTCATTAACCACATTCGTGGATAAAAGCGCGAGACCCGGCATGTTTAACGGCTCATAAGATTTGCCCCGGCCAAAAGCAAGATTAACGATGACCTGATTGGCCTTAAAATCGGTTTTTTTGAGATTCAAACGGACACCGTTTTTAAAATCTACCTGGACAATTCCAAGATCAGGAATCTTTTTTGTCCGGGTAATCCGACCTTCTTTTTCAGGTTCCGGGAGGTAAGGGAAGATTACAGCGCTCTTTTGGATCGGCCTGGATACTGCCGCAGACCTGCTGTTGAAATAAGCGTCCAGTATTTGAGTTTCAGGATCCGTTTTCATATCGGTCAGCTGTGCGTTGCCGGTGACGAGTACAAGGCGGTCATCAGACGGCCAGATCTCCTTGAATGCATCGTGTACATTTTTCAATGTTACTGAGTCGATTATCGAAGCAAAAAGTTCTTTTTTCTGTTCAGGGGACATAAACACGCGGTCTGTGTTTAAACTCCATATGATCTTTCTTGCCAGATCATCGCTGTTACGCGTAGAAGCTTCTTTAACTGCGTTATCGAGTTCTGAGAGAAAATCCTTTTTGACTCTGGCAAGCTCGGATTCGGTAAAGCCGAATTTCAAAGCCTTTCTTAATGTTTGTTCGATTAGGGAAAGAGAATCCTTCCAGTTTTCCGGATTACAATCGGCTGAGATCTCGGAATAATTAATTTGATGCAGAAAAATTCCGGAACTAATGGAAGCTGAGGTGAAGGGTGTATCGGATTTCCTCGCCAATGTGTCGAGACGATCCTTTACCATTCGATTTGCCATATTTTTGGTCAAGCGCTTCTTTTGAAAATCCAAAGAATCGGCTTCTGGTGGAACTTTTTTTACAACTTCGATGCTAACCGTCGTATTTCCGGATTCTTTTTCAAAGTGGTAAAAAGGTTTAACGCCTTTATGGTTTATATCTCCAAATTCAGGAACGATTCCAGGGGGGGCTCTGGGCGCAAGAGAGGAGAATTTGTTGTCTATGAGCGTTGCTGCCAATTTTGCATCAAAATCTCCTGCCAATACCAGGATCATCTTCTCAGGCCGATACCAGGTATCATAAAACTTTTTCAAGTCCTTGGGTTCTGTACTTTTCAGCACTTCTTCTTTGCCGATTGGAAGTCGTTTGGAGATGATTGCATCTGGAAACTCAAAGTTGGTGGTTGAAATATAGGTTCTATAAGATGCCGAGTCCCGGGTTCTCATTTCAGATAGAACGACCCGTCGTTCCTTTTCTACCTGAGATGGTAAGAGAAGGGCGCCTTCAGCGAAGTCTTTCATGACCACAAGGCCATTTTCCAAACTTTCCCCGTCCCCTTCCGGCAACAACATATCATAAACGGTTCTGTCAAACCCGGTATGGGCGTTTGCATCGGGTCCAAATTTCATACCGATACTCTGGAAATATTTCACCAGTTCTTCGGGCTGAAAATGCGTTGAACCGTCAAAGAGCAGATGTTCCAGAAAATGAGCCAATCCTTGCTGGGTGTCCGATTCATATATAGAACCTGCCAGAACATATAGATGCAGGCTCACCCGGTTCTTGGGGCGGTGATTTTCCATTAATACATATCTGAAACCATTGGGCAATTTTTTGAACACAAGGTTGGGATCGGGTAGAAGATCGCTCTTTTCGTGGGGCCACAGAATCGAAGAATCCGTCTCTTCAAGTGCTTTTTGGGATCCGGTCAACTGTTTAAAATGATCTTCGGAAACGACCGGGTTTTTGCCCCTATTGAAACTTTGCTCGATGGAAGAACAAGACAATAAAACAACGATCATCAAAGCACATAGTGATAACTTTGCCGTAAAATGACCAAAGAATTTTCTAAACACCGTTATTCTCCTTATACATAAGGTCTTTTGCGAATACCTAAATTGCGGGTAGGCAAAATGACGATTAACTTTCTGTGTATTAAATGGTATAAAATCATGGTCAGTTGGATATTGAAGCAGCCTGCAGCCCCCCAAGGGAGATCTGGTAAGCCCCCGACGATTTTCAATTGGGGGTAACCCTCAACAGGCCGTCAAAAACAAATATCCAATACTTAAAGAAGATAAAACAGATTTTTCAGATATCAAATCCACGAAGTATTTTAAATTGTAAAATTATATGGCAGAACCTTCATTGAAGGAAAGGCATCGTTTAATTTTAATTGATCCAATGTCCCGTGTCGAAGTTTACGCTCAATGGGAGGCAAACAATTCCCGGTATCAAAAAAGCAAAAAGCCTTCCATCTGCCTGTTCTGTCATTTCAGGCACACAGAAGGCTTCCTTTTTACGGTATCCGGCCGGCTATGCGGACGTAATCTTTAACGCCCTTTTACGGTTACATAAAGGCTATTTTTTAAAATAAAGACCGCGTGACTTAGGTTCGATTTTCCCTTTCTTTGTGAGCTTATACAGCGCATTGCTCAGCTGTTTGGGATTCAGGTTCAATTTTTCTTTGAGCTGAGCAACGGTAACGCCTTTCTTGGTTTTTTTGATGGAATCAAATACTGCATCCAGAACGGTCAATTGTTTAGGAGGAGCCGCTTTCGCTGCCGGAGGTTTTTTCTTGGCCGCAGTTTTCTTGGCCGCGGTTTTCTTTGCCACGGCTTTCTTTGCCACGGCTTTCTTTGCCCCAGGTGCCGGTTTGGCAGGCATCAGCGCATCAGCCTGTTCGGCGATTTTTTCAACCTTATTGGAGAGAGATAGAAGTGATTTGGCGATTGTCTTCAATTGATTCTTTATCTTCTTCATTTAAATTTCCTCCTTGATGAGCAGAATTTGTACTACTATTTTGTCTTCTATATATAAGTTATTAAAATGTCAACCCAAAATGAACGCAGAGAAAACGACGGTTGATTGTAAATAATAATTGCAGCTATTGACAAGGAAGCAACCTTGTGACAGATAAGTTTTTTTGAAAAAATTACCCCGAACCGCCTGTAAACGAAATGACGATGTATCGTAACCCCAAACGTTTCAAACGTCGAAGATGCTGCAGATCCAAGGCGCCCGGAGCAAGCTTTAGAAGCCTCCAAATGGGGTGCGCGCCAATGATGGGAGTTTGCTCAATTCCGAATAATAAATGAAATCCTTTGCAAGTCCGGTGTTTATTTCTTCTTTTATAAAAAAATGAAATTTCGCATTGCATATAAAAAGGAACTCAATCCTTCCCAATTTCAAGCCGTCAATATTACAAAAGGCTCTCTTCTTGTCATTGCCGGAGCAGGGAGCGGGAAGACAAGAACCCTGACATACCGGGTGGCACGTCTCGTAGAAGAAGGCATTTCTCCCAGCGCCATCCTTCTATTGACGTTTACCCGTAAAGCATCCCAGGAAATGCTAAAAAGGGCCTCACGCCTTCTCGACAATCGATGTGAAGGGGTTGCCGGCGGAACTTTTCATTCTTTTGCCTATTCTATCCTGCGAAAATATGCTTCCAGAATAGGATTCGATCATGGTTTTTCTATCATCGATCGATCTGATTCGGAAAGCCTCATCAGTATGATAAGAAAAGAAATAAAAGGGGTATCAACGTCGGGTTCTTTGCCTCGGAAGCAAACTTTGGCAAATATCTTCAGCCGAGCTGTTAACAAAAACTTGTCCATTGAAGATATCATTTTAGACGACTATCCTCATTTCAGCCGTCATCTTGAATCTATTCATACCATCTCCAATGCGTACCGAAAACAAAAAGCAGAGCATAATTTTTTTGATTATGACGATCTTCTGATATACTTGGAAATGCTTTTGAAAGATCACCCGGATGTCCGTGACAAAATCTGTTCGACCTACCACTATCTGATGGTCGACGAATATCAAGATACAAATAAAATTCAAGCGGAGATCGTATATCTTCTTGCCGGCAACAACAATGTTATGGTTGTCGGAGATGATTCCCAGAGCATTTATGCTTTCAGGGGCGCAAATTTCGAAAATATCATAAGATTTCCCGAAAAATTTCCGGGGACCCGGATAATTAGACTGGAAGAAAACTATCGAAGTGTCCAGCCGATATTAAAACTCACCAATGTCATTATCGACCGAGCGAAACAGAAATATTCTAAAACGCTTTTCACGCGAAAAAGCGGCGGGTCATTGCCCTTACTTGTCAATGCCGGGAGTGAAAACAGGCAATCACAGTTTGTGGTTGAAAGGATTAAGTCCCTTAATCGCAACGGGGTGCCCTTAAATCAGATGGCAGTCCTTTTTAGAGCAAGTTTTCATTCTTTTGATCTTGAAATCGAACTGAACAGAGAAGGGATCCCTTTTGTCAAGGTCGGTGGTTTTAAATTCATTGAATCTGCACATATTAAGGATGTTCTGGCCCACGTCAGACTTCTGTTGAATCCCTATGACAAATTAAGCTGGTATAGAATACTTCTCCTTCTAGACAATATTGGCCCCAAAACCGCCCTTGATATTTTTGAATCGATTTCAACTGAACAATCAGGATATGCCGGATTGTTTAAAAAGAAACTTAAATCAAAACAATCAAAAAGTCTGGACAGACTCAAGAATCTCTTTTCGAGTATTGATCCATCCGAAATGTCCGTTGTTCGATTGGGTGAAGCGGTTGTGAAATATTACACGGCCATATTAAAAAATAAATATGATGATCATCCCAAGCGGGCAAAAGACCTTGAGCATCTTATGACCATTATGGAACGATACGATAATCTTGAAGGTTTTTTAACCGATATGGCCTTGGAGCCTCCGAATACGAGTTCCCAAGACGGTTTATTAGCGGACAATCCTGATGACGACCGTCTAATCCTTTCCACCATTCACTCTGCCAAAGGCCTTGAATGGCATACGGTTTTTATTATATGGGCTCTGGACGGACGATTCCCGTCGATACATGCCGTTCATGATGAAAAAGCACTTGAAGAAGAGTTAAGACTTATCTATGTTGCAGCCACCCGGGCCAAGGAACACCTTTTTTTCACCTATCCCGGGACCGTCTATGACAGAATCTCCGGAATGGTTTTAAACCGGCCGTCCCGTTTTCTTGATGATATCCCCGATGACATTCTCGAAAAGTGTTCGGCGATGACATTTTAGCTTTTTGAAAATATTATCCCATCCAGCATAACAAAATAGACTTTCAAGAAACCCTTATATTTAGGTTTATGATTGATTCAAAAATTAAGCCGTGATATGTGCCCAGAAAACATTGCCGCAGAGAATTGAACCTCCCTGTACAAGATTCAGGGAATGGGTTTGCGGCAGAGCCCATCGTTCCTTAATATAGTTTCCATCCATAAATGGCCCTTTTTGCCCGGATCTGCGTTCTCCGCGGGTTTCCGGCTGCGGCATACAGGGAGTATGCCTTCCTGTTCCGCAGTGTTTGCGGGGACCGAAGGCCCTTGTGCCTGCCCCGTGAAATGCGAAGCATATTTTAACTGGGGCGGCCTTGATCCGAACAAAAATTGCTCATTTATGAATAGGAAACGCACCGTGCTTTTTTACAATTGTGGATGGGCACTAATATAGAAGCCATCTCAAAATAAAGATTTTGATTCAAGATCAAGGCGGAGCCGAGTTTTGACCCGCAGGCATACTCAAGTATGTCGAGGACTTAAAACGAGGCTATAAGGCCGAGATTGGGCCAAAAGATTATTTTGAGATAGCTTCTTAATAAATCTGAGAATTATGCCTCAAGAGTATTACATCCTGATTATCGGTTACATTTTTGGTTTTTACATGGCCTGGAACATCGGCGCCAATGATGTGGCCAACTCCATGGCTTCTTCTGTGGGTGCCAAGGCGATCACCATTCGCCAGGCCATATTTCTTGCCGGGGTTTTGAATATCGTCGGTGCTGTATTTATTGGATCCCACGTGACCAATACCATCCGAAAGGGCATTGTCTCGACGGATATCATGACCGATCCCCATGTGGCCCTTATCGGTGCGCTTTCAGCCCTTCTTGCCGCAGCCCTTTGGGTCAGTTTCGCCACCTGGAAATCACTTCCGGTCTCCACAACCCATTCCA
This sequence comes from Desulfobacterales bacterium, assembly GCA_030145345.1. Classification (GTDB taxonomy): domain Bacteria; phylum Desulfobacterota; class Desulfobacteria; order Desulfobacterales; family UBA11574; genus JAAXQD01. The sequence continues at coordinate 28,176 of JAQYVT010000005.1, forward strand.
TCGTGGGCGCTATGATCGGGTTTGGAATTATGGCCGGAGGATTTTCGGTCATCAATTGGGGCAAGCTCTTTGCAGTGGTGTTGAGCTGGGTCATCTCACCGCTGTTTAGCATTGTTATCGCCTATTTAATTTTCAAAATTATCGTACGATTAATACTTTCCAAAAAAGATACATTTGCCCGATCCTTAAAATTATCTCCGATTTTTATCGGTATTACTTTCTTCGTTGTCGTCTTATCGTTTTTGTTTAAAACCCCTCTGGGGAAAAAGATGGACTTGGGTCCACCGGCATCTCTGACCGTTGCAATTATCCTCTCTGTTTTATTGGGATTTGCAGGGATGGCGGTTTTGAAACGATTTGTTAAAGATAGGGAATCCGGAGCAGAGGGGATCTTCCGGCGGATACAGGTGGGAACCGCCTGCTATGTTGCCCTTGCCCAGGGCGCAAACGATGTGGCCAACGCCATCGGTCCTTTGGCTGTGATTTATTTTCTGGTAAAAACCGGTAGTGTCGGTGCTAAAGTGCCGGTGCCTATTTTTCTCCTCCTGTTTGGCGGCGTCGGTATTGCCTGCGGCATCGGCATGGCCGGTCACCGTGTCATGGACACCATGGGCAAAAAAATTACGACGCTGAGCAATACACGTGGGTTTGCCGTTGAATTTTCAGCGGCAACGACGGTTCTTGTGGCTTCAAAAATGGGCCTGCCGGTTTCTACAACCCATGCAGCCGTCGGCGGCGTTTTGGGAGTGGGCCTGGCACGGGGAATCGAGGCGGTTAACTTTGGCATTGTTTTCAAAATTATGGTATACTGGGTGTTGACCGTACCTGCGGCTGCGCTGACCAGCATGACCATTTTTAAACTACTTCAAATTATTTTATAAAAGGAGATGGCAATGCGTTTACCTTTTTTTTCAATGTTCATGACATCACCTTTTGAAGGCCTTCAAGAACATGCCGAAAAGGTGAAAGAATGTGGCTGGGCGTTTCAGCAGGCCATCGAGTGTCATCTTTCAGAAAAATGCCAAACATTTGAAGAATTCAGACAGGAAGTTATCCGGCTGGAAACTGACGCTGACGCCATCAAGCGCCGTATTCGCGGCCATCTGCCCAAAGGGACTCTGATGCCGGTTTATAATTTTCTTCTGTTCAGATATTTAAGAGAACAGGATCAAGTTATCGATGCCGTTGAAGATGCTCTGGATTGGATCTCTTTTAGAACCGAACCGGGGATTCCCGATGAACTTGAAAAAGACTTTGTCAATCTGGCGGATGCTGTAATCGAACCTATCGAACAGCTCAGCGAGATGGTTTCCGAAGCAAGAAAATATTTTAAAAATTACTCCGAAGCGCAGCGGGTGGTGATAAAAAATATTATCCATACACTACGTCAGAAGGAACATGAAGCGGATAAAGTAGAAGATATCGTCAAGCAAAAAGTGCTGAATATGGATATCGATGCCGTCACCGTTTTTCATACCGTCAGACTGGCTGAAATAATCGGATCCATCGCAGATCATGCTGAAAATGCCGGTGACATGATGCGGGCCATGGTCGCCAGATAGGGTTTTTCCGATTATCAACGTTCACTGCCAAATCTATTGAAAGACCGGGATAACTCGGAATTTTCAATGATTCCGGAATTACGTAGAAACGATTCCACATCCCCCCAAAAGACTTCCCAGCTCGGCGGACAATCGTTATGTCCGCTTTTATAGGTGATCATTGTGGCGTTACTGGATGCCTTGTAAAGGGTCATTCCATGGGAATAGGGAATGACCTCGTCGAACTTGCCATGGATGACAAGCGTCGGTTTCTTATAGGTGCGGACAACGGCAAGATTATCAAACGGGTCTCGGATCAGCACCGCGGGCGCAAGGTATCTTTTTGCAAATGACCGGACACTGATAAAGGCAGACATGAGAATCAGTGCTGCAGAAGGTCGTTGGGCGGCAAGTTCGCACACCGCACCACCGCCTACGGAACGCCCGAATAAAATGATTTTAGCCGGGTCCACATCTTGGCGTTCAATGAGAACATCGTAAGCACGGTTGAATGCCGCCGTGATATTTTTTTGTGACGGCGTTCCCTCGGACCGTCCATACCCCGGATACTCCACAAGGAACACCCCGATTCCAAGACGATTGAATTTTTTTAATTCATGGGGCCAGAAATCGATGAGTTCTCCGTTTCCGTGGGCGAAAAAAACCGCCGGCGCCGGTTCGGCCTCGTTGACCGGATCCGGCGGTAGAAACCAAGCCTCGATTTTTCCAGCATCTGTTTCTATCCAAATCTTTTCCACAAAGGGGATATCTTCATCTTTCGAAGGCGTTTCGACAAGATAACGAGGAAACAGCATCTGTCGCTGAATTAGGAAGAGTAAGCCACAGTAGACAAGGTATATAAATAGCGTCCATGTAACAATTTTTACCACCATATCTTTCATCATACCTTATGGGTAAATAATTTTTCAAACTTTCTTTTTAAGGCTTTCAACAGGTTAGCCTTCTACAGTTCGAGAATGTGCAGATATTGCGGTTTTTTTTTCTTGACATACTACATATAGTATGGAAGATTTGGACTCGAAACTTTCCAGCAGACCTGCCGATTAATTTTCGTAAGTTTTAACAGGTTTTTTTGGTTTTTTAGCCAGTGCAATTTTTACTCGATAAAGTCGATAACAACCTCATCCAAACAGAATGAAATTCGATTTCCCGATACTGAAAGATTGATGATTTCAATTAATGGAATTTTTAGCGTCGATCGAAACTTGATGGTATCGGAAATTTTTTTTTAGAGCAGAAAAATCCTCCGAACCCCTCGGAGGCGGGGACGTTGGGGGCAGGTGTAGGATAACATCGCAGAGCGATGCAATACTTGTCATATTTTAAGATACATGGTACGGATAAGGATAATTTCCGGATAACGATGATAACAATCATATAGGAGTACGGCAATGGGTTCAAATAGGAGTGCGGCAATGGGTTCCAAAGGAAAAATTCTAATTACCGATGAGGGACATTTCGACTTAACCGGGTACAAATGGGATGATCAACTATTTTCGGATATCCTTGCCAAAGACAACCCAATTGAAACTGACCAGGCCCTGGACATCAGCCGATTCTTGAGAAAAGAAATTGCCAATATGAAAAATCATACCATCACCATGCCGATTATCGACAAAATGATCCAGACAAAATTGGTCGAATACGGTTTAACTCAAACTTCGCCCATTCGGCTGGATAAGTCCATCTTTGTAAAGAATGGACTTCATCTTTCCAAAAATGCTAAAAACGTATTGAGAAGAAGATATCTTAAGAAAGACAACAACGGCAAAGTGGTCGAGACGCCGGAAAAGATGTTTAGAAGGGTGGCCCGACACATTGCAAAGGCGGAAAAAAAGTACGGTAATGACGCTGATGTGAAAAAGATGGAAAACATTTTCTACAATATGATGACCGAACTGAAATTTCTACCCAATTCACCCACGCTGATGAACTCGGGACGGAGATTGGGCCAGCTGGCAGCCTGCTTTGTCCTTCCCGTAGAAGACAGCATGGAAGATATTTTCGATGCATTGAAAAATGCGGCGATTATACACAAATCAGGTGGCGGTACGGGTTTTTCTTTTTCCCGCTTGCGTCCAAAAGACAGCAGGGTGGGAACCACCGGCGGTATCGCCTCCGGACCGGTTTCGTTTATGAAAATCTTCAATACGGCGACTGAGCAAGTCAAACAGGGTGGGACTCGCAGAGGGGCAAACATGGCGATTCTAAGGGTTGACCATCCGGATATTATGGAATTTATCCACAGCAAAAAAAAACATAAAGAATTGAACAATTTTAATATCTCCGTCGGTGTTACGGACGCTTTCATGGAAGCTGTAAAGAAAGAAGGAAATTATCGCCTGATAGACCCGTGCGACAATAAAAAGGTTATGGAGTTGGATGCCGCCGAAGTCTACCACGCTTTGGTAAAACAGGCCTGGGAAAACGGAGATCCAGGAATCATCTTTTTGGACAGACTCAACAGGGATAATCCGACCCCTGCTTTGGGGGAGATTGAAAGTACAAATCCTTGCGGAGAACAACCCCTGCTCCCAATGGAATCCTGCAATCTTGGATCCATCAATCTGGCAAAGTTTATAACATACGATAACGAAGAGCCAACCATCGATTTCAAACACTTGAAAGATATTATATGGTTGAGCGTCCGCTTTCTAGACAACACCATCGATATGTCCAAATATCCCTTGCCGGAAATCGGAAAAATGGTGCAAGGCAATCGTAAAATCGGCCTTGGGGCCATGGGGTTTGCAGATCTGCTTTATCAATTGAAAATACCCTATAACTCGGAGAGGGCGCTTGAGATCGCAGAAGAAGTGATGGGTTTCATTCAAAAAGAGTCTCATGAAGCCTCAAAACATCTGGCCGAGGAGAGAGGCGTTTTTCCCAATTTCGATAAAAGCATTTTCAAAGACAAGGACGGCTGTACCTATCGAAATGCTGCGACCACCACCATTGCGCCCACCGGCACATTAAGTATCATTGCAGATTGCTCAAGCGGGGTCGAACCGCTGTTCGCATTGAGTTTTGTCAGAAACGTTATGGACAATGACAAGCTCATGGAGGTGAATCCTTACTTTGAGAATGAAGCAAGAAAAAGAGGCTTTTATAGTTCTGGGTTGATGGATGCCATCGCCATGGATGGCGGCATTCAGCATTTAAACGAAATACCCGAAGATGTTCGGGAGGTCTTTGTCACCGCACATGATATTTCTCCCGAATGGCATGTTCGTATGCAGGCCGCTTTTCAACAGTACACGGATAATGCTGTTTCAAAGACCGTCAACCTGTCCCGGGATGCCACCGTAGACGATGTACAAAAAATTTATGATCTGGCCTACGAGTTGGATTGTAAAGGCGTCACCATTTACAGAGACGGGAGCAAGGAAAATCAGGTCCTTTCCTTCGCCGGAAAGGATGCGTCTCTCGGTCCCCTGGCGGCTACGGTCAAAGAACGGCCTGAAACACTGGAAGGGTTTACCTCCAGAATGAAAACAGGCATGGGCCAGCTCTACGTCACGGTCACTGAATATGAAGGGCAGCCCTTTGAAGTGTTTGCAACCATCGGCAAATCAGGCAGATCCACCACCGCAAAGACAGAAGCCATCGGCAGGCTCGTTTCGCTGGCTTTGAGATCTGGGGTAAAGGTCGAAAATATCGTAGAGCAGCTGAAAGGTATCGGTGGAGAACATCCTGTATTTCAAGAAGGCGGTTTAGTTTTATCGATCCCGGATGCCATTGGCAGAATTCTTGAGAAAAGGTATTTGAAAGACGGCTCCTACAAGAAAAGAGGATACGGTAACAGCCTCCTTGGAGAAATCTGCCCGGAATGCAGCCACACGGTCAGTTTTGAAGAAGGCTGTATGATCTGCCATTTCTGCGGCTTTACAAAATGCTCTTAGCCCGGTTTATGTCTTTCAGGTTTTAAACTCGACAATCCCGAATGCGCCAAAACATTCAATTTCACAGGTAAAAGACTTTTTGCGAGTTCATCAAGACCCGGTGCGATGATGCGTATCGATCAAAATCCTTTATTTAGAAAATCTTTCATCCCTTGGTATGACTCTGAAACCGCATGTATCATCGTTATCATTGTCATGATCGCCGTTTTTTTATTTGGCTTTGCAGGGATTTCGGTGGCCCATGAACATGTGAAATATCAAAAGGAAGTTTGGGTTGCAGTTCTTCTTGTTGTCATGAGCGGATGGGTCCTGCTTACCACCACAGTTCGGCTGATAAAAAGATATGTCCGCCGATCTTCAAAATAACCGTCCCGAATTTCTCACCGAGTCCTTCCCGAACGAACCCTAAGCTGGAAGCCATTTGCCAATGGGGTGCGCGCCAATGAAGGGAGTTTGCTCAATGTCGAAGAATTAATGAACTCCTCAGTAAGCGGCCTGTCGGATATTTTGGCGGAAAAGACAGTGTTCCATCAGGAGCGAATCAGCTGACAAATAAATACAGTTTATTGCTCACTAGGATCAGCCCTACAATAATTAACAGGATCCCTGCGACGGCATTAACGTATTTCAAGGCCTTTGATGCCTTTTTAATAAAAATCAACAGGAAATTGATACAAATTGACAGGACAATAAAAGGTAGGGCCAATCCGGCTGAATAGATGGCAAGGAGCAAAATTCCCTGCCAGACGGTCTCTTGGCTGCCGGCAATAATAAGGATGGATCCCAGCAATGGCCCGATACAAGGACTCCATCCGGCGCCGAAGGCCATTCCGATGATAAGCGTTCCGAAAAAATGTACGGGCTTCTTTTCCATGGCAATTCGTTTTTCAAAATCGAGGCCGGGTATTCGGATTAAACCGGTTAAATGAATCCCCAAAATAATAATAAAAACACCACCGATGATCCGTATCAATTTTTTATACTTGTACATCAAGCTGCCGAGGAAAGAGGCGGATGCACCCATAAGGATGAAGACCAGGGAAAATCCAAGAACGAATAAAAAAGTTGAAAGAAATACTTTTTTCCTGATTTCTGAATTACAACCGCGGGTCAGCTCTTCCAGGGAGAAGCCCGTAATAAATGTAAAGTATGCCGGAATCAGCGGCAGCACGCACGGTGATAAAAAAGAGAGAAGCCCTGCGATAAATGCCGCGGGAAATGATACGGTTTCAGTGAACATAATTTATAAATACAATTTGTGTGAAAGTAATTTGTTAGACTTTTGGAGATATTGTCGCGCCAAGTATAATTACCCTCCTGCGATCAGGGGAATTAGAAACACCTCTGAATTATCGGGAATCAGAGTCTTCTCAAAATAAGGCCTCGATACATGCTTATCGTTGATGCGTACCACCGCATAATGTTGGGAATCGCCCATATCCCCGAGCAGATCCGCAACGGTCATCCCCTCATACCAGGACCGCTGCTCTCCGTTGACCCTGAACATCATTCAATCCCATGGGCCTTAAGCAATTCCAGAACATCCGGGAAATCGATACCCAGACGCCTGACGGTTTCAAGGGTCGGAATTCCATTGGCGGTCCATCCCCGGCGTTTATATACGGCATCCTTGAGTTCTTCATAAAGGGCCTCACGAAATTTTCGGAGCAGTCGATTTTTTTCTTCCGTGTCCATTCCCGTGATATCAACGTGATGTTTCTCCACAAGCTCTTTGTCGTAGCGCTCGCGCCGTGATTCATATTCAACCGGTTTTACCGGCCCCACGGCTCGATAGGGAATGTCGTCATGATCCCGCTGCCCAAAACCCATTTTGAGGTTGAAAATTCGCTGGAAATTGTAAACCCCTTCGCTCATCCGAATGATTTCGTCGGGTGTTGTCTTTTTTCCGGTCACTGCAGTGTAATATTCAGCATACCACTCTACGTGTTTCATAACCTTTGCAGGTTCCGGGGTGTCTTTGTTATCTTCAGGTACGATATCGTTCCAGGGAAGTTTACACAGTCCACATAAACCGAACCATGTTCTAAACATGGGGAACCAGTGGAGCGCTTCTGCCTTTTGCTCAAAGGTCGGCATAAAATTGTGCACCATATCCAGAAAGATCAACCAGGCTTCATCATGCTGGGGCCCCTTGAGGGCAAGGCCGTATCCCCCCTGTTGGGCAAGGGATTCTTTGGTCATATACTCTGAGAATTCCAACCCCTTGGCTTCCATCCCGATATCCTGCATGATGTGAGGATCCGCTTTATAGTCCCTGGCTAAAATCGACTTCATTTGCCGGACCCCTTGCCCCACAATTAAACCAAAACCGTCGCCTTCGGCCATTTGGTGAACCATCTCAAGGGCCGCCAGCCGGTTGCCGAATGAAAGATTGATTCCCCGGGTATGGGTTTCGTCGATCAGGCCCATCTCAAAACATTCCATGGCAAATGCGATGCTCGTGCCCACTGAAATCGTGTCAAGGCCATAGGCGTCGCAATAGAAATTCATCTCAATAATCGTATGGGGATCAAATATACCCAGGTTTGAGCCGCATCCGGCGATGGTCTCGTATTCAGGGCCGTCCACAAAAACCTTGGTCCCTTTGTAGGGTCCAGTCAGGGGAACAAAGTCTTTGACACCATGGGAGCAGGCAACCGTGCATCCCATCCAGCATCCATCATAACCCGCGTCGAATATGGGTCTGTAAACCTCTTGACCGATATTGACTGCTTCCGGATGCTTTCCATACTGAAAATTATGGGTGGGCAGCAAATCAAAGTCATTCATGATGGTGACAAGGTGGGTGGTGCCGATGGTCGCCATTTCGTTCTGCTTGGGATCGAGTTTGACAATCTCTTTGGCGTGTTTTCTTCCCACCGCTTTTAAGGCATTCCCATTTGCCGGATTATTGGTGTCGGCTTTAACGGTATCCCATCGTGCCACTATGGCTTTAATCCGTTTGTCGGCAAAGACACTGCCGATGCCGCCACGTCCGGCCTGCTTGTATCTGGCCCGCTTTCGTTTCAAATCATACCAGGTAAAGTTGAGACATCCCATCCGCGTATTTTTTGCACCCGGACCCGTGGAAACAACAGAAATATGTCGGGGTTTTCCCTGTGCAAAGTGTTCGGTCAATATGGCTGAAAGGTCATAAGAGTCGTCCGGCAACCCCGATGTTTCTAAAATTTCCACCTTTTCATCGACGCCATCGATGAGAATTACGATATCCTTTTCGGTTTTCCCTTTGACTTCTAAGGCATCGAACCCGGAAAATTTAAGGTACGGCCCGAAATATCCCCCGACATTGGAGTCTATAACAGAACCTGTTAACGGAGAAATGGTGGTTACAATACTTTTTCCGGAGCCCGGATATAGGGGGGTTCCGCCCATGGGCCCCGATGCGATGCATATTGCATTATCCGGATCCGTCCAATGTGTCGTGCTTTTCACCGAATGCCAGAGCAGCCAGAGATCAAATCCCTTACCGCCGATGAATACGTCTTTCATTTTTTCGTCAACAGGCTTAACCGAAATGTCCGGAACAGAGATATCTATAGAAAGGGTTTGGTTGGCATAGCCTTTTTCTATAATCGGTCTGTCATAGTAGAAAGTCTTTATGGTGTCCATTTTGTATTCCATGATCATATCAACCCTTTATAATTTATTGACAACCGTTATTTTTAAAATTTCGGGTTACAATTTCACCCAGTTCCTGGGATCGCCGGGTCGCGACCTCAACGGCATTGATAAGGGTGGTTCGGAGTCCCCCTTTTTCCAGAGAATGAATTCCGGCAATTGCGGTTCCCCCGGGAGAGGTTACCATATCTTTTAATCTGCCCGGATGTTCTTTGGTCTCCATCAACAATTTTGCAGCACCCAGAACTGTCTGGGTTGAAAGAAACAGGGCATCTTCCCGTGCCAGTCCTACCTTTACGCCGGCGTCAGCCAATGCATCGACAATCAGAAAAATGTAGGCAGGTCCGCTGCCGCTTAAACCGGTGACGGCGTCCATGAGGTTATTTTCTTTGAGGAAGATGCTTTTGCCCATGGAATCGAAGATCGCCATTGAAAGTTCGATGTCCTCTTCGGTGGCATTATCTCCTGCCGCAATAACCGAGGCACTTTCTTTAACAAATGCTGCAATGTTGGGCATGACTCGAATCAGGCGCAATTCTTTTTTTAGACACGACGCTATGGCCGCCAGAGGAACACCGGCGGCAATGGAAATGATCAGCTTGGACATGTCCAGGCAAGATGTTGTTTCCTTCAATACCGAGGCAATGATCTGGGGCTTGACCGCGTAGATAACAATATCCGAAATTTCCACTGCTTCGATGTTGTTTGTCAGTGTGGTCACACCATATTTTTCTTTGACGGATTCAAGCTTGTCTTTCCGAGCATCTGTGCAAATGATATTCTCGGGATGGGTTGATTCCGAAGCAATGAGCCCGCTCACAAGGGCTTCTCCCATATTCCCTGTTCCGATAATAGCAATTTTTTTGTCTTTTAACATGAATTTAATTCCCCCCTAACTATTTATAATTATTTAACCTATATTATTCTTGGCATACGGTTTTCGGTGTATTGAAACAGCGGTTCAATTCGCAAACAGGTGCTTGCCCCGGCGGCAGATCGGCGTTTGAGCCGCCTGGGACAGAATCGAAGGAACCCCATCAAGCTTCAAAGCGTAAATATGTTACCCTGTCTTTTATCGTCTGAATATTTAGTGTGTCAACGATTTTGCCTGAAATACCTTGACTTATTGTTAATATATCATTAAATTTTTAAAAAATATGATCCGTTTTTCAAGGAACTACAGTCTCCTTAACTCATTCATCAAAAAGACGAAAGATCGTTGTCAATATGTTTATCATCGGCAATTTTTTAATGGCTGTTGCAGTTATTCTTCGGTATGTTCTCACGTTTTATATGTGGATCGTTATCGCGCGGGCGGTACTTTCGTGGGTGAATCCAGACCCCTATAATCCCATCGTCCGGTTTATTCATAATGTGACCGAACCGGTCCTATACCGAATCCGCGAAAAAATTCCCGTTAACTTTGGCGGTATCGATTTTTCTCCGATTATTGTAATACTTGGCGTGATATTTCTGCAAAATTTTGTCGTCAACAGCCTTTTGAGATTGTCCGCAAATTTTATGTAATCAAGGAAAACAGGTGATACATCATGAAAATTACACCTCTTGATATTCAGCAACAGCAGTTTAAAACAAGGTTCAGAGGCTTTGATGTCCGGGAGGTGGACACATTTCTCGAACAAATGGCGGATCTCTTCGAATCGTTACAAAGTGAAAATACGCGCTTGCGTAAAGAAATTAAACGCCTTCAACTCGAGGGTCAGGGATATCGCGAGCGGGAAGAGAGTTTTAAGCGTGCGATGCTGAATTCCCAGAAAGTTTTGGAACAGATGAAGCAAAACGCCAGGAAATCGGCGGAATTGGTTGTTGCTGAGGCAGAGGTTACGGCGGAAAAAATCCTTAATAGGGCACAAAACCGACTGGCACAGCTTCATGAAGATATTACTGAATTAAAACGGCAACGCATGCAGATCGAAGTCCAGATTCGCTCAGTTATTGAAAGCCATGCCAAACTCCTTGAAATCGGAAAAGAAGACGCCAGAATCAGGGAGGAGGAAGATGGCAAACTAAAGCTGTTTAGACAATCTGAATAGGCGGATAGAACCATATGGCAAAAATTGATGCGTTTTTTAAATTGATGGATGAGCAGGGTGCCTCAGATCTTCACCTTATATCCGGCCAGCCGCCGGCACTCCGAATAAGGGGTGAAATGGAGCGGATTAAATATAAGGTGATGGGAAATGATGAACTGAAAGCCATGCTCTATGAAATTGCGCCGGAACACAAGATCAAGCAGTTTGAGGAGACAGGCGATATCGATTTCGGATATGAAATACCCGGCATTGCCCGGTATCGATCAAATTTTTTTATGCAGAGAAATGGTGTCGGTGCTGTTTTCAGGCAAATTCCTGAAAAAATAATGACCGCCGAACAGCTGGGGCTTCCCAATGTAATATCCAAACTGGCCTCCCTCCCCAGAGGTCTGGTTTTGGTAACCGGACCCACCGGAAGCGGCAAATCGACCACCCTGGCGGCAATCATCGATGTTGCAAACCGTACCCGAAAGGATCATATAATCACCATTGAAGACCCCATCGAATTTGTTCACAAGAGCCAAAGTTGCATTGTAAACCACCGGGAAGTTGGAATGCACACCCGATCGTTCAGCACGGCGTTAAGGGGTGCTTTGCGAGAGGACCCGGACATCATTCTCGTGGGTGAAATGAGGGATCTTGAAACCATATCCCTTGCCATAGAAGCCGCGTCAACCGGCCACCTTGTCTTTGCCACCTTGCATACCATGAGCGCAGCAAAAACCATAGATCGTATCATTGAGGTGTTCCCTTCGAGTGAACAGGCTCAGATCCGTTCGACACTGGCCGACGGAATTCGGTCGGTTATCGCCCAGGTCTTGTTTAAAAGAGTCAATACAAAAGGGCTCTGCGCCGCCCTTGAAATATTGATTGCTACTCCAGCGGCCCGAAATCTTATCCGCGAAGGTAAAACCCACCAGATTCCTTCGGTAATTCAGACCGGGAGAAAATACGGCATGCAGCTTTTGGATGATGCCATTATGGAACTGCTTGACAAAGGATGGATCGGGTCTGAAGAAGCTTATGCCAAAGCCAATGACAAGAAAAGATTCAGAGAATTTTTAAAGAGTGCGCCCGCTGACTTCACCGAAGCATGACAATCTTATGAGGATATATTTTGAAAAAACAGGAGATTGATCATATTTTGGCAAGAATGCTGGATGCCTACGACAATGTTTCAGATCTGAATATTACCGTTGGAAAACCATTCCAGATTGAAACTTCCGGCGAACTTGCTGCGGTGGATATGGACCCACCGTTTCATGAAATCACTCCTTTTCAGGCTGAAATTTTCGCCCTCAATCTTATCAACCAGAACCGACGGCTCACCGAGAACCTCTTGCTTGAGGGATCCTGTGATTCTTCCTATGAACTCCCCGGCAAGGCTCGCTTCAGGATCAACATCTTTTCCCAGCGAGGGAATTATTCCATTGTCTTGCGGAAACTTGCAACCAAGATTCCGACCTGCCAGGAACTGGGCATCCCCGATTCCTTTTTAGAAATGGCTGAGGAGAAGAACGGCATCATCCTGATCACCGGTGCCACCGGCTGTGGAAAATCGACATCTCTGGCTGCCATTCTCAACGAGATTAATGATGCCAGATCGCTTCATATCGTGACCCTTGAAGATCCGGTGGAGTTTGATCATCCCCATAAAAAAGCCACGTTCAATCAGCGGGAGATGGGAGAGGATTTCGACACATTTTCCAGCGGCCTCAGAGCAGCCCTGAGACAGGCTCCAAAAGTGATTCTGGTGGGAGAGATGCGCGACCGGGTAACGTTGGATATTGCTCTCAGTGCTGCCGAGACCGGCCATCTGGTTTTAAGCACCCTCCATACGGTGGATTCCGGACAGACCATTAACCGTATCCTCGGGATGTTTCCTCCAGAAGAAGAAAGTCAAATACGTACCCGGCTTGCTGACATGGTTCGCTGGATCGTATGCCAGAGGCTGCTTCCCAAGGTCGGCGGCGGACGAATTGCGGCCTTTGAGATCATGCGCACCAACCTTCGTATCAAAGATACAATCCTGAACGGAGAATCCGAAGGTAAAACTTTTTATGATATTATCCAGGCCGGAAAAGCATTCGGAATGACCACCTTTGACGATGATATCGTAGGATTGTACGAACAGGGTCTCATCACCCAAGAGACCGCCATGGCCTACAGTTCTCGAAAAGGTGAAGTGGGCCGCGGCATCGATGCGGTTAAGAGCGTCCGGGGAGAGGCTACGACGGATATTGAGGACCTGAAGGTCGACCATGAATACGGTAAGACCTGGAGAAAATAATCTAAAACCTAAGTTGAGCGATTTTTAGGGAAGAGATCGGTACAGATCGAGCTAAAAATCGCTCAATTTAGGTAAAAGGCTGAAGCCTTTGTCGGTTGAACTGAAACCGCGGGTCCCGTTCAACTAAACAGTTCGCCCAGTTGAATTTCGAGGATTCAACCGGGCAAACGCATATTAAAATGGATAAAATTCCTTACCGCCGCCGCGAAGCTTCAATCTCAATAAAGGAAAAATAATGGATGTTGTGTGTCAAAAGTGTCTGGCCAAGTTTAAAATTCCGGACGAAAAGATCCCAAAGGGACAGTCCTTTTCGTTAACCTGTCCCAAGTGTGAAAACAAAGTGTTTGTCGATTCCCGCGATGGTGGACGATCTTCATCCCATAGGATGACCGCTTCATTTTCCAACTCCGATGAGGAAAAGGAAAAGGCAATCATTGATGAAGTCGACGCCGGCACCTATGATGCTTCGGATAAACCGTTTGATTTTGTTGAAGAAGGTGTGGAGACAGCCCTTTTGTGCGAACCCGACTCGGCTGTTCGAGCGAAAATCATAACCGCTTTGTATAACATGGGATATCATACCACGGCACCCCAGCTTCCCAAAGACGCTCTCAAACAAATGCGATTTCACGTTTTCGATATGGTCGTTCTCAACGAACGCTTTGGCACCCAGGATCCAAACATGAACAACGTCCTCTACTATCTGGATCGCCTCAATATGTCCATACGTCGGAACATCTTTGTGGCCCTCGTCACCACCCAATTCAGGACCATGGACAACATGGCGGCCTTTCACAAAAGTGTTAACCTGATTGTCAACCTTAAGAATATAAACGAAATAGAAAAAATCCTGAGACGCGGGAAAACCGATTATGAGAACTTCTACCGTGTCTACAAGCAGTCCCTTATTAAAACCGGCAGAATCTAATCGGTGAAATATCAGGGATCATCCGAATTGCTCATGATAAACTATACCTGTGCCGACTATCGGATCGAAATGATCCTCCTGAGTCTCAGGCAGCGTCTGCAACGCGAAGATCTGAGTGAAGAAGAAAGAAACGATATCATTTTACAGATGAAAAAACTCGAAGCGGCAATGGAGCTTGATTAAATAATACGATTCTTCTCCAACTTCGTTGGAGAAGAGGGTTCGAGGATTTGATGAATCAAGGTGGCAAAGTGTCAAGGGGCCAAGTGTTTGTTCTCCAGCGATTTCAAAAGCTCTTTGTGCATCCTTTCAACTTCCTTTGTTTCATCCTTGAGAGCCTTTCAATTTTCTTTATTTACATAATTCAAATCACCTGAAAGCAGAACCTGGATTCCCATCCCTAAAGACAGACGCCCTCGGCAATATATAATGACCTCAAGGAGTCTGCGGTTGTCTTCTTGCTATATTCTTCTTTTAGAAATTTGTTTGTTATCCTATAAAGATCCAAACAGCGTCTGTACGACTTTTACCAAACTATCAGCTCTCTGTAATTCTTAAGCATTTCACTCGAATCCTTGGACCCTTGACTCCTTGAATCCTTTCAAAATCATCAACTCTTTTGGAGATGATCCAATAAAGCTTTCTACAAAACAGGAGGGTAAGTTTCAAAACAGCTTCTATAAACTGTTGCTGATGATCCGCAACCCTTCCAAGGTTAAGGCCGGTTCAACAACCTCGATCATCTCAGATACCTGATACATAAGGTCTGCCAGACCGCCTGTGGCGATGATACGGGGATTCGTGCCCATTTCCATCTTCATCCGCTTGACCATCCCGTCCACCAGGCCTGCATATCCAAAAATAATTCCGGCCTTGATACTGCTCGCGGTATCTTTGCCAATCACACTTTCAGGTGGAACAAAAATTTCAACCCGGGGGAGTCTGGATGCTTTTATGAAAAGTGCTTCCGCAGAAATCATGATTCCGGGGCTGATTGCACCCCCAAGGTATTCCCCTTTCTCAGAAATAGAATCAAAGGTTGTTGCGGTGCCAAAATCTATCACGATGAGACTGGTTTGGAATTTATGAAATGCTGCAACCGCGTTGACGATCCGGTCTGCGCCCACTTCGGATGGATTTTTATATCGGATTGGCAATTTTGGAGCGGACCTGGCATCCACCCAATTCGGTGAATGGCCCAGATATTTTCGACAGAACGAATCTAGAATGGTGACCATGGGTGGAACGACGCAGGAAATAATGGTCTTGTCGATATCGCTGGAATCGATATTGCTGCCTGAAAATAGGTTGGCAGCAAGTACGTTAAACTCATCTTCCGTTGTTCGTCTTTCCGTACGGATCCGCCAGTTTTGAATCAGATGACTGCCATCGTAAACACCGATGACAGCATTTGTGTTGCCGACATCAATAACAAGGAGCATATTATAAATTCCTTTTTTGACGAATTCTTTATGGGTATTACGCCGATAAGCGGAATAGGGTTCTGATCTATAGGTATCGTGTAAATCCCGACAGTTACTCGTGGCAGGTCGCAGACTTCCACACCTTTTGTTAGAATAGAGAAGGGGCTATGGTTGGTCATCGCAAATATTTAACTGTTTATAATCGATGGCAATTCGAGAAAATAATCAAAGGGATAGGTCCTATGAAGTATTCCGTGCATTTTTTATGGCGTCAATAATTTTTACAGTGATACGTGTATTGGCGACATCGTGGACCCTGACCATATGGGCACCGTTTAAGACGGCAGCGGCAACAGAAGCCTGGGTGCCGGTCTCGACGATGGCCGATTCGGGATCGATATCTTCAACCGATGGATCTTTAAGGATGTTTCGTAAAAAGGCCTTTCTCGAAGTCCCGATCATTATTGGCACATCCAGGGTTTTAAATTCCTTTAAGTGCTTAATTAATAAAAGATTATGCTCCAGGGTTTTTCCGAAACCGATCCCAGGATCGATGATGACTTTTGATCTTGAAATCCCTTGATTTTCAGCGCGATCCACTGCATTTTCAAGAAACGCTTTGATTTCTGTGATCAGGTCAACATATGTGGGATCAGTCTGCATGGTTTTTGGGGTTCCAAGCATATGCATCAAAATTACAGGAACCCCGTATTCTATCGCGACATCCGCCATTTTCGAATCAAGGCGAAGTGACGATATGTCGTTTATCATTGAGGCCCCGGCGTTAATGGCTTGCCTGGCGACGCCGGCTTTGTTTGTATCGATGGAAATGGGAATCGAAATGCGGTTTGCGAGCTGCTCGATGACGGGGACAACTCGCCGGATTTCTTCTTCTTCAGATACCGGCGCTGAAAATGGTCGTGTGGACTCCCCGCCGATGTCGAGGATGTCGGCGCCATCTTCAAAAAGCTTCCGGCCCTGATTGACTGCACCCTCAAATGAAAAAAAAGTTCCCCCGTCTGAAAATGAATCCGGGGTTACATTCAAAACCCCCATAATACACGTGCGGTGACCGAGAACCAGACGGTGCTGATTCCATTTAAGGTGATATGTTTTCATTAAAAAATTATGTCAATTTTCAATTCGATGGCGAATCCCGCAGCCCCGTTGAATCGGGATCTTTGCTTTGCTCCGGCAAGACTTCGACGCGTTCCGTCGCGTCGCTGCCGGGTCAAGGAACCCTGGGCGTCAAAAAGGTATGCCATGAACCCAAACAGGGAGTGACGCTTGGGTTAAGACGCTGCCGGATCGCTTTCGGTTTCTTCTTTCGGTTCTGTTTGATCTGATTCAACTTCCGTTTGAGTCTCTTCGACCGCTTCCTCGTCGTTTAACGTCTTTGACGAAAATTCAAATCCCGGTTTCATGGAGAGTATGAGTTCATCAAGCTCACGTCCCAAAACCGTCTCTTTTTCAAGCAAACGGTCGGCTAAGGCATGAAGAATATCTAAATTTTCTTCCAAAACGTTCTTTGCACGATTGTAGGCTTCTTTGATCAGCTTGTTTATTTCTTCATCAATTTTTCTGGCGGTTTCTTCAGAATAATCCCTGTGCTGCGCAATCTCCCGCCCAAGGAAAATATGATCTTCCTCTTTGGAATATGACAGCGGACCGAGCAGATTACTCATACCCCAGTTGCGTATCATCTTCTGTGCAACATCGGTTGCCTGTTTAATGTCGTTGGAAGCGCCCGTACTGATGCGCTTAAAGACGATTTCTTCGGCCACCCGCCCGCCAAAAGCAACGGACAATTCGTTCTCAAGTTGATCTTTATATTTAAAATCGCTCTCTTCCGGCAAAAACCATGTGATACCGGCGGCCCGGCCCCGGGGAATAATGGTAATCTTATTGACGGCATCCGTTCCGGGCAAAAAACGGGCAACAAGGGCATGTCCGCCTTCGTGGTATGCCGTGGTCTTTCTGTCTTCTTCTCTGATGACCTTAGACTTTCGTTCCAGTCCCATGTAAACTTTATCTTTGGAATCTTCCAGGTCCAACATATCAACTTTTTCTTTGTTTCTTTTAGCGGCTAAAAGGGCTGCTTCGTTCACGAGGTTCTCCAAGTCTGCACCCGAGAAACCCGGGGTTCCCTTTGCCAGTACCACCGGATCGACATCCGGCGCAACCGAGGTTTTTTTCAGGTGAACTTTAAGGATTTGTTGACGGCCGAGAATATCCGGCAGGGGCACAACCACCTGACGATCAAACCGGCCGGGACGTAAAAGCGCAGGGTCCAGTACATCCGGACGGTTCGTGGCGGATATAAGGATCACACCCTCATTCGATTCAAACCCGTCCATTTCCACCAGAAGTTGATTTAACGTCTGTTCTCTCTCATCATGACCTCCCCCGAGCCCGGCACCCCTGTGCCTTCCAACCGCATCGATTTCATCAATGAAAATTATGCAGGGGGCGTTCTTTTTTCCCTGGACGAATAAATCTCTGACACGCGATGCGCCAACACCGACAAACATTTCTACGAAATCCGAACCGCTGATATGAAAGAATGGAACATCGGCTTCACCTGCAATGGCGCGGGCAAGGAGGGTTTTACCTGTTCCGGGCGATCCCATTAGAAGCACACCTTTGGGTATCCTTCCGCCAAGCCGGGTAAATTTTTTAGGTTCTCTTAAAAACTCGATAATTTCTCCGAGTTCTTCTTTGGCTTCATCGATGCCGGCAACATCGTCAAAAGTGACCTTTGTCGATTGATCAGATTGCAAACGGGCCCGGCTTTTGCCGAAAGACATGGCTTTCCCGCCGCCGGATTGCATTTGACGCATAAAAAATATCCATACGCCGATAAGTACAATCATCGGGAACCATGAAACCAGTATTGACATATACCATGGGGAGTCGCTTTCAGGTTTAGCGCTGATAGAAACACCTTTTTCCCGGAGGATTTTGATGAGATCGCTGTCCAGGGGTGCATATATTTTGAAGCGATTGTGGTTTAGGTCCGTAACAAAGAGCTGTTGTCCCTGTATAACGACATCAGAAACGCGCTCATTATCGACCATGGCAAGAAATTCAGTATAGCTGATATTGGTTTCCGCCATGTTCTGTTGATTGAAAAGGTTATAAAGCATGATCATCATCAGCGTGATGACTATCCATAAAGTCAAATTTTTATAGAAAGGATTCAAAAGACTTAACCCCCTTGAAAGACAATTAATGATACGTTAATATTAATCATCATTATTGATTAGGCAAGAAAAAGTTCCACTTTCAGTACATTTCTGGTTGAAGGCGTCATTTTAACAGATTCATCCGCTCTATGACCGGCAACCCAAATTATTTTCTCTCGGCTCAGCAGAATGGGGCATTTTGTCCGTTCATTTCTCGGGACTTTTTTATCAATAAAGAATTTTTTCAACTTTTGCGTTCCGTCCATACCCATGGGTCTAAAAACATCTCCCGGCCGGTAGTTCCTTACAACCATTGGAAAACTTAAGGTTTCTTTATCAAAAAAAGCGGTGTATTGTCCAGCACAACAATCATCGGGCATGGTGTCGGTGCTCATTTCAGTAAATTCCAAATGCGCGCCGATTTCTTTTACAAATATAGATTCGGGTTTTGCTATTTTGTATTCAAAAACAAACGGTTTGGGATGGCCGGATTTCACGTCAAGATTGCGTAATGCGCTTTTTTCTCGGGAAATCAATAGAACGTCTCCGCTTCGTCGGATTCTGATACGATCCGGAAGATCGAGTCTCCCATACGTCGGTCCTTTTTCCAAAAGACGCAGCACAGCGTCTATGTTGACAAAACTAATTCGCCGTAAATCCCCCTTTATTCTTGAGATTGCTTTTCGTAATATTCGTCGTTGTGCTGCCGTATGCAATCGATCAAGCATTGAGACAGACAACGTGATACGATCATCCTGAACGTTTAACACGCTTTTTTCAAAAAGCGGGTGAATTACATCTTCAATCCACGCTTCTTCAGAAAGCATAATCGATGAAAGCCGGTTGAGTGTTTCAGAAATCTTCGGATTGTAATCGGTTTTTAACAACGGAATTAATTTGTGGCGTACTCTGTTCCTTAAATATCTCGTATCCGTGTTGGATGCGTCAGAAACGTATTTCAGTCCATTTTGATTTAAAAAATCGATGATTTCGGATCGGCTTAATTTTATTAACGGCCGGATAATCTTCCCATCTCTGACCGGCGGCATACCTGAAAGGCCCAGGGGACCGCTTCCTCGGAAAAGATTCATCAAAACAAGTTCTGCATTATCGTCAGAATGATGTCCAAGTGCAATTTTATTGTATCGGTTTGTTTCCGCGACTTTGTTTAAAAAGTTGTATCGAACGCGCCGGGCGGCTTCTTCCAGCGAAAGCCGGTTTTTAATCTGATATTCATGCACATCCTCTTTATGAATATGGCAAGGCAGACCCAACCGGTCTGAAAGGGTTTCAACAAATGCAGCTTCTTTGTCCGAGTCGTTCTGGCGGAGGCCGTGATTTAGATGGGCGATGCCCAGTTTTAGGGAAAAACGGGCGGCCAATACACGCAGCACATGAACAAGAGCGACGGAATCAGGTCCGCCGGAGACACCAACGACAACGGAATCTTTTTCTTTCAGCATTCCATAGGCTGTAACGGTCTCCTCAACAATTCGTAATAATTTCTTATTCAAATCTTTGTGCAATACCGGCATGATCCTGTGACGATTAATTACTTGGGTTTTGAAAAAATTGTATAGATTTCAAGAGTTTTAATTATGATACGCTGATTCTTCCATGTCAATAAAAAACACCGGATATCTCCCATGCTCGGTGATGTTAATTTGGGCGTTATGGCGTATTGGAATCATTAAGAATTCCAATTTTAGAGCGGCGGAGCCACAGGGTTATAGCACCGCGAAGCGATTTTATAACTTGAATTTTTTTTATATCGATTATATTTATAGTCTTGGTTGTGCTAGGTGGGGAGCTAGCGGTGCCCTATTCCCGAAATCCGCTTCATGCGGGACTGAATTCCCTCTAAAGGGTTTGAACCTGGGAGCCTATAAGTCATCCTGATCGGCCGCCGCGCAACAGACGGTTACGAACCTCGTCAGGTCCGGAAGGAAGCAGCGATAAGTAATGCAGTCTGTGTCGTGGATCGATCCCGATCAAATTTTTGGCTTATTATTTTTCAGCAAAGATTCGATAGAGGGTGCACAACCAAACTTTTATCCTTCTCATTTTTTGTGCTGTTCTCAGACCCTCTAAATTCCATAACCCAAAATTCCCATTTCCGGCTTGACAATATTCTAGACCGTCTTATTTTCTTAGCAATGTTATGATTTTAGTTCGCATTTTTTAAAATCTGGCTGGCAAACATTCAAAAAATTAGGAGAAAACCAGGTCTGATGGCAAAAAGAAAGAAAATCAAAGTTGACACGAAGGCTGAAGAGACCGTCGTTGAAAACAAAATCGATCAAAAAAACGATTCGAATAAAGAAGATAACGCAGAGATCGTTGACCCTCTCAAAGAGATGGAAGAAAAACTTGAATCCATGGAACAGGAGGTCAAAGAGAATTATGATCGTTGGTTGAGGGTGTCCGCCGATTTTGAAAATTACAAAAAGCGTGCTGCACGCGAAATGAATGATTTCAGGAAGTTTGCCAATGAAAGCTTTGTAAAAGCGATGCTTCCGGTGGTCGACAACTTAGATCGCGCCATTGAATCCTCAAGCAATGAAAACCATGCCGACACCTCGATGTTGGAAGGTGTCAACATGACCCTCAAGGAAATCCTCAAAGTTTTTGAGCAGTTCAATGTTAAACCTTTTGAGTCCCTGGGTGAGACCTTCGATCCGAGTTTACATCAGGCGGTCATGCAGGAAGAAAGCGACGCACATCCCGAAAACGCTGTCGTTAAGGAGTTGCAAAAAGGGTATATGATGCATGAGAGGCTCCTTAGACCCGCCATGGTTGTTGTCTCCAAAACAAAAACAAAGCCTGAACACCAGAAAAACATCAATAAAGAAGAATAAAGATAAACAAAGACATAAGACTATCGATAAAAGCTAGGAGGAAAACAAATGGGTAAAGTCATTGGAATTGATTTGGGCACCACAAACTCCTGTGTGGCGGTCATGGAAGGTAGCGAAGCGAAGGTCATCACAAACCCCGAAGGAGGGCGCACCACCCCTTCCATCGTCGCCGTTTCAGACAGCGGGGAAAGATTGGTCGGTCAAATCGCAAAACGGCAGGCCATTACCAATCCGGAGAACACGGTCTTTGCGGTAAAACGGCTTGTCGGCCGCAAGTATGCTTCAAAAGAAGTGCAGGACGATAAAAAGATACTGCCTTACAAAATTGAACAGGCTGAGAATGGCGATGTCCGTATAAACCTCAGGGGAAAGTCGAACAGCCCGGCGGAAATATCATCGTTCATTTTGGCAAACATTAAACATACCGCCGAAGAATATCTCGGCGAGAAAGTCACTGACGCGGTTGTAACCGTGCCTGCCTATTTCAATGACAGCCAGCGCCAGGCGACCAAAGATGCCGGAAAGATTGCCGGGCTCAATGTGCTCAGGATTATCAACGAGCCCACAGCCGCAGCTCTGGCATACGGTCTCGACAAGAAAAAAGAAGAAAAAATCGCCGTCTTTGACCTGGGCGGCGGCACCTTTGACATATCCATTCTTGAAATCGGCGAAGGGGTTTTTGAGGTCAAGTCCACCAACGGCGATACCCATCTTGGCGGTGAGGATTTCGATCTTCGGCTTATCGATTACCTTGCAAGTGAATTCAAAAAGGATCAGGGGATCGATATCAGAAATGACAAGATGGCATTGCAGCGGCTCAAAGAAGCTGCTGAAAAAGCAAAGATGGAGCTCTCCACATCCATGGAAACGGATGTTAATCTTCCATTCATAACCGCCGATGCCAGCGGTCCCAAGCACCTTAATATAAAAATTACACGCGCCAAACTTGAAGGACTTATCAGCGATCTTCTCGACAACCTGGAAAAACCTTGCCGAACTGCGCTCAAGGATGCAGGCCTGACACCCAACGATATTAATGAGGTTATTCTTGTGGGCGGCATGACACGCATGCCGGCGGTTCAGGAACGCGTCAAAAAGATTTTCGGCAAAGAACCCCACAAAGGTGTTAACCCCGATGAGGTCGTCGCCATCGGAGCCGGCATCCAGGGCGGTGTCCTGAGAGGAGATGTCAAAGATGTTCTCCTTCTCGACGTAACCCCCCTTTCTTTGGGGATCGAAACGCTGGGCGGGGTCATGACACGGCTTATCGAAAAGAATACAACCATTCCGACTAAGAAGAGCCAGATTTTTTCAACGGCGGCAGACAGCCAGCCTGCCGTTTCCATCCATGTGCTCCAAGGCGAACGGGAAATGGCCGCCGGTAACAAGACCCTCGGGCGCTTTGAACTTGTGGGAATACCGCCGGCACCCAGAGGCGTGCCGCAAATTGAAGTCACTTTCGACATAGATGCCAATGGCATCGTAAATGTTTCTGCAAAGGATATGGCCACCGGAAAAGAACAGTCGATTCAGATAACGGCGTCCAGCGGATTGTCTAAAGAGGAAATCGACAAACTCATCAAAGACGCCGAACTTCACTCTGAAGACGATAAAAAGAAAAGGGAACTGGTCGAAGCTCGCAATACAGCGGATGCATTGATCTATTCCACTGAAAAATCGATCAAAGATCTGGGCGACAAGGTTGATGCTGAAACCAAGAGCAAGGTTGAAGCCGCCATCGAACCGCTTAAAAAGGCGATGGAAGGAGAGGACGCCGAAGAGATCAAACGGTTGAGCGAGGAGCTGACCCAGGCGTCTCACAAACTGGCCGAAGCCATGTACCAGCAGGCTTCTCAGACGGACGCCCAGGAGCAGGCCGGAGCCGCAGGCCAGGAGGAGCCCGGACCATCCGCACCTGAAGAAGACGTGGTCGATGCCGATTTCGAAGAGGTCAAAGACGACGATAAAAAATAACCGTTCAGAGCGGTTTACCCTAAAATCCTGCGTGCACTTCGTGCCGCAGGATTTTTTTTGCTGGACTGTTTCACATGCCGTGCCGTTGTGGTAAATTTGAGCACGGTCAAACCGGATTAATCTTCCTGCAGCGCCTTTATATTTGCGTAATAATCGAGGGCTTCCGGGTTGTTCAGTGAGTCCTTGTTGAGAACCGGCTGGTTGTGGATGACCTTTTTCACGGCCAGTTCGACCTTTTTCATATTGTGTGTATAGGGAATATCCGGCACTGAAACAATGACAGCAGGTACATGCCTTGGCGAGGCGTTGGCGCGAATGGTGGTTTTTATTTTATTGATAATCTCTTGGTTTAGCTTGTACCCTTCGGCCATTTTGACAAACAGAATCACCCGAACATCATTTTTCCAATTCTGCCCTACCACCACACAGTCTTGGATTTCCTTTAAAGGATCCATCTGGCGATAGATCTCGGCGGTCCCGATGCGCACGCCGCCGGGGTTCAAAGTGGCATCCGACCGGCCGTAAATGATGACGCCGCCCCTTTCGGTGACCACAATATAGTCTCCATGCCGCCAGATATCGGGATACACATCAAAATATGCATCCCGATATTTTTGGGTGTCCGGATCATTCCAGAAGTAAATGGGCATGGACGGAAACGGAGCGGTACAGGCCAGCTCTCCCTGTCGGTTGATGACCGATTCTCCGTTTTCGTCCAATGCCAGAACCTTCATGGCCAGCCCCCTGCACTGGAGTTCGCCGGCATAGACCGGCCCCATGGGATTCCCCAGGGCAAAACAGCCGTTGAGATCCGTCCCTCCGGAAATCGAGGCCAGCTGAAGGTCTTGTTTGACGTCCCTGTAGATATACTCAAAACCTTCCACGGACAACGGTGAACCGGTTGAAAGTAACGCCTTGAGCGGGGAGAGGTCATAGGTCTTGCCGGGTTTCACACCGGCATTCTGCAGGGCTGAAATGTATCCTGCACTGGTTCCGAATATGGTGATTTTTTCATCCTGGGCCATCTTCCAGAGGGCTCCGGGATCCGGGTGGAAGGGGTTGCCGTCAAAAAGTACCAGCGTGGCCCCCACGGCCAAAGAACTGACCAGCCAGTTCCACATCATCCAGCTGCAGGTGGTGAAGTAAAAGATCGTATGGTCTCTTTTTAAATCGGTGTGAAGGATGAGTTCTTTTAAATGATGGATAAGAATTCCTCCGGCGCTCTGAACCATGCACTTGGGAAGTCCGGTGGTGCCCGACGAATACATGATGTAAAGGGGATGGCCAAAAGGGAGTTGATCGAACTCAATCTCCAGATTCCATGGGGCAGATCGAAAATCATTGTAATGAACGGCATTGGGCACGCCGGTGATATCCGGATCTGTCCGGGTGTACGGCACCACCACCACTTTTTCGATGGACGGAAGCTCCTTTATAATGTTCGAGATACGCCCAAGGCTGTCAAAGCGTTTTCCTTTGAAAAAATAACCATCGGCCGTAAACAAAATCTTGGGTTGAATCTGTCCGAATCGATCGAGCACCCCTTTGAGCCCAAAATCAGGAGAACACGAAGACCAGGCTGCACCGATACTGGCGGCGGCCAGCATGGCGATAACGGTCTCGGGCATGTTGGGCATAAAGCCGACCACCCGATCGCCCGCTTGAACACCGGCGGCCCTTAAAGATCCGGCAACCCGAGCCGTTTCATCATAAAGCTCGTCATAGGTCATGGTTCTGGCAACGCGATCTTCCCCCCTGAAGACCAGGGCGGGTTTATGGCCTTTATACCTTAGAAGGTTTTCCGCAAAGTTAAGCCGTGATCCGGAAAACCATTTGGCGCCCGGCATTTTCCCGATGTCGTCGATGATCTGTTCGTACGGCCTTGACGCCTTGATTTCGGCAAATTCCCACATCGACGCCCAGAAGTCGGGAATATTATCGATGGACCATTGGTAAAGCGGCGCATATTCAGAAAATTGCCGGTTGTACTTTTGATTAATAAAACTCATGAAACGATACATGTTTGTGCGTCTGACGCTTTCCTCAGAGGGTTTCCACAAAAGTTCGGCCATGATCAACATCCTTATCCGTAAGTTGACAGATTAATAAATTTGCATACCGCCAATGTAATTCATTTTTAACTTTAACCTTGAAACATAGTCAAGAATATGCCTTGAAAATCTTCTTTAAATATGTTTCAGGTTAAATTTTCATATATATTTAAGGAGATACGAATGCGAATTGTGGACCTGCGATCGGACACCCTCACGCAGCCGACCCCACCCATGCGACAGGCCATGTCAGCGGCGAACGTCGGAGACGATGTGTTCGGTGAAGACCCGACGGTGAATTTTTTGGAAGAAATGGTTGCAAAACGGCTTGGAAAAGAAGCTGCACTGTTTGTGCCCAGTGGAACCATGGCAAACATGGTCAGCCAGATGACCCACTGTGGGGGGGGTGACGAAGTAATTCTTGGCGATCAATCCCATATTTTTTTCTATGAGCAGGGAGGATTATCTGCTTTGGGCGGCATACATCCACACACGGTCGCCAACCAGCCTGACGGCAAGCTGCCTCTCCATCACATAGAAGCGGCAATTCGACACGACGACATTCACTTTCCGATAACGCGGCTGATTGTTCTGGAGAACACCCATAACCGATGTAATGGAAGCCCTTTGGATGCTGCTTACATGCACTCCGTGGGAAAGTTGGCACGCCGTTACGGGCTGAAAGTACATGTTGACGGCGCTCGGCTGTTTAATGCTGCCATCGCTTTGGGTGTTGAAGCCCGGGAACTTGTTGCCGAAGCAGATTCGGTCAATATTTGTCTGAGCAAGGGGCTGGCTGCGCCGGTGGGATCGGTCGTTTCCGGGAACCGGGCGTTTATTTCAAAAGCTCGGCGGGTTCGCAAGGTGTTGGGGGGCGGTATGCGCCAGTCGGGCATACTGGCGGCCGCCGGCATCGTTTCTTTGACGGAAATGGTGGATCGTTTGGAAGATGATCATGTAAACGCCCGGAAATTGGCGGAAGGTTTGGCCGATGTCAACGGTCTGTCCATTGATCCCGATGATGTGAAGACCAATATCGTTTATTTCCAAGCAACGCGAAAAGGAATTACGTCGCAAATTCTAGCAGAAACACTCGGCGGCCAGGGCATCCGGGTGCTTCCCACCGGTCCGGATCGCCTGAGGGCCGTCACCCATTATCAGGTTACATCGGATGATATCGATTATACTTTAGACGTATTTTCCAGGGTTCTTAAATAACAGGATCCGTTTGCAGAGGAACTTATGATTCCTTTCATGTGAGATATTCGGGCTATATTTTTCGATTTACAAAAGAAATGGCCGATGATATAAAATTAAGTCTTGGACCTATACACGGTATAGAACCAGAACCGTAAAAAGGAGGAGACGGTGTCAAAGATACGGATGATTTTACTTTGGATTGCGGTGGTTTTTCTATCCTGCACCCTTGCTGCGACAGGGTCCTTTGCAAAGGGGAAGGGCAAGGGCAAGGGACCGGGCGCTAGTGCTCCTTCCGGCTGGAGCAAAGGAGAAAAAAAAAGCTGGCAAACGGATGTTCCCGCCGGTCTCGAGGACAAGGACAAAGCCGGGGACCCTTCGGGCCTGACCCAGGAGAAGAAGGTTCAGGAAGGAAATGAAAAGGTCGAAAAGTTGCAGGAAAAAGAGCAAAAGAGATCCAGAGAAAAAGAGCGCCACAGAGATAGGGACCGGGAAGAAAAGCAGAAGAAAGAATAAGGGCATCGCCAAAAATTGGTGTTATCCACCCCACCAAAGACAGCGCCGGCAAAGGCGCTGTCTTTTTTGTTCGCCCGAATTGTCGCACAAAAAAAAGCCCCGCCAACAGGGAGTGGCGGGGCCGTTAAAATTCTTTATGAGAAATCCGGGCGAACCCGGTTTTCTCCAGAGTCTGATTCGTTCATTTACCAGGCATCGGGGATGAAGCTGTAGTCTACCTATCGCGAATCCCTGATAACACAGTAAATGGACGAATCCGGGCTAATGTTTGAAACTCCTTTGGCCGGTATAGACCATGGTCGCGCCCACCTCATTGCAGGCTTCGATGGACTGGTAGTCGTTCTCCGATCCGCCGGCATGAATGACCGATGTAACGCCTTCTTTCAGTCCGACATCGACACCGTCTCTGAAAGGGAAAAAGGCATCGCTGACCATGGCCGCGCCGATGAGCCCGCCTTTTTCAACCGCCACCTTATCATCAATTTCCGCTTTTTTATCGTCGTCTTTCAGATCGTTATACGGAATGCCATACATATCGAAGCAGTAACGATCCGCCAGCTTCCGATAGGCTTTGTCTCGGGCAATCTCTGCAACACCGACCCGGTCCTGCTCACCGGTTCCAATGCCGACGGTGACTTGATCTTTAACATAAATCACTGAATTTGAGGTAATCCCGGATTCCACAAGCCACCCGAAGAGCATATCGTTGTATTCCTGATCGGTGGGTTCCCGCTGGATTCGGTAGTGGGTGCCTTTATACTCGCATTCTGCAAGTTTTAGATCCGCCTGGGTGCGGGCTTGGGGAACAAAAGACCACTGGGCGATAATTCCACCGTCGATCAGGCTTTTAAATTCCACACATCGTTGACCCACAAAAGCCTGCAGCCGCTCGATATTGCCGATACGGATCACCCGGAGGTTTTTCTTCTTTGAAAAAATTCCCATGACACCTTCTTCAAAATCAGGGGCAACCACCACTTCGGCATATTGTTGGATAATGGCTTCAGCCGTTGCCCGGTCAACCGCCCGGTTGACTGCGATACATCCTCCGAATGCCGCAACTCTGTCTGCTATGTTCGCCTTTTGATATGCGTCTTCTAATGTATCGGACCTGGCAACGCCACAGGGATTGTTGTGCTTCACGATGACGACAGTGGGTTTATCTGGAAAATATCTCAAAATATTCAATGAGTTGTCGGCATCGGTCAGGTTGGTTTTTCCCGGGTGCTTTCCAGATTGTAACAGTTCGATATCTGAAGCCAGATACTGGCCCGGCTGAATAGATTCGGTTTCCCCAAGGACAAGATTTCCGTTTACCAGTTTGAAAAGCGCTGCTTCCTGGCCCGGATTTTCGCCGTATCTCAACCCTTTTTGGATGTTATCGATGGTCCATGATACTTTTTCGTAAAAAAGCGTCTGTCTTTTATCCTGGTCCACAAAACTAATCTCCATCTCCGGAGGAAAATGGTCATCCATTATTGTCCGATACATTTTCTTTAAATCTTCAGCCATTGCTTTCTCCTTTAATTTAGATAGTTTAATCCTTATAACATCCCTTCACATCCTCAAAGGTCCTGGCGCCCAAAAAGTCTGCAATGGTGCGGTCATACGCCGCCGTGTATGCAAACGCCTTTTGTGCCAGACGGTAACGGAGTTTGAGGGATATGGAACCGTTACCTGCTTCCATTTCAGATATAATGGCTTCATAGTCTGAAGGGTCAACCACCGATGCAACCCTCAAATAGTTCTTGGCGGAAGCTCTGATCATACATGGCCCTCCGATATCGATATTGCCCCGGGCCATTTCAACCGTTACATCCGGTTTTGAAATCGTATCCTCAAACGGATACAGATTGCCCACAACCATATCGATATGAATGGAACCTGTTCGCTGGATGTCTTCATTATGGGCGTCATTGTAAGTTTCGGTCAACAGTCCGAGATATATTTTAAAATCGAGGGTCTTTACAAGACCGCCCTGGGTTTCCGGCTGGCCCGTGTAATCAGACACCTGGGTCAGACAGGATTCGGCCGCATCCCCTATGATCTCTTTTATCTTCGCGTAAGTCCCGCCTGTTGAAAAAAACTGAATCTCCGGATTTATCTTGAGCAGCTCCGGTATGAATTCTTCCAGACCGCTTTTGTCAAAAACACTGGCAAGCACGTGCCTTACCTTGACACGATCATCTATCCTCTCCACCACATTGATGCTCATAACATCTTCCCCTTTCGTTTCTTTTTAAATACATTGTCTATAAACCGTTTCAAAACCTCCCACTCCCCAGTTTTGCAGCATCAGGCAATCTTGCCAGACTGTTTGCCTGTCATGTGTTCTATTTCAACCCTGATGACAACCGTATTTTTTACTTTGGTTTTCGGATAGTCAAATGTTCCATCTGAATATTGCTGCATGATAATATCCATCGCAGCACATTTTGCCTCAAAGCCGTCAACAAAGTACGCTTTTCCAAAACCGATGACACTTTTATATTTCATCGCCCACTCACATGGGTTATCCGCTTTTATGGGTTCGCAGTCAATATCGAATTCAAAACAGACCGTATGGTTTCTTTTAAGAATATCGATCTTTCTGCCTTGATTTGCTGAATGAAAATAGAGTGTATTGTCTTTGTATCCGAAACTTAAGGGCACAATATACGGCCGGTTCTCATCAAGCAGCCCCAGCCTGCAGACCACAGACCTTTGGATGATGGATTCGATTTCGGCCCGATCTGTAATTTCCTTGTCCGTTCTCCGCATGACGATTTCTTTATCGTTGAAACGTATGATTCCAGGTTGTTTGAAGTTCCTTTCGAAATGGGTCGTCCAACAGGGAAATTCAAGACGACTTGAAGGGGAAATATTTTCAAAAAGCTGAAATGCTGGAAAAAAGTTGTTTTGACACGAGCGGCATCAACGTATATAGACAAGTGCATTCAGCCGGTCTGATATTTCCATCGACCATATACTTACTATTATCCAATCATAAATTCAAGAGGGTGCGTTATAAAACATGTTCGACCTGTGGATCGTGGGCATAATTTTCATTTTGGGTCTGTGCATCGGTAGTTTTTTAAATGTCTGCATTTACAGACTGCCGGCCTCAAAATCCATTGTGGATCCTCCCCGTTCAATTTGTCCAAACTGCAACAGCTACATCCCGTTTTATGACAATATCCCTGTGCTAAGTTATCTGTGTCTTAAAGGTCGATGCCGATATTGTAATACACGGATATCTTTTCGCTATCCCCTGGTGGAGTTCATAACCGGGATCGCCGCGGTGAATGTTTTTTTTATGTCGGGCGTGACCCTGGAAGGGCTGATATATTTCGTCTTCATTTCATCGCTGATTGTCATAACCTTTATTGATATCGATCATAAAATCATCCCCGATATCATCACACTTCCGGGAATTCTTCTCGGTCTTGTGGCTTCTTTTGCGCTGCCGGCCGTGACGTTCAAAGCGTCGTTGCTGGGCCTGCTGATCGGCGGGGGCAGCCTGTTGTGTGTTGCTTGGGTCTACGCCCTGATTACCCGCAAAGATGGAATGGGCGGCGGCGATATCAAGCTGCTGGGGATGATGGGCACCATTATCGGCTGGAAAGGTGTTATCTTTACCATTTTTGTTTCGTCGATGGTGGGGACATGCGTCGGTTTGATCATGATACTGGTCAAAGGCAAAAATATGAAATTTGCGATTCCATTCGGCCCGTTTCTGTCCATTGGGGCAATTTCATATATTTTCTTTGGAGAGCAAATTCTTCACTGGTACCTCAATTGACGATCGCCACTTTAAGGTACAAATCGCCCCGTTGTCCGTCGGATGTTGTTTTGCCCAAACCTTTCAACCGCAGTTTGCTCCCTTCTTTTACACCGGGGGGAACGATAACTTTGACAATCCGTTTCTGAAATCCCCAGGGGATATTGACCAGCTTTTTTGTCCCCACAAGCGCTTCGAAGGTTGTAACGTGAAGGGTACCATAGAGGTGGGGGTCTTTTCCAGGTCCAATGGGCCGGATGACCTGCAAACGGTGGGTTTTTCTTTTTGCGGTGACCCGACGCATTCTATCGGTGGCCCCTGTCTCAGGCAATGCAAGCAAGATTTTTAAGAAAACGATTCCAAAAACAAAGCCGCCGATATGCGCCCACCATGCAATTCCACTGGCGCTGCCATGGGTTCCTGTTGCATTTAGAAACTGGAGAACGAACCAGAGCCCCAGGAAGAAAAAAGCGGGAATTTCAACAAACCAGGGGATGATAATAATGGGAATCAGGGTCAATATTTTGGCATGGGGGTGAAGAATCAAATACGCCCCCATAACCCCCGCCACGGCCCCGCTGGCTCCGATGGTGGGCATGTTGGAATGAAAGTTGAGAACCAGATGGGAAAGACCGGATGTAATTCCGCAAAGCAGGTAAAAAGCGATGTAACGAAAAGGGCCGAGACGATCTTCGATATTATCCCCAAAGATATACAGGAACCACATATTGCCAAGAAGGTGAAAGAACCCGCCGTGTAAAAACATGAAAGAGAGCAGGGACAACAGCTGCTGACCGGTTGAAAAGTAAGATGCAATTTGAGGGACCGAATATCTGGCGGGAACAAGACCGTAGACATAGATGAACCGATTGAAATCGGCCCCTTGGGACATTTCAAACAGATAAAGGACAACGTTGATACCGATAATCGTATGATTTACAACCGGGTAATTTTTGGAGGGTATGGTATCGCGTATGGGTATCATAACGACTCATCGGCTGCTTTTACCCGCATACTGATATCCACACATCTTGCAGAATGGGTCAGTGCCCCCGCGGATATGATATCTGCGCCGGTATCTGCCAGGGATTTGAGAACGCTCTTTTTTACATTTCCGGATACCTCGACCACCGCCCGTCCATCAATATGCGCTATGGCGTCTTTTATCTGCTGTACGTTCATGTTGTCGAGCATAATGACATCCGAACCGGCTTCAAGGGCTTCCTCGACCTGCTTTTTGCTGGAAACCTCCACCTCTATCTTTGATAGGTGAGACACTTCAGACCGGATACGATCCACCGCCTTTTTTATGCCGCCACAGGCGGCAATGTGATTGTCCTTGATTAAAACGCCATCGTACAACCCCATCCGGTGGTTATGGGCGCCGCCCACTCGGACCGCATATTTTTCCAATACACGCCAGCCCGGGGTGGTCTTGCGGGTATCGACCAGCCGCGATTTTTTCCCTGCAAGTTCATTGACATGCGCCCGGACAAAGGTGGCCACCCCGGAGAGACGTTGAAGAAAATTCAAGGCGGTTCGCTCACCTGAGAGCAGGGCACGGAGCCGGCCTTCAACATTCGCGATGGTGTCACCCGGTTCAACGGCATCGCCATCCGTATATTCGGACCTCAATATGACGTTGGGATCAAGATGCCGAAAAACCCGCGCGACGATCTCCAGTCCGGCAACGACCAGGGGTTCTTTGGCAACGATGATGCCTCTGCCCTCAAGATTCGGATCGATAAGATTATCGGTGGTAATGTCCCCCGGGCCGATATCTTCTTTTAGCGCTATTTCGATGAGATGTTGTATTGAGTTCATGATAAAACCATTTCACATTGATTTCGCCCTAACGTTGCAACCATAGGGTTCGGTTTACATGAAATATTTCGGCCTAAGCTTCAAGGGCCTTGATCTTATCCAGATTCACTTGAAATTTTTGCTGTTTCTGTAAAAAGGTCTCGTGCTTTTCCTTGACTTTCTCCACCACATGTTGAGGCGCTTTGCTGAGAAAATCCTCATTGTTAAGTTTTTTTGAAATCTTGGTCAATTCATGGGTCAGTTTGTTGATTTCCTTTTCAAGGCGCTGAATCTCTTGTTTAAAATCGATAATTCCTTCCAATGAAACAAAAATCGTAGCATCTTCCACAACCGACGTTGCAGCCGATTTTGGCCGTTGTCCCGTATCTTCAATGGACAAGGATTTTAGTCTGGCCAGGTTGATGATCATGTCCGTGTACTGTTGAATCGTTTCCCTTGTTGCGTCTTCCTGTGAATGGACCGAAACATCCAGCGACAACATGGGGGAAATGTTCATCTCTCCCCGGATGTTTCTAATACCTGTTATTATCTCCGAGATAAGCCTCATTTTTGATTCTGCTTCCGCATCTCTGGCCAGGCCGTCGACAGGGTCGGCATCCAAAGGGAAGACGGCTTTCATGATGGCGCCGTGTGTGCCCGGAAGTTTATGCCAGATTTCCTCTGTAATAAAGGGTATAAAAGGATGAAGCAGAATAATGGTATCGTGCAGAACGCGCCACAGCACGCTCAAGGTTGCTTCCTTGCGGTCGTCCCCCTCTTTTCCGTACAACGTGGGTTTGACGGCCTCGAGGTACCAGTCACAGAACTCATGCCACACAAACTGGTAAAGGGCGCCGGCCGCATCATTGAACCTGTAACTGTCCAGCGATTCGGAAACGTTGACGGTCACACGGGAGAGTCTGGACAGAATCCACCGATCCGCCAGAGAAAGGGGTTCATCCGGTATGTTTTTATACGCTTTATCGATGTGCATCAGGGCAAAGCGGGTGGCATTCCAGATCTTGTTGATAAAATTTCTGTAACCTTCGACGCGCTTTTCCGACATCTTGACGTCTCTGCCCTGTGCTGCAAAAGCGGCCAGGGTAAACCGGAATGCATCGGTTCCGTAGTGGTCGATGACGTTCAAAGGATCGATGACATTTCCCGTTGACTTGCTCATTTTTTTACCGTCTTCGTCCCGCACCAGGGCGTGTACATAAACATCCTTAAACGGTACGTCCCCCATGAAATGGATGCCCATCATCATCATTCTGGCGACCCAGAAAAAGAGGATGTCAAAACCGGTCACCAATACGGATGTGGGATAGAACAATTTTAAGAGCGGCGTCTCTTCCGGCCACCCCATGGTTGAAAAGGGCCACAGGGCGGAGCTGAACCAGGTGTCCAGGACATCCGTCTCCCGTACAAGATCTGCGCCGCCGCACGCCGGGCATGTTTGCGGTGTGTCCATGGCAACGATGATTTCCCCACACGCCCCGCATGTCCACGCCGGAATCTGATGCCCCCACCATATTTGCCTTGAAATACACCAGTCTTTAACATTGTTCATCCATTCAAAATACGTCTTGGTCCATATTTCAGGAATGATCTTGGTGTCACCGTTCTTGACGGCAGCTATGGCCTTTTCCGCAAGGGGGCCGGTTTTAACGAACCACTGTTTTGACAAATTGGGTTCAATGATGGTATCGCATCGATAACAGTGACCGATACTGTGTTTATAGGGTTCTATTTTTTCAAGGAGCCCCGCTTCTTTAAGGGCTTTAACCACGGCGTCCCTGCATTTGAAGCGGTCAAGCCCTTTAAACTTGCCGGCTTCGGCGGTCATACGGCCATCATCATCGATAACTTTTATCCGTTCGAGGTTGTGGCGATTGCCGATTTCAAAGTCATTGGGGTCATGGGCCGGTGTAATCTTCAATGCGCCCGTTCCAAAGGACGTGTCCACATATTTATCTTTGATGATGGGGATCTTTCGGTTCATCAGGGGAAGAATGACCGGGTGAGACTCGATGCCGTGATAGCGCTCATCATCGGGATTTACGGCCACCGCAGTATCTCCCAACATGGTTTCAGGCCGGGTCGTTGCAACAACGACACCCCCTTTTCCCTCTGTAAAAGGATATCGGATATGATATAAATAACCGTCATGCTCTTCATGTTCGACTTCAAGATCGGCAAGGGCTGTATGGCAGCGGCCGCACCAGTTAATAATGTAATTGCCGCGGTAGATAAGACCTTCATGGTACAGCGTCACGAAAACCTTTCGGACGGCTTTCGAAAGTCCTTCGTCCATGGTAAAACGCTCCCGATCCCAGTCACATGAAGCGCCAAGACGTTTCAGTTGATTGATAATTGCACTGCCGTACTCACCGCGCCACTCCCAGACCGCCTCGATGAAATTTTCCCTGCCAACCTGGTGACGATCCAACCCATCGCTTGCGAGTTTTTTTTCAACAACATTCTGAGTGGCGATTCCAGCATGGTCGGTCCCGGGCATCCACAAGACATTATCCCCCCGCAATCTTCGGTAGCGGCAGAGAATATCCTGCATGGTATTGTTGAGGGCATGCCCCATGTGAAGAACACCGGTAACATTCGGCGGGGGAATGACGATGGAATAGCCTTTCCGGTCGCCGTCCGCCGCATCGGCCGCAAACAGCCCTTCTTTTTCCCAGAAATCGTACCATCGTTTTTCAACATCATGGGGGTCATAACTTTTGTCTAGAAGATTGGAACTCATACGCTTAATACTCCCTATTCATAACTTGTTCCGGACAACACATGGCATCCGATACGGCTAAAAAATGGAAAAGGGGATTATTGCATAATCCCCGAGTTTTTACCATTTCGTTTTTTGACATGATCAGGTTCATCAGGCCGGACGTCATTGGTGCCCAAAAGAACAATTATTTTTCGCTGCCCGATTCTTCTTCGAGCAGAATGTTTTTCAGCCTTTCTATTTCCCTCTTAACCGTTTTTTCAATCACTTCAACAAGAATACCATCGATTTTTTCGTAAAACATCTTTTTTATAACGCGCTCTAACGCCGCCTCTATCTGTTCGTCGGATACCCTGCCGACTTCCAAGGAATCTTCCGGAATATCATCTCCCGTTTCGAGCTCAATCCCCAATGAATCGGTGAAATCATCTTTCAGGGACGGATTCATGGGCACTTCTTGGTCAAATTCCTCATCAAGATCAATAGTTGCTTCAAAAAGATCGCTTTCTAAGTCAGGGATATCGTCCGATTCCGGTGAGGGGGCATCGGTTGTAAAAATAGATTCGCCGATTTCCGCTATTTCCTTGGGAGTGTCGCCGGGTTCAATGGAAATTTCTTCGACGGTATCCATCAGGTCGATAATTTCTTCATCATTTTGTGATGGTTCGATGATCTCATCCGTAAGTTCTAAAATCTCCTCACCTTCAAGGGGTTTTTCTGTTTCAGTAAGGACGATGTCCTTTTGATTTTCCATGGTAAGTTCCTCAACAGAATCTAAAAGGTCGAGTATTTCATCATCGTCTTCCGGCCCGCCTTCTATCTGGTCCTTGAGTTCGATGATCTCTTCATCTTCCGACGATTCTGTCCTTTCAGTTTTTTTGTCGGGCTTACCATTGATTGTCATATCAACCCCCCGTTACCCATAAAAGGCCATGCATTATTGCCAAATAAATGTCCCAAAATCCAAAAAAATTTATCATAGGGACCTTAGTGTGTCAAGATATTTGCTTTTTTACAAACTTGACGTTTGTAAAATGCAGGTGTAAAAAATCGTATGCGGTATTTTTTTATTGAACACGCTAAAAGCACGGGGTCGGCATTGGTTATCACCGGTTCCGATGCCAGGCACATCAAAACGGTATTGCGCCTGAAATCCGGTGATAAAATTGGTCTTTTTGACGGGAAAGGATTTGAATACGAAGCCGAAATCGTCGATTTGTCCACCGGAAGGGTTAAGGTGTCGGTGATTCGCCGCTTTCCTTCAGTTGCAGAATCGCCCGTTCAAATTACGGTGGCTCAGGGGTTTTTAAAAGAAAAGAAAATGGACGGCCTCGTTCGACAGCTCAGTGAACTGGGCATCATAAAATGGAACCCCTTTATCGCCGAGAGATCCGTCCCGAGACCGGACAAAAAACAGCTCTCGGCACGCACGAAACGGTGGGAAAAAATATCCAAAGAAGCCATCAAGCAGTGCAAGCGGGGCTGTATTATGGAAATTGGCGACGCGGTATCCTTCGAAGAAATATTGAATATTTCTCAGACCGCCGACCTTAAGATCGCTTTTTGGGAAGATGAATTGCAGCCGCTCAATGCCAAATTGCCGGGGTCTGATGGTAAAATCAATAAAATTTATGCGTTGCTCGGACCCGAAGGCGGTTTCACCCCACAGGAAATTGAAAGTGCCAGGGATCGGGGATTTGTCACCGCGAGCCTGGGCCCACGAATCTTAAGAGCTGAAACAGCGACGGTTGCAGCATGTGTTTTACTCCAGCATCTTTTTGGCGATATGCGATAAAAAAATCTTGACAAAAAAAAGAGCTTCTAATATTTTTCCTATTTATCTCAAATCACGCCGAGGTAGCTCAGTCGGTAGAGCAGGGGACTGAAAATCCCCGTGTCGGCAGTTCGATTCTGTCCCTCGGCACCAATATAATTAAGGAGTTAGCAATATTGCGCTAACTCCTTTTTGTTTTGGGTCTCCCTTTTTCAAGGTACTTTTTAGGATACACGTAAATAGATGGTTTTGGAAAATTAGAGGTTATTCTGAAATGAAAAGGGGATGGTCAGAATTAGATGAGATTATGAAGTGATGCCCTGGGTTTGTACGGGTGCAGAGGTGATGAGATTAGATACAGACTTTTTCCGGTCAGAGAAAGCTTTAGAACTCATATTTTATAATAGATGCCTTAAATAAAAATGGAGAAATTAACCCAATGACATGCCACAACAAACTCACAACTATCCATATTAAATGTAAAAACGATGCAGGAATATAATCAATGTCCTTGTTGTTGCCAATAAACTGAATAATAATCCAAGCGGCATTAGCGACAAAAGATATCCATGCTAAAATGATCCAAACAACATGAATTCTAACGGTAATATCAAATAACAGGCTGGGATTGGAATTTAATTCTGTGATAAACATTGAAACAATCTGAGAGCTCACTTTTATAAAATGAGTGTAGTAACATCATAAGAAGCGTAAAAATCATTCTAAAATTCTTCAATTAATTTCCTTCCCAGGCTTTGAACCAATCGATTTCAAGTATTCTAATAATTTGAAATGACCGAATTCTTCTGCGATATCATAAGCTGTTTGGCCATCAACATTTTTTGCATTTACAGATGCCCCAAGTGAAACCAAATATTGAATACCCTCAATGTAACCACTGTAACTATAGAAAATTAAAGGGGTATTGCCCTTATTGCTTCTTAAGTGAATATCTGCTCCTGCTTCCACTAATATTTTTGATAGATCGACATCCTTAGTGAAGATAGGGGACATATTATTCTCATCGACTGCATTCACATTTGCGCCTTTTGAGATAAGCATCCGGGCGATAGTCTTATTTTGAGTATTGTGCAGCGGGGTTTGATTTGTATCGTTTTTCGCATTGACGTCAACACCCTTTGCCAATTGTTGCCTAACACTTTCCAAGTCATCCACATATAAAGCTTCGAACATTTTTATGACTTCAGGGTTCAATTTTTTTATTTTTTTACTGGTTTCAAACTTAGCTTTTTTTAATTGTTCCATCTTAGGTCCAATGAAAATGGCTGTGAATAAAATGGCGGCAGTACACAAAAAACTAAAAACAATTAATAAAATCCTCCACCATCCATATTTACCGATACGCATCCAATACCCTGCGAATATTCCAATTAGAGGCAAGGTGAAAACCACATAACCTGGAGACATGTTCGTCTTCATTTTTGCATGTGTCGCGAGAATGCACATCACAATAAACACCACGCAATTTAAGAGAAAATATACAAATCCAAATACTTTGATCAATTTTGGTAAGTTGCTTTTTACATTCATAGAATTCTTTGACTTTCTTAGTGTGTGCTTAATCTCTTTAACGCTATCGTTTCACAAAGATCCGCTGTTTTTTGGGGAAACCCGCTCTAAATTCATCACTATAACCGCCCCGAGACAAGGCTTCCGAAAATTTTTTTACCAGCTTTCCCGAAGGGTAAACAAAATGGGATTGTATTAAAAGATTAATATCTGATCTATACAAGGGTTATGAAAACATATTTGTATCTACAAAATATATAAAAAACTAAAACCTTATAATATTTCTTCCAGTCTGTTTACGATCAATTGGGGTACACGTATGTGTCAAGACTATCTATGGGATTGGCATCCGCGTACAAAATGAACTATTCTTGCCACTTTCGTTGAATTCGGGATCTTGCTTGGCGGTGGGATGATTAATCGTCTTCTTCGAATTTAGACAGCCATTCTTCATTTATAAAACTCAAGGTTCTCTGTCCGCTATCAAAGTCAAAATCATCATCTGTCAGTTCAAATCCGTTGTTTGAAAGGCAAGCTTTTAAATCC
Organism: Desulfobacterales bacterium; assembly: GCA_030145345.1. GTDB lineage: Bacteria > Desulfobacterota > Desulfobacteria > Desulfobacterales > UBA11574 > JAAXQD01. The sequence goes on from JAQYVT010000005.1 coordinate 67,909, forward strand.
ACTTCAAGTTCATCGTAAATACTCACTTTTCTGATGTCGAAGTGTGTGTAGGTAATTTTCAATTCCATATTGGGCCCCCTGGATCATTGTTAACTTTTCCTGTTTAACCGTTTGACATATCATAATTTTGAACTATTTTCTAGTATAAAGTTACGGAAAAAAAATTATTTCAGCCAAAGATTACAAGATTGAGCTGAAATTGGTCGAGGTGGAATAAAATGAACACAAACTCCTTAAAAGAAATGAGAGAATCTTTAATGATAAGCAAGACCGAACTTGCCAGAAAGGCAAATATATCATCCATCACCCTGACACGGATAGAGCAGGGGAAACCCAGCAGAATGGAAACAAAACGAAAAATCCTGTTGGC